>DATHKH010000026.1:0-8843 GCA_035286325.1 Flavobacterium sp.
ATCACCATAGGGCCGATCATCATCATCGATTACCCGCCTTATTTCACCCCTAACGGCGATGGTGTGCACGATACGTGGAATATTTGGAGCCTGCGCGACCAACCAAGCACAAAAATTTATATATTTGACCGCTATGGGAAATTCCTGAAACAAATCAGTCCAGAGGGACTTGGATGGGATGGAACATTCAACGGAAAACCACTGCCGTCAACGGATTACTGGTTCACCGTGTATTACCCTGAAACGGGAAAAACGACAGAATTTAAAGCGCACTTCTCATTAAAACGATAATGCGAAAATGATAAAAACAAAAAGGCTTCTCAGAAACGAGAAGCCTTTTTTATTTTTAAAGCTGGATTTTAGTACAATAGCCCTAGCCCCGATAGCAGTGGAAATCCTTTTTGGGTTACTCGCAGCGCAGCGAAGAGAAATCTTCAACGAAGCGGCAGCGGAGTTGCAAAAAGATTGCAGCGTATAGCGGGAAACAGCTTCCCTAAATTATTTTGCATTGTATGCTTTTAATGCTTCTTTTAAAATCTGGACCGAACGGATTAAGTCTTCTTTTTTAAGGACGTAAGCAATCCGCACTTGGTTGAGGCCAACGCCTGGAGTGGAATAAAACCCGGCGGCTGGAGCGACCATCACGGTTTCCCCGTTGAGATCGTAAGATTCCAGAAGCCACTGTGCAAAATTATCGGCATTGTCGATTGGAAGTTCGGCGATGCAATAAAAAGCGCCTTTTGGTTTCGCGACTTTTACGCCTTCAATCTTATTCAGTTCTGCAACCAGCGTATCTCTTCGTTCACGGTATTCAGTAATGACTTCGTCAAAATAGCTTTGAGGCGTATCTAAAGCCGCTTCACTGGCGATTTGCGCAAATGTTGGCGGACTTAATCTTGCCTGCGCAAATTTCATCGCGGTTGCCATGACTTCCTTGTTTTTCGAAACAATACAGCCAATTCTTGCGCCACACATGCTGTAGCGTTTGGAAACAGAATCGATCATGATGGCATGCTCTTCAAGTCCGGGTACGCTCATGACGGAATAATGCACATCGCCGTCGTAAGTGAATTCGCGGTAAACTTCGTCGGCAATCAGGAACAAATCGTGTTTTTTTACAATTTCGGCCAGTTGCAGGATTTCTTCTTTTGAATACAGGTAGCCGGTTGGGTTTCCGGGATTGCAAATCAGGATGGCTTTGGTTTTAGGCGTGATCAGTTTTTCAAAAGCCGCAATTGGAGGCAATGCAAATCCATCGTCGATGGTTGAAATGACCGGCACGACTTTTACCCCAGACGCAGTTGAAAATCCATTGTAATTCGCATAAAACGGTTCGGGAATAATAATCTCATCGCCTTGATCCATTGTAGTTCCCATCGCAAAAAGCAACGCTTCGGAGCCACCGGTTGTGATGATGATATCAGCGATGTCAATCGGCAACCCATCGTGGGCTTTGTAATATTGGGAGAGTTTTGTTCTGTAACTTTCAAAACCTGCGGAATGGCTGTATTCCAAAACCTTGATATGAAGATTCTTAATGGAATTCATCGCAACTTCAGGCGTTTTGATATCGGGCTGACCGATGTTTAAATGGTAGACTTTATTTCCTTTTTTCTTAGCGATATCAGCATATGGCACCAATTTACGTATCGGTGATTCGGGCATTTGTTTTCCCTTGTTTGAAACTTTTGGCATGATCGATTATTTTGAAATGCAAATTTGCGATTTTTTTTTCAGAATTAATGATATGTTTCAATACTCCTTCACGAATATCATTTTTTAAGTTTTTTTAATTAATTTTATCAAAATCATTTTCATGAAAAAAGGCACGATCCTGTTCTTTTTATTGGCTTTTACATTAGGTACCTTCGCACAGGACGGATTTCGGTTTGAACCGGCAAGCAAAAGTAAAGTCGTCATTCCCTTCAAATTAATCAACAACCTCATTTTTATCCCGATAAAGGTGAATGGCGTTGAACTGACTTTTCTTTTGGATTCAGGCGTAGACCAAACGCTTTTATTCAGCCTCGATGATAAAGGTGATGTGAATTTTTTTGACATCCAGAAAATCAAGCTCAAAGGATTGGGCAGTGCAGATGCCATTGAAGGACTGAAATCGTCCGGAAATAATTTGTCTTTCCCCGGATTGTCGGATAAAAAGCATGACATTTATATCATACTCGACCAGGATTTCAACTTTTCTTCCAATATAGGAATTCCCGTAAATGGCATTATTGGCTATAATTTTTTCAAGGATTATCTGGTCGAAATCAATTATGACCACCGGAAAATAACCATCTACAATGAAAACCCTAAAATTAGGAAGAGAATAAATAGCAGGTTTAAAGCGGTCGACATTTCAGTTGAAAACAACAAACCCTATACTGCTGCGGGTATTTCGATGAAAAAAGATAACATTCCGGTTAAACTGTTGATTGATTTGGGAAACAGCGATGCCATTTGGCTTTTCCCGGACAAATCGGATTCGATTAAAGTGCCTCAAAAGAATTTTGATGATTTCCTCGGGCGCGGATTTAGCGGGGATATTCACGGAAAAAGAGGCCGGATTCCGCAATTTGACTTCCACAACTATAAATTTGAAAATCCGATTGCCGCGTTTCCCGATTCCTCCTCGATAAGAAACATCACCATGGTTGAAAATAGGGTTGGCTCTATCGGTGGCGAAATCCTGAAACGTTTCACCATCGTCCTTGATTATAAAAACAACAAGATGTTTTTGCGCACCGGCAGGGATTACAATGCCGCATTTAATTATAATATGAGCGGGATTGAAATTCACCATTCCGGGCTCAAATGGGTGCCGGAAAAAGAAGAGATACATTCTGTGGATCAAGGTGTGACTTTTGACGCCAATGGGGAAAAAATCCCCAATACGTTTAAGTACAAATTCGAGTTGAAACCGATTTATGCCATTATGAATGTCAGGAAAGATTCACCTGCCGATTTGTGCGGATTGCAAAAAGGAGACATTATTATTTCGATTAATCGAACGCCGTGTGAACGTTATACTTTGCAAGAGATTAATAACATGTTCAAATCGGAAGAAGGCAGATTGATTGAGTTGGAAGTCGAACGAAATGGCAAGGCCATGAAATTTAAGTTCCGCCTCAAAAGCATATTATAAAAAAGCCTCCGGATAAAAGAGGCTTTTTAATTTTATTGGTCGAGAATCGATTTTTTCTTTTCGAGGAGATTGATTTCCTGTTTGACGATGACTTCACCTTTTATTGACAGCGGGATTCTTCCGCCTTCATAGTTCACCGCATTGCATTCGACAGTGATTGTTTTTCTGATTGGCCCCGGATTCATATTGTATTTGACATCGATTTTTCCTGTTTTTCCGGGCATAATTGGCTCAGTAGGTTTTGACGGAACCGTACATCCGCAAGTGGATTGGACATTGGTGATGATTAATGGCGCGTCGCCTGTATTTTTGAATTCAAATGATCGCATACCGTCATCGGTGTCTTTTGAGACCTTTCCATAATCGATTGTGGTGCCGCTTTTCAGGAATTCGATTTTAGGTCCTGATTGTGCAAAGACCGCCGTGTTTGCTATGACTAGTGCGAATAAAAATAGTATTTTTTTCATTCCGTTTTTTTTAATTTGGATGTGTAAATTTACTTTCTTTTAGAATACGTGCAAATAATTAATTCTTAATTTTTTATACTGCACTTATTATTTAATTTTGCGGTGCGCATTTAACAAGAATCAGACCAAAGTAGTTTGGACAAATATACAGCCTTATGACAATCCCTTCTCAATTCGACGCCAAAACCATAGAGGACAAATGGTATGCCTACTGGATGGAACACAATTATTTCCACTCTGAGCCTGACCACAGAACGCCATATACTATTGTCATTCCGCCACCAAACGTGACCGGAGTGCTGCACATGGGACATATGCTGAACAATACCATCCAGGATGTATTGATTCGCCGTGCGCGCCTGAAAGGGTTTAATGCCTGCTGGGTTCCGGGAACCGATCACGCCTCGATCGCTACTGAAGCTAAAGTTGTGGCCAAGCTTAAAGCGGAAGGCATCAACAAAAATGATTTGTCTCGTGAGGAATTTTTGAAACATGCCTGGGAATGGACCGACAAATATGGCGGTGTCATTTTGGAGCAACTGAAAAAATTGGGCGCTTCGTGCGACTGGCAGCGGACAAAATTCACAATGGATCCGGATATGTCAGCTTCCGTAATCCGTTCATTTGTCGATTTGTACAACAAAGGATTGATTTATCGCGGCTATCGCATGGTCAATTGGGATCCGGAAGCAAAGACGACTTTGTCTGACGAGGAAGTGATTTATGAAGAACAACAAGGCAAATTATATTTCATCAAATACCAGATTGAAGGCAGCAACGATTTCCTTACGGTAGCGACCACGCGTCCGGAAACGATTCTTGGCGATACTGCCATCTGCATCAATCCGAATGACGAACGTTTTACGCACCTGAAAGGCAAAAGGGCTATTGTCCCGATTGCAGGCAGAAGCATCCCTATTATTGAAGATGACTATGTCGATATGGAATTTGGAACCGGCTGTCTGAAAGTCACTCCGGCGCATGATATGAATGACAAGACATTAGGTGAAAAACACAATTTGGAAATCATTGATATTTTTAATGACGATGCGACTTTGAATTCCTTCGGGTTGCATTACCAGGGCAAAGACCGTTTCGTAGTCCGTGCCGAAATTTCGAAAGAGTTGGAAAGCAATGGAAGTTTGGTGAAAACCGAAATCCATCCGAATAAAGTCGGCACTTCCGAAAGGACAAAAGCCATCATCGAACCAAGATTATCCGACCAGTGGTTTTTAAAAATGGAAGATTTGGTAAAACCGGCCATCAAAGCAGTTTTGCAAGACGAAGAAATAAAGTTATATCCAAAACGATTTGACAACACGTATCGCCATTGGCTGGAAAACATCCGCGACTGGAATATTTCGCGCCAACTTTGGTGGGGACAGCAAATTCCGGCGTACTATTTTGGTGATGGAAAGAAAGATTTTGTAGTTGCTGAAACGCCAGCCGAAGCATTGGTATTGGCTCAAAAAAGGACAGGAAATAGCAATTTGCAACTGTCAGATTTGACACAAGATGTCGACGCGCTCGATACCTGGTTTTCGTCGTGGCTGTGGCCAATGGCGGTCTTCGGCGGTATTATGGAACCTGATAGTGAGGATTTCAAATACTATTATCCGACAAACGATTTGGTTACAGGCCCGGATATTTTGTTTTTCTGGGTGGCGCGAATGATTATCGCCGGCTATGAATACACAGGAAAAAAACCTTTCAACAACGTATATTTAACCGGATTGGTTCGCGACAAGCAAAGAAGGAAGATGTCCAAATCACTTGGAAATTCTCCTGATCCGTTGGATCTGATTGACAAATTCGGCGCTGATGGCGTTCGTGTGGGATTGCTTTTGAGCGCTTCTGCCGGAAACGATATCATGTTTGACGAGGAATTGTGCAACCAAGGGAAAGCCTTCACACACAAAATCTGGAATGCGTTCCGATTGATACAAGGCTGGGAAGTAAGCCATACGATTCCACAACCGGAATCTTCTAAAGTCGCAATTGAATGGTTTGATGCCAAACTCCAGCAAACGCTTGCCGAGATTGAAGACCATTTTGAGAAGTATCGGATTTCCGACGCCTTGATGGCGATTTATAAATTGGTTTGGGACGATTTCTGTTCGTGGTTTTTAGAAATGATCAAACCCGCATACCAACAGCCGATTGACAAAACGACTTTCGACAAAGCGATTGAAATGCTTGAAAACAACCTGAAATTATTACATCCGTTCATGCCGTTCCTGACAGAAGAAATATGGCACCATATTGTTGACAGGAAGCCAGAAGATGCCTTGATTGTATCGACTTGGCCAAAGCCAAAATCTTTTGACACCAAACTGATCACCGATTTTGAAACTGCTATGGAAGTGATTTCCGGAATTAGGACCATCCGTAAGGAAAAGAACATCGCTTTTAAGGATACGATTGAACTCAAGGCTTTCAACAACGACAAATCATCAGCTTATTTTGATGCTGTAATCACCAAACTTGGCAACATTAGCCATTTTGAATATGTCAATGAAAAAGTCGACGGCGCTTTGTCTTTCCGTGTGAAATCAAATGAGTATTTCATTCCGATTACAGGTTCGGTCAATGTGGAAGATGAAATCGCAAAACTGACCGAAGAATTAAATTATACCAAAGGTTTTCTGAAATCGGTGCAGGCAAAACTGTCCAATGAGCGTTTTGTAGCCGGCGCACCTGAAAAAGTGCTTGATATCGAAAGAAAAAAAGAATCCGACGCACTTTCAAAGATTGCCACGATTGAGCAAAGTTTGGCAAGCCTTAAATAAAAAAAATCCCGGTTTATGCCGGGATTTTCATTTATGAATATTTCTTCGCGATGGCTTCTTCATATTTCTCGCCAACCTTTTTCCAGTTGATGACATTGAAAAATGCGTCGATGTATTTTTTGCGTTTGTATTGGTAATTCAGGTAATAAGCGTGCTCCCAGACATCAAGTGCCAATATCGGTTTTCCTGGAACAGTTGCCTGTGGCATCAGCGGGTTGTCCTGATTTGGCGTACTCGTGACCTGTAATTTCCCCGAACGGTCAACGACAAGCCAAACCCAGCCAGAGCCAAATTGTTTTTCAGCTGCGTCTTCAAAAGCCGTCTTGAAATTGGCATAAGAGCCAAAATCCCTGGCAATAGCTGTTGCCAAAGTATCTTTAGGTTCGCCGCCGGCTTTTGGTCCCATACTTTCCCAAAAAACATTGTGGTTGTAAAATCCACCGGCATTGTTGCGCAAAACGGTATTGCTCATGTCGAGCTTTTTCAGGATTTCCTCAATTGGAAGTGCTTCCTGTTCTGTTCCGGCAATGACACGGTTCAAGTTGTTGGTATACGTCAGGTAATGTTTGGAGTAATGGATTTCCATGGTTCGGGCATCAATGTGCGGAGAAAGTGCATCATAGGCGTAGGGAAGTGGCAGCATCTCAAAAGTGCCCGGGTCGGCCTTGACGTCATCTGGAACGCCGAGTGCGACTTTTTGTTCGGCTGTCGGAAGTGGCACTTCCACGACCTCAGTCAGTTTTTTGTTATCGCACGATGTAAATGAACCGGCACAGCAAAGCAAACCGATAAATAACATTGCGATTTTACCTGTCTTTTTAAGTTCCGATTTCATAATCTATTTTTTATGTAATGAATTGATGGCGTCGATATAAAGCTCTTTTGCCTCGTCTGGTGACAAATGGCTGATTTGCATCCAGGCATTCGTTTTGAAAGCATTTCGTAAATCGAAATTATCGTTGTAGTTTGTTGATGGCGTACCTGAAGTCGCCTGCTTATAATAAGCATACAGCCGCAATTGCACATCCTGCGGCAAGTCCGCCTGTGACATCTGGGAAGCGATTTCGACAGCTTCCTGGAAACGGATATCGAGATCTTTTTCGCTCATTTATGATTTGGTGGCGATAATGGTTTTTCCACCGATGGCTTTCTGGTTTAACTTCACATTGATTTCGGTGCCCAAAGGCAAAAACAAATCAACCCTGGAACCGAATTTTATAAATCCTGCATCTTCACCCTGGACGACTTGTGTGCCTTCTACGGCATAGTTTACAATCCGTTTGGCAAGCGCGCCGGCAATCTGGCGATACAATATTTCACCAAAGACGTCATTTTTGACAACGACTGTTGTGCGTTCGTTTTCGGTGCTTGATTTTGGATGCCATGCGACGAGAAATTTCCCCGGATGGTATTTGCTGAAAGTTACCTTTCCGTTGACAGGATAGCGTGTGACGTGGACATTGATCGGCGACATAAATACGGAAACCTGAAGCCTCATGTCTTTGAAATATTCCCCTTCGTAGACTTCCTCGATGACGACGACTTTTCCGTCAACTGGTGAAATGATGTGATTGTCATTGATGTCTACGATTCTTTTCGGATTCCTGAAAAACTGTAAAACGATAATCAGCATCACCAATGCGGCAATCTGAATGGTCATTTCAAGCCATTTCATATCCGCTGGAATCAGATAACGGGTCAGCAATAATATGATAACGAGCAGTGTCGTGGAAATTAAAATAATTTTGGCTCCTTCTTTATGAAACATAATTTAAAATTTGATAAAACAAAAATACGAAAGGCGCGGCAAATATCACACTGTCCAGCCGGTCAAGAATGCCGCCATGTCCGGGCATAATCGTTCCGCTGTCTTTGACTTGTGCCACACGCTTGAATTTGGATTCGACAAGATCGCCGGTCGTTCCGAAAACCCCTACAATCAGCGCAATGATAATCCAGATGTAAATGGATTGTGAAATGCAATACATCGCAAGCTGGATGCCCGCAAAAACCGCAAATACAAGTCCGCCGACAAAACCTTCAATTGTCTTTTTTGGTGAAATCCGCTCAAAAAGCTTGTGCTTTCCAATGGATTTTCCAACGATGAACGCAAAGGTATCATTTGTCCAGATTAATATAAATATACTGAAAATAATTTTTGGCTGGTAGACATTTCCCTGAAAAGGGATTTTGGAAAGCAGGATAAACGGCAATATGATGTAACCGGTTAAGTACACATATTTTGATGTAATGTCAGATTTTTGCCTTCCCTTGTCGAAAATAAAAAGGATGCATTTTATCGAAACAAACAGGGTAGCGGTAAGCAACAGCAGATTCGTGGTTTCGGTCAATCTAAAATAGGCGAACAGTGAATAACCGGCTAAAGCAAGGGCAATCGGCAGCGGTTTTTTCAGGGATACCAAATCGCAGAACTCGGCGACG
>DATHKH010000027.1:0-2542 GCA_035286325.1 Flavobacterium sp.
GATGAAGGTGCGATCGGCATACACAATTCGGTGGAAGACATCAAAAAATTCTATGACCTGAACTTATACATCAGGCTATTTTTCTGGTGGGTCGGAATCTGTACGATCATTGCCGGCGTTGTTGGCGTGAGCAACATTATGCTGATTGTGGTCAAGGAACGCACAAAAGAAATCGGTATCCGAAAAGCGCTTGGCGCCTCGCCATTTTCAATCGTCGCGATGATTTTGCACGAATCGATTTTTATCACTACGATTGCGGGTTTTTCCGGATTGCTGGCGAGTTTGCTGCTATTGGAATTTGTTGGTCCACAGGTCGAAAGCGAGTATTTTTTAAATCCACAGGTGAATTTTAATATTGCCTTGACAACATTGGTATTGTTGATTATCGCAGGCGCAATGGCCGGATTTTTTCCTGCATACCGAGCTGCAAGCATAAAACCGATTGTTGCACTAAGAGACGAATAATATGTTTGACAGAGACAAATGGAATGAGATTCTCGAAGCCTTAACGGCGAATACTTTCAGGACAATCCTGACAGCATTCGGCGTATTTTGGGGCATATTTATTCTCGTCATATTATTGGCGGCAGGAAAAGGACTGGAAAATGGCGTCAAACAAGGATTTTCCGGAATCGCTACCAACACGATGTTTATGTGGACACAGCCAACCTCCAAACCATTTAAAGGATTGGCTCAAGGCCGACAGTTCAATTTTAAAAATGACGATGTCGGTGCATTGAAATCGGCGTTCCCGGATTTGTTATATGTTTCCCCAAGAAACCAGCTTGGCGGTTATGAAGGTGCAAACAATGTCATTCGCGGCACAAAAACCGCTGCCTATACCATTTATGGCGATTACCCGGAATTGACTTCACAGGAGTCGATGGACATCATCAAAGGCCGTTTCGTCAACTACGGCGATATCAATGGCAAAAGAAAAACTGCCGTTATCGGACAAGGTGTCATCAGCGAATTGTATTTGCCTGGCGAAGAACCCATTGGAAGTTACATCAAAATCAATGGCGTCAATTTTATGGTTGTCGGAATATACAAATCCAAAGGCAATGACAATGGCAACGCTGAGCAGGCGCAAAAAAACATATTCATTCCGTTTACGACATTCCAGCAGGCTTTCAATTTTGGCGATACCGTTGGCTGGATGGCATTGACTGCAAAAGACGGATCTTCCATTACGGATTTAAAGCAAGGCATCAAAGACCTGATGAAATCCCGACACGATATCAACCCTGCAGACGACCGCGCGATAGGGAATTTCGATTTGTATGAAGAATTCAGCAAAGTCAACAGCCTGTTCCTGATTTTAAAATTCATCGCCTATTTCGTTGGGACATTGGTATTGCTTTCAGGCGTTATCGGGATTTCAAACATCATGTTGATCGTGGTGAAAGAACGCACAAAAGAAATCGGCATCCGTCGTGCACTGGGCGCAACACCGGGCGCGATACGCAAACAAATATTGACAGAATCGATTTTCCTGACCATTATAGCCGGAATGGCCGGAATTGCAGTCGCGACGGGATTATTGGCGGTTTTGAATATGGCTTTGGATTCGATGCCAAAGGGCGAAGACACTATGTTTACGAACCCAACCGTTGATTTGCCAGTCGTCTTTTTTGCACTGCTGATACTGATCGGTTCAGGATTGCTTGCCGGATTTATCCCGGCACAAATAGCCGTTAGTGTCAAACCGGTCGATGCATTGAGGGCAGAATAATTAATCACAAATCACAATCATCAAACTAAAAATATAAATACCATCAAAATGAGAAAAGGAGTTACCATTACAATCTTGATTTTTATAGCCATCGTATTTTTTGGCGCTTTGTATTACCTGTATGCAAAAAACCAGGAATCGCCTGTTGTTTTTGAGACCGCTAAAACAGAAACCAAAACCATTGTAAAAACAACCATTGCCACTGGAAACATTGTTCCGGATGAAGAAGTTTTGATCAAACCGAATATTTCTGGTATCATCGAACAGATTTATGTCAAGGCAGGTGAAAACATCAAAGCCGGTGATCCGATTGCAAAAATCCGTGTTGTGGCCAATGTGTCGAGCCTGAGCAGTTCCCAAAACCAGGTGCAAACCGCAAAAATTGACCTCGACAACCAGGAGAAAATCTTCAACAGGCAGAAAACCCTTTTTGACAAGGGCGTGATTTCAGCCAATGATTTCCAAACGGCGGAAACCGCATATAAGCAGGCAAAACAGAATTACAATGCTTCAAGACAAGGGCTTGACATCATCAAGACCGGAACATCTTCGGGATTGGGAAGTTATGCCAATACGCTGATCCGCTCGACGGTCAACGGAATGGTGCTCGAAGTTCCTGTGAAAGCCGGAAACCAGGTCATTGAAAGCAACAATTTCAATGAAGGCACAACGATAGCCAGCCTTGCAGATGTTGGCAGGATGATTTTTGTCGGTAAAGTCGATGAGTCTGAAGTTGGGAAAATCAAGGAAAAATTACCACTTGAAATTACAGTCGGCGCCATTGAAAATAAAAAATTCAATGCCATT
>DATHKH010000028.1:0-15185 GCA_035286325.1 Flavobacterium sp.
ATCGAACTGACGGAGCTCGAAATTTCGGTTTCGGCAATCGCAAAAAAATAAGCCGGAATAAATGTCCCGAACAACGAAGTCAGGGCGACGTATTTCCATTTCTGCTGTGGGATTTTTGGCAAACTCCTGAAACCTGTCGCCAGTAAAAACACCGCAGCAAAAATGATCCGCAGCGAACCCAATTGAAATGGGTTCAATCCATCGAGGCCAAGCGCGATTAATATGAATGAACTTCCCCAAATCAGGGCAAGTAAAATCAGGTAAATCCATTTGAGCTGTTTGGTCATCGGCAGGCATTTTTTGGGCACAACAAAATTGTAATAATTTTATGAATAACGCCTTGTTTTTTTATTATTTTTGTCGGGTTGGCTTGGATACAGATTTAAAAAATTAAACTCAAATACTATGAAAATTACAAAAACATTATTGGCAATGGCTTTCGCAGGAATGCTGTTCACTGCCTGTAAAGACGCGGGAAAAGCACCTGCAGATGTCGCCGATGCAAAAGACACTGCGGTTAAAACCGATGCGCCTGCCGGAAAAATCGAAACCGCGAGTTTCCACATCGAAGGCATGACCTGCGCGATTGGCTGTGCAAAAACGATTGAAGGCAAACTATCGGGATTGGACGGCGTACAGAAAGCGACTGTTGATTTCGACAAGAAAACAGCAACAGTCGAATTTGATGCCTCAAAACAAACGCCCGAAAAACTGGTTGAGACCGTTGAGGCTACAGCCGATGGGAAAACCTACAAAGTATCCGATGTCAAATCGTCCGGCGACCACGCGATGCTGATTGACAAAGACAAGGACAAAAAGAAGAAAAAGACCAAAAAGGAAAAAGCCGCCGAGAAAAAAGGCTGCACTTCTGAAGGTAAAACCGAAGGAAAAGGCTGCTGCTCTGGAAAGAAAGCCTGCCATGGCGAAGAGAAAGCATAATACTTCTTACTTATAAATAAAAAAGGAACCAATAGGTTCCTTTTTTATTTTAATTGATTTTAGTAGATGTTTATTAAGGCTGTTTGGTCAATAAATATTCACCAAATGACACATTAAATGAACTATATTCAGGCGTTATACCATTGGTTATAATAATATTACCCGTTTTTGTAAGGATTAATTTTATCTTCTGCACATTGCCTTCATCCATGCGTCTTAATTCAATTTCGCCGTTAAGTCCTTTTACAATTCTTGTAGGGTCACTAAATGAAAGACTAATTCTCCTTTCACTCTCGCTACAGTCACTACATTGTGGACGCGTGTATTTGCCCAAAATAAAATTTCCAACAATGTTGTGTTTATACAAATCAGATGGCGGAGATGTAATTAATGACAACGTATTTACTTTTTCTACATTATTTTCTTTGTAATAATATTCCCCAATCAGTAAGTCTTCATATATATGACTAAAAGCATTGTAGAACTGCATTTTCTTTTGGAGCACTATTCTAAAGACTGTTCCCGAATTGTCAAATTCCCAAGTTCCTTCAAAAGGATTAAGTTCATTATTTACGTCTTTGTAATAGGCTTCATGAACATCGCCAAATTCGTGATTGTTATAGATAGGCAATTCTGGCGATTGAGATTTACAGCCAATAGCAAGAAACAAAAATATTAATGATAATGCATTTTTCATGATATTTAATTTTAATTGCATGGTGTTGGAATTACTTGGTTAGGATTAGTAGGATTAAAATCGAGTCGGCTCCAATTGGTTAAATCCTCATTGGCTTTGTATAATGACATTCCTAAATTATTATCGTCAATAAAATTAAGGAAATCTTTTTCGAAAAATTGTACAGAAGCAGTTAAGCTTGAATTCCTTTGCTTAACATCTAAAGCTTTACTGAATTTTCTTTCATCTGTAACATAATTGTCCATCAGTGCAACAAATAATGATGTGTCAATTTTCATTGCATAAGCACCATTTACAGTTGTTAGTGTAAAAACGAAAGTTGACAACATTGATCCAGGAACTTCTCCATTAATTCCATAATTGTAGTTTTTTATTAAATTATACATAACAATAATATCTTGTGCTGAAAACATTGGCACCGTTAATCCATCATTAGGATGTGTATGTGATGCTCCAAAAATATTATTCCCAGTTGGAACGTCGATCTTACTGCCCGCGTTAGGCCCAGGCGGCAATTCTACTGGAGTGTAAGCTACTCCAACTTTATTGTAATTATATCCATATTCCCTATCCATATTAAGTTTTTCATCTCTTAATTTTTTTAAAGATTCTTTTACAAAATTATTATTCGTAAAGCCTTTAAGCTTCTTGCACGGCTCAATTATATTAACTCCACTCTCAGGCTCATCCATCACCGGCAATACCACCAATTGTGGTTGTGTTGCGCCACTGTGGTTTGGCGGCGTTACAACTACCGGAGGTCCGTTTCCGCTGCCACCATTAGTGCCGGGAATCGGGTCTGGCCATTCCTCGGCGACACAGGTCTCTGTACATTCAAGGCTGATATTGTTGCCGCTGCAGATACTTGGGTCATAAGTATGGTCGTGTTGGTATTGCGGCAGATTATCGGCCGCTGTCTCATGGCACACCAAAACACATACAAAATTGCAATACATGCTCACCCTTGAAAAAAGCGTTTCTATTTCAAGTGGCTTTACTACCGGATTGGGCATGTATTTAATAATATAAGCGCTCAATTCTTCGGCATCATTGACCTTTTCAGACATAATCAGCAGGTTTTGAAAATAGCCTGCCGAAATACTGTCATCACTTTTAATCAGCATATTGTAAAAAGTCTTATTATCCATTTCGACCACTTTGACAGGCTTATCGGAAATGGTGAAATTGTACATGTCTTCAATCGATGACCTGCCGGCAAATAGGGTGCGCTGTGCGGCAATTTTCTGGTACGCATCATTGAAACCTTTAAGTTTAAGTAGTTCTTCTATAGGTTTTTCGGAGGCTTTAAACTGCAGTCTATTATTTTGATTGACATAAGCTTCCTCTGCTTCACAGCCCACTATCAGTAAAAATAACGACAGCGCCATGGCCATACGCAGCAATGGTCTTTTAAATCTTTTTGGTTGCTTCATTCAATCTTTTTGTTTTGGTAAGAACCAAAGAACGACTATTGAAAACTATAACACAATACCAATAAATACGTAATTCGTTACGTATAAATACTTAATCCCAGGGTGAATTTTATATTATTTCCATTTGATCGTTTCCATAATCCGGCGCATGTCATCCCTGACATAACTCGCAGCCGGCATGACCGAATCAAAATTGGGTTTTGCATAAAAATATACCGAAGCCGTCACAAAATGCTTCAGGCTGTCGGTCGCATAAAACTGGGCGTTCGTGGCCGCATTGCCCTGGACCTGGTAAAACATCCCGTAGACTTTGCTTTTTGAATTCACATAAGGCTGTTCGATAATATCATCGGCTTTAATGACATGCTCGTAAGTCAGCTTTTGCGCGTCTCGCAGCAACGCATTGATATCGCCGTTGACCGTTTTATAAGTCAGGTAAATCGTAGCCTTCATCTTTGGGTAATTGATTTCGAAATCACAGTCTTTCGGCTGCTTGATGACGGCTTCCGAATTCATTTCAAAAGCATACGGGCAATCATTTGAAAATTTCACATATTCGGCAACAGGATAATCGAGGCGCAGATGGCTCGCGGGTTTTGGCACGACGTCATTTTTACATCCGAAGAGAAAAATCGCAGATAAAAAGGAAAGGCAAATAATTTTTTTTGGCATTTTATTCAATGGTTACTTTAATTTGTTTGATGCGTTTGTTGTCGAGTTGCTCAATCGTGAACAACAGTTTCCCAAAATGGATTTTCTGTCCCGTTTCAGGGAATGCCCCCAAAAATTCGAGAATGAATCCGGCGAGTGTTTCGGCTTCCCCTTTCTTATCCTCAAAAAGCGCTTCGTCGACATCGATGATCCTGTAAAAATCCTTGAGGCCGATTTTCCCGTCAAATGTAAAATTCTTTTCGTCGATTTGGGCATAGCCAATGTCATCATCATCCGATTCATCGCTGATATCGCCGACAATTTCCTCAATAATATCTTCGAGTGAAATCACGCCCGAAGTGCCGCCATATTCATCAACGACAATCGCAAGATGGCTTTTCCGGCCTTGGAAATCGGTCAGCAGCTTTTCGAGTTTTTTGCTTTCCGGCACAAAAAACGGCTCTTTGATCATTTGCTGCCATTCGCAATCTTTGCCATTAATGTGCGGCAGCAAATCCTTGACAAACAAAACGCCGGTAATATGGTCAATATTGTCGCGGTAAACGGGAATCCGCGAATAGCCGCTTTCAATGATTTTTGGATAGACTTCTGAAAACGGTTCGGCAATATCCAACGCAAAAATATCGATTCTCGGAGTCATGACCTGTTTCGTGTCGGTATTCCCGAACGATACGATGCCTTCCAGGATTTTCTGCTCTTCGTTTGAAGTCGCTTCTGGCGATGCCGATGCCAAAGCCTGTGGCAATTGGTCGATCAGCGTTTCCGATTTGGACCTGTTGCTCCTACCATTCAGCAAACCTGCGGTGCGCATCGGCACACTGATCGGCGACAATAATTTATCGGTGATGTATAATGGATGGGCAATGAATTCGGCAAATTTAATGGCGTTCCGCGCAGCGAAATATTTTGGGATGCCTTCGCCAAAAAGCAAAATCAGCACGGCGATGCAAATGATTTCGAGAATAAATTCAAACGTCGAAGAGCCGATCGCATCAAATGCCTGGTTGGTGATGATGAAAAACAGTAAAGTAAAGACGATGTTGGTAAAGGTGCGCGCAATCAATAAAGTCGCGGAAAGTTTCTTTGGCTCTTCAAAAAGCCCGTTGATGATTTTCCCTTTCCCTGCGTTGTCTTTGCAGATTTTTTTGACATCCTTTTCGGTCAATGAAAAAAAAGCGGTTTCGGCAGCCGAGATAAGTCCCGAAAAAAACAACAGCACAACAAGAACGGAGATGCCGAAAAGCAAATGATGGTCTGAAAAATGCGAGAATTCTAAGCCGGGCTCAGGGTCCAAAATAGTAAAGGTTCGTTAAACAATATCAGAACGGCAAATCGTTTTCGGGATGTGGCGTCTGGCTTTCAAAGTTGCCTTTAGGCTCTGCGGTATGCTTGGTAATGTCAGTATCTTTTTTGGTTGTCAGGAACGTGAATTCGGTGACCTGTATTTCTGTCGTGTATTTTGTCGCGCCATCTTCAGCCTGCCATTGGCGGGATTTGATTCGGCCTTCAACATATATCTTATCGCCTTTCGACAAATATTTCTCGCAGATTTCGGCAGCTTTGTTGCGCACTACGAGATTGTGCCATTCGGTAGACGTGATTTTTTCATTTGTCTGCCTGTTGATGTACACTTCATTTGTGGCCAATGGAAATCTTGCGATGCAGTTTCCACCGTCAAAATAATGCATTTTTACTTCATCGCCCAGATGGCCGATGAGCATGACCTTGTTTAATGTTCCGTTCATTTTTATTTGTAGGGTTGTTGGTAATCAAATATACAAAAGTTTGGAAACTATTTCCAATCCTTCTCGATAAAATTAAAAAGGACAATAGGGAATGGAAAACCCAGTAAAGCCTGGTAATCAATTCCGCCCGCAATGCTTCCTTTTACTCTTACTTTCCAGAATTTGATGTGCAAATGCTGGTGCGTGAGTTTGTGGATGACGTCGGCTTGTGTCAATTCAAGAATCTCGATAACTTCATTTTCAAAATGAATCAACGGCGAAATGGTTTCAAAATCGACAGGGCGATCCGTTTCAATTACCGGGAATTCATACAGGTTGTGCCAGATGCCTTTTCCTGTGCGTTTTTGGATGACGGTTTTGTCATCTTCATCGGAAACAATCAGGTAATTGAAGAAACGGTTTTTGGCTTTTGCCTTTTTTGATTTTATTGGAAGTATGTTCACTTTTCCTTTTGCCAATGCGAGACAGCCTGAATTCAAAGGGCAAATCGAGCAATCCGGATTTTTCGGGACACATTGCAGCGCACCGAATTCCATGATGGCTTGGTTGAACAATGCAGGGTTGTCTTTTGGCATCAGTTCATACGCGAGTGCGGCAAATTCCTTTTTGGCGGAAGCGTTTGCGATGTCAGTTTCAATGTCGAAATAACGCGAAAGCACGCGAAACACATTTCCATCGACAACCGGAACCGCTTCATCGTAAGAAAACGAGGCGATCGCTGCGGCCGTATATTCGCCGATGCCTTTCAGTTTGAGCAAATCATTATAATTGTCGGGGAAGATTCCATCAAGCTCAAAAGCCACCGACTGTGCCGTCTTATGCAGGTTTCTGGCACGTGAATAATAGCCCAAACCCTGCCACAATTTGAGCACTTTTTCCTCATCGGCATTCGCCAGTTCAAAAACGGTCGGAAAAGCCTCGGCAAAAGCCAAAAAATACGGCAAACCCTGTGCAACACGGGTTTGCTGGAGCATAATTTCCGACAGCCAGATGAAGTACGGATTTTGCGTATTGCGCCAGGGCAAATCACGTTTGTGCCGTAAATACCAACTGGTTAACAAATTAGCGAAATCCATAATGTAAAAATAAGGTCAGCAAAAGTAAAAGTTTATGTTGTTAAATTTTAATGATTTAGGTTGGTTAATCGTTTTTTAAATTCATATATTTGCAACCTCAAAAATTTACACATAAACTAATAAATCAGAAAGAAAATGACGAAAGCAGATATCGTTGCAAAAATTGCAGAAAAATTGGGTCTGGAAAAAGGAGATGTTCAGGCAACAGTAGAATCTTTTATGGAAGAAGTGAAAACTTCATTGGAAACCGGTGACAATGTTTACCTAAGAGGTTTCGGAAGTTTTATCATCAAAACAAGGGCTGAAAAAACCGGCAGAAATATTTCTAAGAATACCACAATCAAGATTCCAGCACATAATATTCCTGCTTTCAAACCAGCAAAAGTTTTTGTTGAAGGGGTAAAAACGAATAACGAGACCAAGTAATTTATTAATCACAAAAACAACAGTTTATGCCAAGTGGTAAAAAAAGAAAAAGACATAAGGTAGCGACGCACAAACGTAAAAAACGTGCGAGAGCTAACCGTCACAAAAAGAAAAAGTAGTGTAATACTACTTTTTTCTTTTTAGAATAAACGTTCATTGAAATAGAAGTTCCAGATAGCAGAAAACAGATGACAGAAAGCAGACTCAGATCTGCCGACTGCGAACTGCGTTCTGATAAGCTTCACCGGGTAAATACCTGTTAAAAATTATTAATCCATCCCTGCGATTGATTCATGATTGCAGATTGATGATTTCAGATTTAAATCCGAAATCTGATATCCGATATCTAAAATTCGACCGTTCGGATAAAAATTTACAGTGTGAATAAAGAATTAATCATCAGATCCAGTTCTGAAGCCGTAGATTTTGCCTTATTAAAAGATGGAAAACTAATTGAATTACACAAGGAAGAAGAAAAAAGCAATTTCCAGGTTGGCGATATCTTTATCGCGAAAATCAGGAAACCCGTTGCCGGACTAAACGCGGCTTTTGTAAACGTAGGCTTCGAGAAAGATGCCTTTTTGCATTACCACGATTTAGGCCCCAATTTAGCTTCTTCGCTGAAATTCATAAAATTGGTAGCTGCAGGTAAAATAAAAGATTTTTCCCTAAAAAACTTCCAATTCGAAAAAGAGATTAACAAGGATGGCGCCATCTTAGATGTGTTGAGCCCAAACCAGTCAGTCTTAGTCCAGGTCGTCAAAGAACCTATATCAACCAAAGGCCCGCGCATCAGTTCAGAACTGTCGCTCGCCGGAAGATTTATTGTTCTCGTTCCTTTTTCTGACCGCATTTCGATTTCACAGAAGATCGAATCAAAAGAAGAAAAAGACCGTCTTAAACGACTCGTACAATCCATTCGTCCGAAAGGATTCGGCGTTATTGTCCGCACAGTAGCCGAAGGCAAAAAAGTAGCCGAAATAGACAAGGATTTGCAGAACTTACTCAGTAGGTGGACTGCAATGTGTAAAAAATTACCAACCGCCCATCATCCGTCAAAAGTATTGGGAGAGCTCAACAGGGCTTCTTCGATACTCAGAGATGTTTTCAATGATACCTTCAGTGGGATTCATATAGACGATGAGGAGTTGTATAACGAAACCAAGGACTATTTACAAGAAATAGCACCTTCAAAACAATCAATTGTAAAGCTATATCAGTCGAAAGACACTCCGATATTTGAAAAATTTAACGTGGAAAGACAAATCAAAACTTCATTCGGCAAAACCGTTTCCATGAGCAAAGGAGCGTACCTCATCATTGAGCACACCGAAGCATTGCACGTCATCGACGTCAATTCGGGAAACCGCTCAAACAAGGCTACAAACCAGGAAGACACCGCTCTTGAAGTCAACATGATCGCCGCTGCCGAAATCGCAAGACAATTGCGCCTTCGCGATATGGGTGGCATCATAGTCGTCGATTTTATCGACATGTCAAATCCCGACAACAGGAAAACGCTCTTCGACTTCCTCCGTGAAGAAATGAGCGACGATAAAGCCAAGCATAAAATCCTGCCGCCGAGCAAATTTGGGCTCATCCAGATCACACGCCAGCGCGTCAGGCCCGAAGTCAATATCAAGACCAGCGAAGAAGATCCCAATAATGAAAAAAATGGGGAAATTGAAGCGCCAATCCTGATCATCGACCGAATTGCTTCAGATATCGCAAGATTGTCAAAAACGCACAAAAAATTCGTGCTCAATACGCACCCTTTTGTCGAAGCATACCTTACCAAAGGTTTCCCGTCATTGCGTTCCAAATGGTTTTTGGAGCATAAGAAATGGGTCAAAATAATACCGCGTGACGCCTATACGTTCTTAGAATATCATTTCTTCGACACAGACGGCAACGCTATTGCAGATTAAATAAAAACCGCCTTTCATAAGATTGGCGGTTTTTTTGTGAAATCGATTTAAATATCAAAAATACCTGAAGCCCACTGGGCTTCCTCCTTTTAATTTCAAATGTTCTTAGAATATCATTTCTTCGACACCGATGGCAACGCTATTGCAGATTAAATAAAAACCGCCTTTCGTAAGATTGGCGGTTTTTTTATGTTCTTTTTTAGGAGCCGTTTCCTGTTTTCGCCTTTATCTTTGCTCATACTTCGCAAAGGATACCGGCTCTATCAGGGCTAGGCATTTCCCTAATCCTTGACAATTTCAATCCTTCTGCTGATCTCATTCCCCGATTCATCCTCGACTGTGACATAATATTTCCCTGTTTTCGCTTCAATCGACATTTCGTGAAAAGTCTGCGTCGTACCCAAATATTTGTTGTTCAAATACCAAAACAGTTTCACATTCGGTTGCGAATGCGCGACTTTAATTACAAACGGCTGGATGTCGCCATTGAAATTCTTCGTCAGATAGACTTTCCCATTTTCCTTCGGGTAAATAAAATCCATCGAAACCGCATTCGTCCCCAAACAATCTTCCCGGAACGGCGGCAAAGACACATAATCGATATGCCTGCTCTTGTAATACCATTCCATAACCGGCGGCAATACAAACCAGTTTTTTGTGACCATATTGCCAATATCCTCGCAACTGCTGTTCACCTGGTATTGTCCGGTCGAATCCAAATGAATTGTTTTATGATACGTACAAACAGTCGTCTGCTTGCTGTTTAATGGAATCCATTGCTTTTCCTTCGGGCAGTTCACACCTGCAATATGGCCGCTCAATTGGCAGACTTCGGCTTCCTCCAAATCGTCATACGGCGTCGCAAACCATTTTTGCCGTGGCAGTAAATTGAATACATCGAATAAAATCGGTGCCGCACTTCCCACACCGGTCAGCGACGGACGGCCTTCGCCAGACGCGTTTCCAACCCAAACGCCAACGACATACTTCGAATTCGTACCAATCGCCCAAGCATCGCGATTCCCGAAACTCGTGCCGGTTTTCCAAGCCAATTCCAAAGAAGAATCATAAAATTTCCAGGCTTCGTCGCCTTCCGGGCGGTTGACTTCCTTCATCGCATTATACGTCAGCCAGATCGATCCGGCGCCTAGGTTTTTTTTATTGAAGGTTTCTTCGCCGAAATCCAGCTTTTTGTTGGCATCCCAGTTCAGTTCCGTAAATTCATTAGTGCGGTACTTCGCCTGGTGCGTCGTAAAATAATCCACCGTAGATGACAAACCCGCATATGTCTTTGTCAAATCCCACAGATTGCTTTCGGCGCCGCCAAGAATCAACGACAGTCCATAATGGTTTGGGTGTTTGTTGATGTCGCGCAGTTTGAATCTTTGCAACTGATCATAAAACTGGTATACGCCGTGGTCTTTCAACATTAAAACTGCCGGAATATTCAACGATCTTGACAACGCCCGATGTGCCGGAACCGCGCCGTCAAAAGTGCCGTCAAAATTTTTCGGACTGTAACCTGCAATCTGCGTTGGAATATCTGCAACCAAAGTATTCGGCAATATTTCACCGCCATCAAGCATTGACGCGTACAAAAATGGTTTCAAAATACTTCCCGTACTTCGCGGCGCCGTAATAATATCGACGTCTTTCTGGTGGTCTTTGTCGGTTGGCGAATTCCCGACATATGCCAGAATGTTCCGCGTTTTCACATCGACAATGATAATCGCCATATTATAAACTTCCGATTGTTTATAATCATCATAATATTGTTTTGCGATTTGGTTGACGCGGTTTTGGAGTTCAAAATTAACGGTTGTTTTAATGCGTTTGCCTTCCTGCATTTTTGCTATATTTTGCAGCAAATGTGGCGCTGTCTGCGGCAAATCATACGGTTTTTGAGGCAGTTTTTCCAAAATCGATGTTTCGAATGTGGTTCTGTCGATGATTTTTTCAGTGAATAATTTTTTCAGAAGTCCGTTTCGCTTTATGAGTAATTTCAGCTGGTTTTTCCCGGGATAAATCAGGCTTGGCGCATTCGGCAAAACTGCTAATGTCGCTGTTTCCGCCCAGGATAATTGATGCGGCTGGACGCCAAAATAACGCCACGAAGCCATTTCGAGCCCAACAACATTGCCGCCATATGGCGCGTGTGCAGCGTACAATTCCAATATTTTTTCCTTTGAATAGCGGAATTCCAATCGCGTTGCGAGAATAAGCTCGATCGCTTTCTCAAAATAACTGCGCTTTTGCTGGTTTCTCGACAGGCGTATGACTTGCTGTGACAACGTACTTCCGCCACGGACAACCTTTCCGGCTTTGTGGTTCTGGATCGCAGCTTTGGTCATCGCGACAGGATTGAATCCAAAATGCTGGTAAAAATGCTCATCCTCAAAATAGACGATGCACTTTTTAAATTTATCCGGAATGGAATCCTGCGCAGGAAAACGCCATTGTCCATCGCGTGCGATTTTCGCGTCGAGCAGTTCGCCTTCCTCGCTTTCGATGATCGTGGAATACGGCTGTTCGAAAAGCACATGCGGCAGGCAGAAATAGTAGGCAAGCAAAAGCAATGCGGCGATTGCCGATTTGATTTTGTTGCGTTTGATCCAATTCGCGATTCTCGTGAAGAATGCTTTTATCCTGTTTTTCAATTGTGAAAATTGGCGTTGAAGTTACCGAAAAGTCCTAGCCCCGATGGCAGTGGAAATCCTTTTTTGAACCCCGGTTTTTTCCGGGGTTTAAAAAAGATTGAAACGTACAGCGGGAAACAGCTCCTAATTAATCCTTGACCACATTGACCCATTGGCCTTTTGTCCTCGCGAAATACGAATTGTCATACATCGCCTCGCATTGCACGCCCGGCAGGTAATATTTGCCAAGGTATGACGCGTTGAGCAGGATTCTGAATACCCGCGTTTCGTTGGATTTGAGTCCGAAATAGAAATTCGTACGGTCGTCGCGGATGTCGGTGTAATCGGCTTTGTTATCTGCAAATTCGCCTGCTTCGGTAAACCGCGTGTTGACGATTTCCCAGCCTGACGGAATGATTTGCGTCAGCGCGATATTTTCGACATATTCGGGTTTTGAGTTGGTGACAGTGACTTCGGCAACGAATTCCGTTCCTTGCCCAAGTGATGTGACATTGACAAAATTCCCTTTTCGATCCTTAAAGACAATCGAGGTAAACAAGCCGCGTTGTGCTGTTTGCTCCTGCCCGATTGGCAAAATGCCGCTCGAAATCACCTTGACATACAAAGTCGCATTTTTATTGTTCCTGATGGACACGGAATTGCCGTTTCCACTGACAGTCAATGTACGATCGGCAAATGTCTTGGCGGTTTTTACCGGCTGGGTTTTGCCAAGGCTTGTGTATGTGACGTCGATGCCGCCGGTGCCGTTTTGCTGCGCGAATTTCGACATCGCATACAAGCAATACGCAGTGGTTTGCGTGCTCATCCATTGGTTGGAAGACATTGATTTTGCGAGTTTGTTTGCCATACCGAACGCTTCCGATTTTTTGTCGAGCAGCAATAAGGTTTCCAAAGCCATCGCGCGGTTTCGTTCGCTTGAGCCATAATAGTAATAATTGTACGGGCTGTCTTCTTCGTCAATTTTGCATTGGGCGAGCAATGCAGTACCGACATTTTTCTGTCCGGCCAACGCATAAGTTGCTGCCAGGCGCAATTTGGCCTCATTTGAAATCCCAGACGTTTCGCGAAGGCGGTTCATCGAAGACAAATCAGGTGCTCCGGCCAAAGCCAGCGTGTACAATCTGTAAGCCTGTGGAAAATCGTTGTGGTATTCTGCCGTATAGCGCCATTGTTTGGCCATTTTTGACTGATAGGCAATCCATTGTTTTTTGGCGTTGATTGGCAACACATAACCTTTACTTTCGGCTTCAATCAAGAAATGTCCGGCATATGACGAACCCCAGTCATCTGCTGTCTGAAGTCCTTGCCAGTAGGCGAAACCGCCATTTGCCAATTGGAATTGCGACAATTTTTGTATGCCTGCAGTGACATTCCGTTGGATTTTTTGTTTCCGCGCTGCATCGATATCGGCGATGTCGGCCAAGTATAATTGCGGGAATACGCTCGACGTGGTTTGTTCTACACATCCGTGTGGATATTGGATCAGGTAGTCCATTCTTCTGTTGAAATCAATCGACGGGAATGACGAGATTTCGAGTTTTGCCTTATTCGTTCCGGCGACACCAAAGGCATTCCAGTTGATGGTCCCGGAAACGTTTGGTTCCAATATCAATTCCTTGTAATCCTGCGTGACCGGATTTGGATTGACAATGTCGAGTTCGACGTCAAAGCCCGCTTTTTCTTTTCCTGAAGTCGCGATGACGGTGACTTTCCCGATACCGGTCAAATCGGCAGCTTCGAGTTCAAAATATGCGATTTTCTCATCTGGCCGGGCAAATGTCAAACTTTGTTTTGACGGACTGATGACTCGGAAACCATTGTTTGTTTTGAGTTGGAGTGTGACGTTTTTGACATATTTCTCCATCGCAAAAACGGTTACCGGAAGCGTGACTTTTTCGCCCGGCGATACTTTTCGTGGCAATGAGGCGAGAATCATCAGCGGGCTTCTGACCGGCGTGGTTTTTTCGACACTTCCATAAGCCGCAGTTGCTGCATTTCCGGCGACAACCATGGTGCGGACCGAGCCGACATATTTCGGCAATTGGATCACGTGAGATTTTGTTTGTCCTGCAGGTAAAGAAAATGGCCCGAGGTAAACGACGACCGGTTTGAAACGATTGGCTTTTTTGGCTTTGCCGCCGCCCAAATCCGCGTCGCCACCGATGCTGAAAATCTGGTTTACTTTTCCGCCATAAGCGCCGATAACTTCATCGTAAACATCCCATGTTTTGACGCCGAGCGCTTCACGGGCGTAGAAATTGTCCCAGGCATTTGGCGTTTTGAAGCGTGTCAGGTCGAGCAAACCTTCATCGACGATCGCAATGGTATATGTCATGGCTTTGCCCGCTTTTTCGCTGACTTTTATGGTCGTTTTCTGTTCCGGTTTCAATACTTCGGGCATAGAAATCTGCGGTTGTAAAACGGTATTCTTGTCGATGACCTCAATCGGGATGATTCCGTAGAGGCGAATCGGGGAATCATTTGCCGTGGAAGCATGCGGCTGCAATAACGTAATGTGAATGTACACGTTTGGCGCCATATCGGGCGTAACCGGAATTTGTACCTGTGTTTCGCCTTGCTTGGTTAGAACCCACATGGTCTTGACTACGCGGGATCCGTTTTCCAAAGAAATCAACGCACGGCTTCCGGCACTTGAGGGAAACGATACGGTTGCTTTTTCACCAACGGCATAATTCGTCTTGTCGGAAGTGAATACCAGCATTTTGGCGTCTGTACCAGTTGTATTCCGCGTTTTTCCCGACCAGCTTGGCCAGTCGACCATGACCGTTTCACCTGTCGAATGTCCGCCTTCAGGATCGGTAATGCGAACGAGATATCTACCCCAGTCGTCTTCGCCGGTTTTGAATCCGAAAGTCGCTTTTCCGTCAGCATTGGTGCTGATGATCTGTGAATTATAGGCAGTGTTTGTCGTTGACGAACTGTAATTCGACAAATCGTCATTGGAGGCATCCCACCACCAGCGCCAATCGACTTTATAGATTTTGACTTCAAGATTTTTGACCGCTTTTGGATTGCCGTTTTCATCTACTGTCACAATATCAAAGGTATTGGTTTTGCCCGTTTCGAGCATGCCGTATTTATTCGGATCAGGCGATTTTATCCCAACGTACGTTTGGTAAGGCGAATAGTTTGCCGTCACGACATCCGTACTGAAATCACCGCCATTTTCATAGGCTTTTGTAATGAATGCGACTTTAAGCATTCCCGGCGCCTGTGATTCGAGCTTTGGCTGGATATTTAAATCTGCTTTGCCATTGTCGTCGACTTTTCCTGAGAAAATATTGACTTCCTCGGTAGAGAAACTCCTGGACGGGTCGTCGAAAACATATTTGCCATAATTTTTGAAAGCCGTCGATTGCTGGGAAAACTTCGCCTGCATATCGACTTTAAGGTTTCTCGCAATCGCGCCGTGCAGCCAAATTACTTCAACTTTTCCTTCATTTTTATGGAACGCGGAAATCATTTTGTTGCTAAAACTGTTTTTGATCCTCAAGCGGTTTGGCTTGATGGTTTCGATTTTGATGCTTTTGTAAAAACGTGCGCCGCCAACGGAAACCACTGCTTCATAATTCCCCGTTGGTGAATTCGGCT
>DATHKH010000029.1:0-52997 GCA_035286325.1 Flavobacterium sp.
CCTTGAACATTTGTGCACCGCCTGCGCCACAGCACAATCCGTTGGCACGCGAGCGTTTCATTTCAACGAATTCGGCATCAAGCTTTTCAATTAATTCCCGTGGTGCTTCGTAAATCCCGTTGGCACGGCCCAAATAACACGGATCGTGAAAAGTGATTTTCTTGCCTTTGAATTGGCCGCCCTCGATGGTCAAACGTCCATCATCCAATAGCGATTTCAGGAATTGCGTGTGATGGATCACTTCATATTTCCCACCGAGTTCCGGATATTCGTTTTTAATCGTATTGAAGCAATGCGGACAGGCTGTGACTATTTTCTTTGCCTCATATGCATTCAATACTTCAATGTTCATCATCGCCTGCATCTGGAACAGGAACTCATTCCCTGCCCTTTTTGCCGGATCGCCAGTACAGCTTTCTTCTGTCCCGAGCACGGCAAATGAAATGTTGGCACGGTTTAAAATCCGCACAAAAGCTTTCGTGATTTTTTTGGCGCGATCGTCAAAACTTCCGGCACAGCCAATCCAGAAAAGGACTTCGGGCTGTTTGCCTTCGGCCATCATTTCGGCCATTGTCGGTACTATTAATGCTTCTGACATTCTTTATAATTAAGTTGCAAAGCCGCAGCCTGGCAAAGTTTAGTGCTATTCGTGTTTTCCGTCATCGAACACTTGGATCGTGACTTCTTTGTCGACGAGGTTTGTAAATTTACCCCTGTATCTTGTGGCTTTCACCAAGTGGTTGTCAATCCAATGGTAATTTCCGCCGCGCGGTTTTCCCATGACCATTCCATGGTATTTAAAGCCATGCTGTTTGAGCCATCTTTCGGTATATTCCCTGTGCGCTTCAGTCCTGGATGTAAAAAAGAAAATAACATGGCCTTCATCATACCATTTGTTTAATGTTTCCAAAGCGTCGGGATACACTTCTGCCGTCAGCATTCTTTCCGGTTCTTCGTTTGGAATATCGTCACAGATGGTTCCGTCAATATCGATCAGGTAATTCTTAATTCCCTCCGGCAAAATTGGGCTGATGTGCTTGCCGTTCTCTGTTGCTTCTACGAGGTTTTTGTCAATGTCTTCCGTTTTCATTTTGTTTCTAATTTATTTTGTCAAATGCATTAAAAACACCCTTAACCTCACCTATAAGAGAATTTTTATTTTTTTAGATTGTTAATTTTCGTTTTTCCAGTTCAATCGGTCCTGTTGGTTGTATTGCCAAGGCGCACCGTTATTTTCAACATTGGTCATCATCGCGTTCAATGACATCGGCGCGGCGCTTTGCTCCATCACCAAATACCTGCGCATGTCCATAATTATGGAAAGCGGACTGATGTTGACCGGACATTCTTCGACACAGGCATTACAAGCCGTACATGCCCAAAGTTCCTCAGGCGTGATATAGTCATTCAGAAGCGTCTTATTATCGGGTACAAAAACTCCTTTATTTGCATCGATATTTTTGCCGACTTCTTCGAGCCTGTCGCGCGTGTCCATCATTATTTTACGTGGCGATAGTTTCTTTCCTGTGATATTTGCCGGACAGGACGAAGTGCATCTTCCGCATTCCGTACACGTATAGGCGTTCAGCAATTGCACCCAGTTCAAATCCTGGACATCGCTGGCCCCGAATTTTGCCGGAGCAGCATCTGCAGGCGCAGCAGCAAACGGATCGGCGTTTGGGTCCATCATCAGCTTGACTTCTTTGGTCACGGATTCTAAATTGTCTAATTTTCCTTTCGGATTCAAATCGGCAAAATAAGTATTCGGAAAAGCCAATAAAATATGCAGGTGCTTTGAAAAATACAGGTAATTCATAAACACCAGGATTCCTGTAATGTGCAACCACCAGAAAACCCTTTCGAGCAATACAACCAGATTCGTATTCATGCCGTCAAAAATCGGGGCGATGAATTGGGAAACCGGATAGGCGCCGACTTGTGTAAAATGGTCAACGCCACCTGGGACATTCTGCAAATGATAATCCGACGCATTCATCAAAAGGAACAAGGTCATCAGTAAGATCTCGAAATACAAAATGTAATTGGCGTCGCTTTTTGGCCAGCCTTTCAAATCGGAATGGATAAATCTTTTAAGTTTAATGATATTACGGCGCACCAAAAATGCAATCACGGCAACCAAAACCAATAGCGCCAATATTTCAAATGAGCCGATCAGGAAGCTGTAAAAGCCGCCCATAAACCCGAAAATGCGGTGCGTTCCGAAAAGCCCGTCGAT
The DNA here is from genome assembly GCA_035286325.1 of Flavobacterium sp. Classification (GTDB taxonomy): domain Bacteria; phylum Bacteroidota; class Bacteroidia; order Flavobacteriales; family Flavobacteriaceae; genus Flavobacterium. The sequence goes on from DATHKH010000029.1 coordinate 2,237, forward strand.
GATGATTTCAAGCAATTCAAGATTGATGATGATGAATCCTGCATAAACGATGATGTGTAATACGCCAGCAATCGGCCGTTTCACCATTTTGGATTGCCCGAGCGCAATCAGCGCCATGTTTCCCCAACGGGCAGCAGGATTGTCGGATCGGTTAACGTCGTGGCCGAGCTTAATATTGCGAATCAGTTTTCTTACATTGATTGTAAAATAGCCGAAACCCAAACCCAGTAAAATGGCAAATAATATATTGTCAAGATAGCTCATAGGCCGCTAATTGTTGGTTTTAGGAATCGTGTCGTTTGTGACTTTTGGAGCGACATAAGGTTTGTTTTTCTTCCCGAAAAGCGATACGTTGACATACCGCGTCGGATTCAGCCTTAAATCCTGGAGCAGCAACTCCAGTTCTTTGGAAGTCTTGGCAAAATTGTCATACAAAGTCTTGTCCTTGACCAATTTGCCCAATGTTCCTTTCCCGGATTGGATTTCGCCCATGATATTATCGACTTTCGCCAAGGTATTCTCAAGGCTTTTGACCGTTTTGCCAATATTTGCCTTTGAAAGCGAATCCGAAATTTTGGAAAAGTTTGCCGATGCCTTGTCGATGTTGGCCATCGTATTGTTTATTTTCGACTTGTTGTCGGCCAGCATTGTATTGACGCTTTGTGACGCCGTTTTAAATTCGGCTAAAGTCGCATTAAGGTTGGCGACGCTGCTTTTCAGGTTCTCTTTTGTTTTTGCATCGAGAATCGTATTGATATTGGTCAGTAACACATCTGCGCTAACGACCATTTTCTCGACTTTTTCCTGCAATGGCGTCAATCTGTCGCCGACAAGCGCTGTCAGTCCGGGTTTTACGCCGCCTTGCAAGGTTGCCCCTGATTCTGCCAATGTCGGATCTTGAAGATTTGGCACGATCTGGATTTGTTTTCCACCGATCAATCCGGGTTCATAGATATTGACGATGCTTGATTTTGAAATTGGGAAATCACTTTTGATCTGCAATTCGACCACCAGTTTGCCCGTACCGTTCTGGAGTGTGATCTTATTCACTTTTCCAACTACAAGTCCGCTGATGGTTACCGGCGCAGATACTGCAAGCCCTTCCACATTGTCATAATGCACGTAGAATGTTTTGTAATCCGTCAATAAATCCCTTCCTTTTAGGAAACTGTAGCCCCAGATAAACAGTAAAATGGAAGCGATGACCAATATGGCGGTTTTAATTTCTCTTGATATTTTCAAAGTGTTTTGGTTTTTTAACAAATTTAAGACTTATATCTTAAGCGTTGTTATATTATTTCAATGCTTCAATGCTTCCTGAATGGTTATTTTCTTTCCGTCTTTAAATGCGATTACAAAAGCGGAATCGTATCCTTTTGACTTGGCTTCCATAAGCAGCGCTTTTGCGGTATCGTAATCCGTAGTTTCACCGTACATATATTTATAAAGGTTGTTTGCCGTTAGCATGGAGAGTGAACCAAGCCCATGGAAATTGGACGGAACCAATTCGACCTTTGTGCTGCTGACCGCGAGTTGTATTTTAAAAGTTACGCCATTTACAGCGGCCGGATTATTGTCAGGAACGTTAGTTTGAGGAACTTTGTTTGCCGGTGGCACTTTTACAATCGGTTTTTCAGGAAGTATAGTATCGTCGTCAGGTGTAGGCTTGATGACTGGAGTAACAATCTTCTGGGAAGGTTTTTCGATATTGTCCTCGTTTTCACCATTTCCGTAATATTCCTTTTTGTAACTGATGATGGCATCAGCAATGGCGCGTGCAATTTTGTTTTGCCCATCTTCGGAATCGAGATCGGCAGCATCCTCAGGATTTGAGATGAATCCCATTTCAATCAGTATTCTCGGCATATAAGCTTTGTGCAAAACCATATACGGCGCCTGTTTTACACCCCGGCTTTTTTTATTGAGGTCGTCTGTAAAATGATCCTGAACTTTTCCTGCCAGGGCAATACTTTCGTTGAGATAATTTTCGATCCCCAAAGTGATTCCAACCATTGTTTCCGGAGCTTTCGGGTCGTAGTTCTCGTACTTTTGCTTGTAATCCTTTTCCAATGTGATAACGGCATTCTCAGATTTTGCAACCGCCAAAGCCGAAGCATTTTTCGTCATACCCATGACATAAGTTTCTGTGCCTGAAGCAGCTGTATTCTTATTGGCATTGCAATGCATCGAAATGAAAATATTGGCGTCTGCCCTGTTTGCAATGTTGGCCCTTTCGACCAAATCAATAAAAACGTCTGTCTTTCTGGTATAAAGGACCTCAAACCCAGATGTGCCTTCCAATATTTTGCCGACTTTGAGCGTCACACCGAGGGCAACATTCTTTTCGATATGGCCACTGTAAACCGCACCAAAATCCTTTCCGCCGTGACCGGCATCAAGGGTGACTTTGAACTTATTTGACTGGCTGTATAATGAGAGGGAAATGGTGCAAAATGCTATGAGAAATGGCGCTTTGAATTTATTTGATATACCCATCGGAGCAAAAGTTAATTTAATTAAAACAGTCGATTATAAATCTATTAATTGTTTATTTTTGACAAAAAATAATCAGTAAGTTTGGCGCACCAAAAATCACTTCATATTTTTACAAAAATAGTATTTAAACCTTTGCAGACAAACTTATTTAATATCGTTTTATCAGCAATCTTCCTAACAATAGGAACTGTAAAAACATATTCTCAAGAACCTGTCGTAAAGCCCATTTCTGTTGCCGCTGAAAAACAGTCCGATAGCCTCACTATAAACGCGTCGGAACTCGAAAAAATTACAGCCACCAAGGAAAAAGACTCCACAAAGCCAAAAAAGCCGCTGCTGACGGATAAAATAAAATACAAAGCCGAAACTTCCGCCAAGATTGACCAGAAGAAAAAACTCATTACCCTTTACGACAAAGCCGAACTTTATTACCAGGACATCGAACTGACTGCCGGAATTATCATCATGGATTATGAAAAGCAGGAAGTCTATGCCGGGCGCATTAAGGATTCAACAGGAGCATATACCCAATTACCGGTTTTTAAGCAAGGGAAAAATGTCATCGAGCCGGATTCTATCCGGTTCAATTATAAAACCAAGAAAGCATTGGTTTGGAATTCCAGGACCGACCAGGGCGAATTCAAGGTCAAGGCCGAAGTCACGAAAAAGGAAAACGATTCGGTTTATTTCATGAAAAATGCGCGCTTCACCACTGCAAAGGACATTGATGATCCGGAATATTATTTTATCACCAATAAAGTAAAATTTGTACCCGGCAAGAAAGTCGTCGTTGGCGCGACCAATATGGTCATCGCCGATGTGCCTACACCGCTTTGGCTGCCATTTGCTTTTTTTCCTATGTCGCAAAAGGCTACTTCGGGAATATTAGTCCCAACTTATGGCGATTCTGCCTCGCGCGGTTACTCTTTGGAAAATGGCGGTTATTATTTTGCCCTCAGCGACAATTACGATCTGGCAATCCTCGGGGATTATTATACCAATGGCAGTTATGGGATGCGATTTGAATCCAGTTATGCCAAGCGTTACCGATTCAAAGGCAATGTCAATGTGCGTTTTGAAAACCTGATTACAAGCGAACGCGGTTTCCCGGATTATACAAAAACCAATATCTACAACATCCAGTGGTCGCATAGCAAGGATGGGAAATCCAACCCGAATTCGCGTTTTTCTGCATCGGTCAACCTTGGAAGCAGCACCTATTTCCAGCAATCCATCAACCAGGTCAATCTGGGTTCGAGGCTGAACAACACATTGAGCTCGTCGATTTCCTATTCGCGTACATTCAACACCGAACCGGGAATGAACCTGTCGTTAACGGCCACGCATTCCCAAAATACGCAGACACAAATCATCAATATGTCGTTGCCAAACCTGCAGTTCAGCGTGGACAGGATTTACCCGTTCGCGCCAAAAGACGGCATCAAGAAAGGGATTCTAAAAAACATCAATCTTCAGTATAGTTTGCAAGGCAGGAATGATATCGTTACAACCGATTCGTTGTTCTTCAAATCGGAAATGTTTCGCGATGCCAAAACCGGCTTCCAGCACAGTATCCCGTTGAGCACCAATTTCAAGATATTCAAATATTTCAGCGCGACTTCGAATATCAATTATCAGGAAGTCTGGTATTTGAAAACAATCAACAAGCGTTATGATACGACAATCGATTCCTTGGTGACAAAAGACGTCAATGGATTTGATGCTTTCAGGACGTATTCCTTTTCGACGAGTATCGGGACAAGCATTTACGGGACGTTTAATTTCGGTGAGAACAAAAAAATACAAGCCATCAGGCATGTGATGCGCCCCGCAGTTTCATGGAGCTATACGCCAAGCTTTGACAAATATTACGATACTTATGATCCCGACGGCACCGGAACAATGATAAAAGATTATACGCGTTTTGAAGGCGGTATTTTTGGCGCACCGGGAAAAAGTTACGCGAATAATGTCGGCTTCACGCTCAACAATACCTTTGAGGCAAAAGTCACCGACCGCGACAGCACAAAAACGGAGCCCAAGAAAATCATATTGCTGAACAACCTGAATTTTTCCACGAGCTACAACATTGCAGCCGACTCTTTGCAATGGGCGCCGCTAAGGGTCAGCGGCGGAACATTACTCTTTAAGGAAAAAATGAATGTCAATTTTGCCGCAACACTCGATCCATATGCGATCAACAATGCCGGGACAAGAATCAATACCTTTAATGTCAATAATGGCGGAAGCCTTTTCCGTATGACCAGTGCCAATATGACGCTTGGCTATACCGTGGCGAGCAGTGACGACAAATCAAAGGATAAAAAATCCGACAACAATGCAGGCGTAAGAAATGGCGGGCGCGAAGACGACCTTTTTGGTACCAATACCGATTTCAGCGACCGGCGTGACAGCCAATTCGACAAGGATAGCGAAACCGAAAAACCCGAAGAGGCGGCGGCATTTTTCCATTCTAAATTGCCCTGGGATATGACGCTCGCCTATTCCCTGACCTATTCGAACAATGCGCGGGAAAAGAAAGTCACCGGTAATTCACTGATGGTTTCTGCCAATACCGACATCACTACAAAGTGGAAACTCGGCGTGTCGACAGGCTATGACTTCGTACAGAAAGGCGTGACTTTTACGCAATTGCGTTTTGAAAGGGATTTATTGAGCTGGAGAATGGATTTCAACTGGGCGCCATTTGGAGACCAGGCAACATGGAATTTCTTTATCGGAATCAAATCCGGCGTGCTGAGCGACATCAAGTGGGAAAAACGAAACCAGGCAGACAGGACTTTAAGATAAGCATGCAGCCGGCCGAAAGCAGCAGACAGTTTCAAAAAACATTAAGTATCTCATGAAAAAAATCATCTACACAGACAAAGCACCGGCGCCAATCGGACCATACAGCCAGGCAGTATTGTTCGGAAATACGTTATTTACATCTGGCCAGGTTGCGATTAATCCTGAAAACGGGGAATTGGTATTGGACAATATTGAAGTTGAAACCAAACGTGTCATGGAAAACCTCAAAGCCGTTCTTGCAGCCGCCGACATGACTTTCGAAAACGTCGTCAAAACCACGATTTTCCTTTCCGATATGAATGATTTCGCTAAAGTCAATACAGTTTACGCGGGTTATATCAATGAAAAAACCGCTCCTGCAAGGGAAACGGTTCAGGTATCGGTATTGCCGAAACAGGTCAATGTCGAGATTTCTATGATTGCGATGAGATAGTCGCGAAAAATTAAAAAAATAATGGCCACAGATTCACAGATTTTTTCTCATAAATCTGTGAATCTGTGGCTAACTTTTATGCGATGGCTTTCAACAGCAATTGCGCCGTCGCCTCATTGGTCGCCAATGGCACATTGTGCACGTCGCAAACCCTGATCAGCATATTGATGTCGACTTCATGGGCATGGCTCGAATTCGGGTCTTTAAAAAACAGCACCATTTTCGTTTTTCCTTCCGCTACGCGCGCCGCAATCTGGGCATCGCCGCCCAGTGGCCCGGAAAGCATTTTCCTGACCTTAAATCCTGCGGCTTCAGCTTTACTGCCTGTTGTTCCGGTGCCAATCAGCCTGATGTGATCAGACATCAGCAATTCCCTGTTCTTATTGAGGAATTGCACCATATCGGCTTTCATTCGGTCGTGGGCGATGATTGCGATTTCCATCTTATTTGTTTAAGGAATGATACGCGATGAGTCCGTCAATCGGGCGCCGCAGCACATTTCCAAGTTTGATTTTGTGCTTGTCCAAAACTTTTTTCAGCTCATCTTTGAGGTAGAAAGCGATCGAGCCGATAAAATGCACCGGCACTTCCTTGTGGTTGTCGTATTGCTTGATATAGTTCTCGACAAAATCCTCCATCGCCGAAAAAATAATTTTCTGGCAATATTCGTGGTCTTTGTATTCAATGATGAACTTCGCAAATGTCGCCAGATACGCATTCGGGTTTGGCTCTTTATACAAATGGTGCTTGATGACATCTGCATCCAGATCGTAATCCTTTTCGAATTTCACGGCCAGGTCTTTCGGCATCTTGCCAAAATAATACCCGCGAATCAAATGGCGCCCAAACTGGTTGCCGCTGCAGTCGTCCATCGCGATATAGCCCAAAGATTGTACTTTCTGGTGCAAAACAAGCCCGTCAAAATAACTGCAATTCGAACCCGTTCCCAAAATCGAAACAATAGCTTTTTCGTTTCTCGGCGTCGTCGCATAAACCGCAGCATACGTATCTTCATGTACCGAAATCACTGCCTTAGGAAAATATTCCTTAAAAATCCCGCCAAGGAAATTGCGCATCCTTTCCGTTCCGCAGCCTGCGCCGTAGAAATAAAGGTGCGTCACGCTTTTGCGGTTGTGGGAAATGTCAAATTTATCGTCGAGGCGAGAAATGACCTGGTCTTTTCCAAGCACTTCGGGGTTTAATCCAAGGGTTTGCGTGGTAAACAATACTTTGCCGCTGTCGTCAATCGAAATCCAGTCTGCTTTTGTCGAACCGCTGTCTACTAATAGTTTCATTCAGTTGGGTTTAATTTGTTTGGTTGTTGTTTTTGGGCGTTTCCCTGCGGGTCAGGCTTTCGGCTTTAATTTTTATTTCTCTTTCGCGAAAGAGAAATAAAAGATTTCGCCTCAATCCTTAACGCGCTTTTGAACTTATTTCAAAAGCCTAGCCCTGATGGAAGCGGCATCCTTTTTCTTGCAAAGAAAAAGATACAGCGGACAGCAGGAACATGCTTCTGATAAAAAACAAAAATCCCGCTACCGAAGCAACGGGATTCAAATGTATCAATTATTTCAGACCTGCAGTGTGCACGGCCAAATCAATTAGCTTGCTTGAGTAGCCGTATTCGTTGTCATACCACGAAACGATTTTGAAGAACGTCGAGTTCAGCCCGATTCCGGCTTTCGCATCGATGATCGATGTGCGCGAATCGCCAATGAAATCCTGTGAAACCACGTCGTCTTCAGTATAACCGACAACGCCTTTGTAGTCGCCTTCTGCCGCTTTTTTGAACACCGCCATGATTTCGTCATACGACGTTTCTTTGGCGACTTTTACGGTCATATCGACTACGGACACATCGGCAACCGGTACGCGCATTGACATCCCTGTCAGTTTGCCATCGAGTTCGGGGATGACTTTCCCAACTGCTTTCGCAGCGCCGGTTGTAGCCGGGATGATATTCAATAATGCTGCACGTCCGCCACGGAAATCTTTTCTTGACGGTCCGTCAACGGTTAATTGTGTCGCTGTTGTCGCATGGACTGTCGTCATCAGCGCTTCCACGATCCCAAAGTTGTCATTGATGATTTTAGCCAATGGCGCGAGGCAATTTGTTGTACATGACGCGTTGGATACGATGGTATTTGCGGCGGTCATTTTGGTATGGTTGACGCCCATGACAAACATTGGCGCGTCGGCTGAAGGCGCAGAAATCACGACTTTTTTTGCGCCGCCTTTGATGTGTGCGTTGGCGGTTTCAAGCGTCGTGAAAATTCCGGTACATTCGGCTACGACGTCAACGCCGACTTCGTCCCATTTTAAGGTTGACGGATCTTTTTCGGCTGTGGTGCGGATGTGTCTTCCGTCGACATACAATTTTCCGTCTTTGACTTCAATTTTACCGGCAAAATTACCGTGAACTGAGTCGTATTTTAAAAGGTAAGCCAAATGGTCTACGTCGAGTAAATCGTTGATGGCCACCACTTCTACATTATCCCTGTTTAAGGTTTCCCTGAAGACAATTCTTCCGATTCTTCCGAAACCGTTTATTCCTAATTTTACTTTTGACATTTTTTTAATTTCTAATGATTATATAATTTTTTAGTAGGTCTTTTTAATTTATGTCGACATGATGTCGGACACGCGAAGCAATTCGCGGTCGATTTCCGTATGTCCTTTGATGGCTTGTTCCAATGGCGTCAGGATGACTTTGTCGTTGCCTAGACCAACCATGTAGTTTGATTTTCCTTCCAGTAACGATTCGACCGCTTTTACGCCCAAGCGACTGGCCAAAACCCTGTCGAAACACGATGGCGAACCGCCGCGCTGCATGTGCCCCAAAACGGAAACGCGCACGTCATATTCCGGAAGGTTGGCTTCGACATAATCTTTGAGTTCGAATACGTTTTTGCCGATTTTGTCACCTTCAGCGATGACGACAATGCTTGAGGACTTTCCTGAAGCCTTGCTTTTCTGGAGTGATTCCAATAAACGCTCCAATCCCAAATCTTCTTCCGGAATTAATATTTCTTCGGCTCCTGCTCCGATTCCGGCATTTAATGCGATATGGCCAGCATCGCGCCCCATGACTTCAACAAAGAACAGGCGGTTGTGTGAGCTGGCGGTATCGCGGATTTTATCGATGACTTCAACGACGGTGTTCAAAGCCGTGTCGTAACCCAAAGTATGGCTCGTGCCAAAGATGTCATTGTCAATCGTTCCCGGAATTCCCATGATTGGGAAACCGTATTCGTTGTTGAAAATTTCGGCTCCGGTAAAACTTCCGTCACCACCGATGATGACCAGTGAATCAACACCTGCTTTGACGAGGTTGTCATATGCTTTTTTGCGGCCTTCTGCCGTCATGAATTCTTTAGACCGTGCGGATTTTAGGATGGTTCCGCCTTTGTTTACAATATTGTTTACGCTCCTTGGTCCCATTTCCTTGAAATCACCTTCAATCATTCCTTGATAACCGCGATAAATCCCGATACATTCAATGCCATGGTAGGCACAGGTTCTGACAACAGAGCGTATGGCGGCATTCATCCCCGGAGAATCTCCGCCTGAAGTCAACACACCGATTTTTTTTATCGTTTTTGGCATTTATTTAGGTATTAAAATGTAAAATTAGTAAACATTACCCACTTTTTATGGCAGGTAATTAGCAATTTAATAAAGTTTTGAATTTTCAAACGTTTTCGTTGATAAGTTTTTCCCGCAGCAGATGACAAAAGCTAAAAACGATGTGATTTATGCTAATCGTCGGTTGGAATCGCATCGCTGTTTGCCTTTACTTTTTCAGGTGGCGATTTTTTGCCGGCATCTTTTTTATCGATGATCTTGATGTAATCCGGCAAATCGGAATCAGGGATTTCCTGCACTGGTTTTGGCTCCTTATCCAATTTCTGGTTTTTGAATACGCGGTTGACGAATTCCTTAAAAGTGTCAAAATCCACTTCATACGAAATACCGATTCCTTGCGTATAACCTATTCCCTGCCCGATGTAATTGATATCGTTCTCGCGGTTGAAAACCCGCAGATTCAAAGTTCCGTCTTCATTCACGCGGTATTGCACTTCGACATCGCCGACAATTGCAGATTCGTTGATGCCACCAACAGGTACGCCGACTTTTCCATTGATGGTAATACGCTCATTGACTTTTGTCGATACGCTAAAGCCGAATCGCCCGTCGGTTTCGACACCTGGACGTTTATCCGCACCAATATAATCGATACCGACAACAAATTTCCCATCTTCATCCTGGAACAAATCGTTGAATAATCCGCTTGCCCTTTCAAATAAATTTCCGGCAAAATCAGATTGGCTCACGCCTTCCGGGCTTAAGAAACCACCGGACGACAATAAGTACAATGCCTGTGTCTGCCGTGTATCCTTGTCATCGAGCTTGTACTGGATTTCCGATTTCAACACAGAACTGACCGTTGGGAAATTGATATTGAAATCAGGTTCCGGATTGGTCAGGTTGCCTTTGATTCCGATGACGACTTCAACCGGGACTTTCTTATTGAATGAAGGATTTTCAAGCAATACCGCAGGATTGGCAGTCGTTTTATAAGTAGCTTCGAGATTCAATACGGCGCGCATCGGATCGCCTTCCCAAACGATGGAGCTGAATTTTTTGACGGTGAATTTCTTATCGATAACGCCGCCATATTTGAAGTTGTAAATTCCTTCATACACCTGGAAATCGCCAAACATATTGAATTTCCCAAGCGTGTTAATCTGGAACAAAAGGTTGCCACGTCCGTTTCCGCGCATGCCGTGGCCGGTATTTCGGTCGAGAATCACTTCGATTTCGGCATTCTCATTTAATGTAAAATTAAATTCCAATTCGAGCCCGTTGTAATTCCGCGTTGGCTCAATAATCCCATTTCCTTTATTTTGTTTTTCCTTTGGCGTCAGGAAATGGATGTAATTGTTGCTTCCGACGGCAGTTGCATCGTTTATCGGGATTTTGATATCGGTGCCTTTTTCGGATTTTGCATCGACTTTGATAAATAACCCGTTTGTCGGTCCGGTAATGGTTGCTTTCCCATCGATGAAAGCGGTTCCATAATAAGCCGCATCTTCACTGTCTTGGGTGTCCAGCGCCAGCAGCCTATCAGACGTAATGTCTAAATCAAGTTGCCAGTCTGAGAATTTGTTGTGCTTGATCCTGCCGTTCAAAAAGCCCTGCGTTTTGTATTTCGTATCTTTAATGACTGAATTCCTGATGATAAAAGAGCTTTCGGTGACATCGACAACCGATTTTCTCTCCAACTCATAATTGACGTTCAGGTACGGAATCGTAAGCCCGGCATCGTCAAGGAAAAGCCTGCCGTTGATTTCCGGATCGCTGGCATTGCCTTCAATCCTGGCCGTTCCCGAAGCAAAGCCTTTGATGTTTGTAATCACGTCGCCGCCAAGCGAACTCAGCGCGCCAAGGTTGAATTTGTTGAACCTCAAATCCATGTCCATGATCGTATTTTTGTCCTCAATCGCAAAAGCGCCTTTCGCATTAAACGACTCGACGTTGTTGTTTTCCAAAACCGAATTGACATAAAACTTCTTAAAACTGTCATCACCACTGATGTCGATGTTGAGTTTACCAAGGTCGTTGTCATTGATATTGAGATTCTCGACCACAAGCGACGATGTGGGTTGGTAGATGTTTTTGTCCTGCTTGAAATTGACCTTGCCATTCAGTTTTCCCTCAATCTTAAAATGCTCAACCGACGGTGTAATCTTACTCAGGTCAATATTTTGGAAAGTCAGCGTCAGGTCTTTATATGTCATGTCTTTTAAGGCACCATTGAGTTCCATCTTCTCATTGTCATGCGACATTGTGATGTTGTTGATGGTGAAGTTTTTAAAGGTCTTGTCGAAAAGGATTTTGTTGTCGGTCAGTTCTGCCTCATTCAGGTACCACATTTGGTTTTTGAATTTGACTTCCGATTTCCTGATACCGACGACGCTGGTCTTTTTCTTGTCGATCGTATGGTATAAATTTAATGCATAGCTGTCGGTGGCATCTTTCCCGCCTTTGAATTCCGTACGCAGGAACAAGGTATCATTGGCCGTAAAATTAATCAGCTTGAAATCGGATACCTTATAATATTTGGTCCTGACGCTGTCCATTTCGATATAGGCATTGTATATCGGGTTTTTGTTGTCGAGCTTGATATTGACCTTATCAAAAATATTCTCGAATGCGGTTATTTTGGGCGAATTGAAATTCATGTTGAATTCGTCCTTATCAGAATTGATGCTTCCCGACACAATCGTATTGGCGCCAACCGAAATTCCCGGATAAAATATCTCAATGATCTTGTTGTAAATCGCAAAATCAAAACTCAGGAACTGGCCTTTCTTGACTTTGTTGGGTGAATAATTGGCATACAGGCTGCCGAGTGAATTCTCGACCATTTTCTTGAGTTGGGCAAATTCAAATTTGCCGACGACTTTTCCCTGGATGATGTCGGGCGAATTGATTGAAATGGTTCGCACGCGATTCGGGTCAAACGAAGATTGGATCGCAAAATCGTCAAAATAATACGTGTCTTTGTTGTTTTGGTATGACGTCTGTGTAATATAAATGTCGCCTTTCAGGTTATCCAAAGAATTTCCTGAAACCTTCATATTGATGTCGCCCTTAAAAATGGAAATCGTGTCCTTTTTGTTCAGGTTCAGGTTGACCAAATTCGCATAATCAATTTTCGTATGGAAATCATAAAGGATGTCTTTTTTGCCCAAATTGACCGCGCCTTCAAAATCCATAAACAGGTTCGGGTCGTTGATGAACACTTTTCCTTTGAAAACCGGGTCTTTAAAATTCCCGTTTACAACGACATTCCTGTAATTGTAGCCATTGTACCCGATCGCGTAAATATCCCCGGAAAAAGAAGTATTGAGGTATTTTTGCGTAAAGCCTTTGCCGTCAACATCCATGTTGAGCGTTACCGTGCCCAGATCATTTCTGCCAAGAAAATTGCCAATGTCAAAGTTTTCAAGAATCACATAACCGGTATACGACGCATCGTCGATGTTCTTAATGTTGGTCATGACAAGATTCGACTGGATATTTCCCAACGCCGTAGTCATGTAAAAATCGGCATCAATAGAGTTGGTCGTGATTTCCGATTTCCCGCGAAGGTTAAAATGGCCGAGTTTCTTTAAGGATGTAGGCAGTTTTTTGCCGAGTATATTGGGGAGCAAACCGGTCAGATTGGTGTAATCCGAAGCGATTTTGTCAAAACTGCCTTTCATATAAAACTCCTGCCCGTTTTTCCCGAAAAGATTCCTGAAATTGACATCGCCTTTGATTTCCGAGCTTTTATTATCGACGAGTTTTAAATTTGTTGCCGTGAAATTGTTCAGTGTGCCTTTGACTTTCGAGCTTAGAAAAAACTGCTTGTCTTTTCCCAATTCGCTATAAAAATAGCGGATATCATTAGTGGCAAGCGAAGATGCGTCAATCGAGATGTCAAATTTGACTTTGTTGTTGAAATCCTTAAAATCATTCCTGTTGTAATAAAGTGCCGCATTGCCCCTAAAAAATGACTTGTCGGTTTGCACATCCAATTTTTTCAGCAGGATATTCTTTTTGGTATAGGTGAAATCCGTTGTGAGATTTTTGACAAACAATCCCCTGTGGTCCAAAAAGGACATTTTATTGATTCCCATCGTGATATCCGGACCGTAAACCTGTAAGCTACCAATTGTCGCATTCAGCTTAGTCAGGTCGAGGTTTTTAGGCCTGGCGATGTTTTCGTCGATAATGATAAAACGGCTGGATGTGACATAAACATTTTTCGCCTTCAGCAGGAATTTCTTTGTCGATTTCTTGTCGCTGTCAAACAGTTTAATGAACTTATCAAGATTGGAATCTGTGTCGCCTTTGTAGATTTTGACATTAAAGGTCAGTCCGTCTACACGGATATCGCCGAAAAGCAAATCGCCGTTGTAAAGCTGCTTGAAACTCAGAATGTTGGTTTGAAGCCTGTTGGCATAAATCAACGTGTCTTTGTGATGGTCTTTAATCATCACTTTTTTGAATTTCACACCGCCAAAAATGGAAATCGCGACCTGGTCAACGGAAATGTCGGTTTTATAATCTTTATTGATTTGTGTGGTAAGGTATTGCCCGAGTTCTGTCTGGACAACCGGTAAGGAAAGCGCGATGCCAAGTAACAGCAAAAACAGGATCAGTCCGAGAAGAGAACGAAATACTATTTTCTTAAATCTTTTGATAGGGCGCGTTTTTATTTTTCCTGAAATTTAATTTGCCTAAGTATACAAGCACTTTTGACAAAAAATGGCTAATTTTGGCTTCGCTGTAAATGTAAATATTTTTTCACAGCGTTTTGTCAAATTTAATTTAAATTCCTGAGCTTTTATGCCTGAAAATGTTGTTTTTATTCTTGCTTTGGAAAGTTCCTGCGATGATACTGCGGCGGCTGTCATGCAAAACGGCAAAGTGCTGTCAAATGTTGTGGCCAACCAATTGATTCACCAGCAATATGGCGGTGTCGTGCCTGAACTGGCGTCGCGCGCACACCAGCAAAATATCGTTCCCGTCGTTGACGCCGCTTTGCAGAAAGCAAATGTCAAAAAGGAACAACTCTCGGCTATCGCATTTACGCAAGGCCCGGGATTAATGGGTTCGCTGCTGGTCGGAAGTTCTTTTGCGAAGTCGTTGTCATTGGCTTTGAATGTTCCGCTGATTGCCGTAAACCACATGCAGGCGCATATTCTCGCCCATTTCATCGATGAAGAAAACACAGCAAAACCCGAGTTTCCATTTTTGGCGCTGACCATTAGCGGCGGCCATACGCAGATTGTAAAAGTCAATGGCTATTTCAGTATGGAAATCATCGGTGAAACGACTGACGATGCGGTTGGCGAAGCTTTTGACAAAACAGCAAAAATCCTCGGACTTCCCTATCCAGGCGGGCCATTGGTTGATAAATATGCACAGCTTGGAAACCCAAAAGCATTTGCTTTTACAAAACCGAAAGTGCCCGGGCTGGATTTCAGTTTCTCCGGACTAAAAACGGCCATACTGTATTTCATCCAAAAGAAAACGGCGGAAAATCCAAACTTTGTCGGGGAAAACCTCAATGACATCTGCGCTTCCGTGCAATATACAATCATTGAAATCCTGATGGAGAAAATCAAAATGGCGGCAAAGGAAACCGGTATTAAACAAATTGCCATTGGCGGTGGCGTATCGGCCAATTCCGGAATCAGGAAAACATTACAGGAAGCGGAAGCGAAATACGGTTGGAAAACCTTCATCCCCAAATTTGAATACACAACCGACAATGCCGCTATGATTGGGATTGCCGGCTATCATAAATTTTTAATGGGAAATTTTGAAAACGCTTCGGTGGTTTCAAAAGCCCGAATCGAATTCTAACATGCAATTATTCTACAATCCCGATATCAACGATACCACTGAAGGCTTTATTTTCGACAAGGAAGAAAGCAAGCATATCGTTAAAGTCATGCGAAAGCAGTCTGGCGATATATTATTTGTAACCAACGGCTTGGGGTTTTTATTCAAAACTGAAATCACTTTGGCTTCGGATAATAAATGTGCGGTCAAAATCGTTTCTTCTGAGAAAAGCGAAAAACCAGAATACCATTTGCACCTGGCTGTCGCGCCGACCAAAATGAACGACCGTTACGAATGGTTTTTGGAAAAAGCCACGGAAATGGGAATCAGCGAAATCACGCCGGTCATTTGCGACCATTCTGAAAGGAAATTCATCAAAAGCGATCGTTTTGACAAGATCATTCAATCGGCAATGAAACAGTCTTTGCAGTATTATTTGCCAAAACTGAACGAGCCTATTGCTTTTAAAGACTTCATGAAAATTAAAAACAACGGCCTTCAATTGATTGCCCATTGCGAGGAGACCAATAAGAAACTGTTGAAAGATGTAGTCAATCCAAAAATGGATGTCACGATTCTCATTGGCCCGGAAGGTGATTTTTCCGAAAAAGAAATCAAAGCTGCCATTGAAAATAATTACATTCCCGTATCTTTGGGACACACAAGATTGCGCACCGAAACCGCTGCGGTAGTCGCGGCTCACAGTGTTGTTTTTATTAATGAATAAAGGTTATGAGAAATAAAATACTGGCTTTTCTTCTTATTATTTCCGGTGTGATGCAGGCGCAACACAGTGTCAATTTCAGGGAAGGCAGTGCAACAGAAATCATGCAGCTGGCAAAAAAAGAGAACAAGCCTGTTTTTTACATGTTTTATGCGAGCTGGTGTGCGCACTGCAATAAGATGAAGGCGGAAGTCATGACCGATTCGCTGGTCGCTGATTTCTACAACAAAAACTTTATTTGTGCCAAACAAGATATGGAAGCCGGCCCTGGCATTGAACTGCGCCAAAGGCTCAACGTAAAGACATACCCGACTTTCGTGTTTTTTAATACCGCCGGCGAAGTACTTTACCGGATTACAGGTGAATTTAAAGTAGCGGAATTTATTTTAGAAGGCCAAAATGCACTCGATCCGAAAAAGCAATTCACCAATCTCAAGACACAATTCCTGGCCGACGTTTCGAATGCCGATAATGCATTGGCATATATTTCCGCATTTCGGAAAGCCGGAATGGATTCCAATGCCAATGACGTCGCGAAGAAATACCTTGCGACGCAAACAGAGGCACAGCTGGTCAGCGCAATGAATTGGAAAATCATTGCCAACGGATTGCAGGACATCGACTCGCGTGAATTCCAATATGTGCTGAAAAACCAAAAGGAATTTGCGGCCGTTTCCTCGCCGATTCGTGTCGAGAAGAAAATCGTTTATATGGTGAATACGAATCTTTCACCTGCTGTGGAAGCATCTGATACGATTGCTTATTTTAAAAAAAGGCCTTTCGCAGCGGCAATTCATCTTGCCAAAACAGATTCGCTGATTTTTAATTATGACATCAGAATATTGGAAAATACCAAGAACTGGAAAGCCTTCCGAAAAGCAACTTCGGAATCCGTCCCGAAATATGCCTGGAAAAATGCAGCACAGTTAAAGGAAATCGCGATGGCCTATATGAACAATATCACCGATAACAAAGCATTGAAAGATGCGATTGCATGGGCAGAACGTTCATTGGAACTCAAAGATTCCTATGATGTCTATATTATCCTTGCGAGACTGAATCTCAAAACAGGGAATAAATCCGCCGCGAAAGACTGGGCCGAAAAAGGCAAAAAACTCGCGCTCAGTTACCAATGGGATACAAAACAAGCCGATGAAATTATCAACCAAATCAACTAAAACCTCCTGATGAAAAGATTTTTTTTCCTATTAATGCTTGTGTCAGGTGTGTCTTTTTCCCAGGAAATTGCCTTATTGAAATACAGCGGCGGCGGCGATTGGTATGCCAATCCAACGTCGTTGCCCAATTTGATTAAATATTGCAACCGTACGATTGACACCAATATCAAATCCAAACCCGGAACGGTCGAACCCGGAAGCCCCGATTTGTTTTCTTACCCTTTTGTGCACATGACCGGACACGGAAACGTCGTTTTCAGCGATGCGGAAATCATCAACCTGCGAAATTACATGACATCCGGCGGTTTCCTGCATGCCGATGACAATTACGGTATGGACCAATACATCCGACGTGAAATTAAGCGTGTTTTCCCAAATAACGATTTGGTCGAAATTCCCGCAAACCATCCAATTTTCCAAAAACCGAATCCTTTTCCGGCAGGCATTCCGAAAATCCATGAGCATGACGGCAAACGCCCGCAGGCTTTCGGGATTTTTATAGAAGGCCGGCTCGTATTCCTTTACACCTATGAAACCGATCTTGGCGATGGCTGGGAAGATCCGGAAGTGCATAATGACCCGGCCGATGTCAGGGAAAAAGCACTGAAAATGGGCGCGAACATCATCAATTATATTTTCAAGAATTGATGGAAGCCGTGATTTTAAATCCGGAAATCCAGGAATTTATCAATGCAAATATTGGGGCCGACATTTCTAAATTGGCCTTGTCCAAAAATCCTTTCCCCAATCTGGATTGGTCGGAAATACTGAATCAAATTGCGGCCAAAACCAAAGCAAAAGACAAACTGCCAAACTGGTTTTGCACTGAAAACATCATTTATCCTTCAAAGATTTCTGTTGAACAAACCTCTTCAGAAAAAACCGCTTTATACAAATCGCAACTCGTTTCCGGCAGCCTGATTGACCTTACCGGTGGTTTTGGCGTCGACGATTATTATTTTGCGCAAAAATGTACCAGTGTCATCCATTGTGAAATCAATCCAGAATTATCGGCCGTTGCAAAGCATAATTTTGAAAAACTTGGCATAACAAATATCGAATGCCATTCTGGTGACAGTCATGAAATTCTGAAAAATAGCCCTACGAAATTCAATTGGATTTATATCGATCCATCACGGCGCAATGAAGCAAAAGGGAAAGTCTTTATGTTGAAAGACTGTCTTCCGGATGTTCCTGGAAATCTGGAATTCTATTTTACTTTTTCCAATCATATTCTTATAAAAACCGCGCCCTTGCTTGACATTACAGCAGGATTGAATGAATTGGCGAATGTGAAATGCATCCATATTGTTGCGGTGAAAAATGAGGTGAAAGAACTCGTTTGGGAATTGGAAAAAGAATATTTGGGAAAGATTATCATTAAAACCGTCAATTTTGCCGCCGAAAAGAATAAATTTTTCGATTTTGAATGGCATGCGCAGGCTCAAGCCAGTTTCAGCCTTCCCGAAAAATTCGTCTTTGAGCCTAATGCAGCGATCATGAAATCGGGTGGTTTTGATGAAATCGGTGTTGGCTTTAACATTGGCAAACTCCACAAACACTCACACCTTTATACTTCAGATGTGCTAATTGATTTTCCAGGGCGTGTTTTTGAAATCAAAGAAATTGTCGATTACAGCAAATCGGGAATGAAGCGATTGCCAAAAAAAGCGAATATTACGGCACGCAATTTCCCTGACAGTGTAGAAGTCATTCGCAAAAAATGGAAAATCGCTGAAGGCGGCGATGCATTTTGTTTTTTCACAACCGATATGAATAACAATAAAATAGTTTTAATTTGCACCAAAATTCAATCCTGATGAAATACCTTGTTCTTGCTATAATCATTTTCCTGAATGTCAATTGCCATGCACAAAACCCTTGTGAATTCAGTTCAGATGTCAATGATTCGATCGGCAGCTATAAAAACACCAAAGATTACCTGATTTATGAGCGGAATTTTGCGGGAAACTCAGCATACATCTATTTTTCATTGGCGCTGACAGACGGATTGCCAACACTGAATGCGCAATTCATCCAAAAAAGCAAGGATTTTATAAAAGCGAATTGTTTTGACAAAAATTCGCGCGCTTACCTGCAGTTGGATAATGGAAAAATAGTGACCCTTTTGCATATCAACCAAGAAGATTGCGGGACAACGGTCAGGACTGGCGAAGGTTTCAACAATAGAATCCTGCAAGGCATATTCCTGTTTACCAAAGATGCTTTTGAAGAATTAAAAAGCTCTCCGGTTTCGCTCATGCGGATAAAATATACGACTGAAACGATTGATTATGTCATCAAATCGCAAGTGATTTCCGAAATGGACGGAAAAACCTACCAACCTGACAGTTATTTTATCAATACCATCCATTGTCTGGACAATTAATCGCACGTCCATTTAAAATTGGACAGGCTGTCTTTTGCGGAATTTTTGAGGTTATAATGCCACCATTCCGAGTCAAATGCCGTGAAATTGTTGAGCAGCATTATTTTTTTTAATAGTTTTCGGTTGGCCTTTACTTTGCGTGGCAGCTTTTCATAAGCATGTGCAGCTTCAGGTCCGAAAAAATCAAACGGCGTTCCCATATCAAGCTCCTCGCCTTTTCTGTCGACCAACGTAATATCGACAGCGCCGCCGCGATTGTGGATGGAGCCTTTTTTCGGATCCGCGACATATATGGGATTGGATACGATTTCCCACATTTTTTTCTGGATGTCGACCGGCCTGTAACAATCAAAAATCTTAATTCTGTAGCCTTTTTTCATAAAAACTTTGTTGGCTTGCACTAACATCGTTGCTGTTTTTAAGCGCAGGTAACATTCGGCACAGTCATAGACTTTGGCTTTTAGGAAATTGTCGGATGTCGCATACTTCATGTCATAAATAAAATCACTGCTGTAATTTTTGAGATTGACAAATGTGGTATCACTGATGGGCGTTCCTGAATTTTGGCTTTGCCCGAAAAAAGGGAAAAAGCATATGCAAATCAGCAGTAGAAAATTTTTGAGTGAAGTCATACCCAAAAATAACAATTATTTCAAACAAAAAAGCTCTTCCGTTTTGGAAAGACTTCGTGATCGCAGAAGGATTCGCTGCGCGCTTCCTTCAAAGCGGAGCTTTGAAAATCAAAAACCCCTGAAAAATAAATTGAAAGTGAATTTCCTTTATTCAATCAGCAGTTGTGGATTCGCTGCGCGTTTCCTTCAAAGCTCCGCTTTGAAAATCAAAAACCCCTGAAAAATAAATTGAAAGTGAACTTTCTTTATTTTTCAGGGGTTTTGATTCATTCGTGATCGCAGAAGGATTCGAACCTTCGACCGCCTGCTTAGAAGGCAGGTGCTCTATCCAGCTGAGCTATGCGACCGAATCCATAATAATCTGTCGGGGTGGCAGGATTCGAACCTGCGACCTCCTGGTCCCAAACCAGGCGCGATAACCGGGCTACGCTACACCCCGAAGCTTAAAAGCGGAGAGTAAGGGATTCGAACCCTTGGTACAGTTTCCCATACGCATGTTTAGCAAACATGTCCTTTCGGCCTCTCAGGCAACTCTCCAGGCTCCGAACTTATTGTTTTAAGCGGTTGCAAATGTAACTTTCTAATCTATATTTTACAAGTAATTATAATATTTTTTAAACTTTTTTTTATGCAATAAATTAAAATCATTAACAATCAATTGCATAGGTGTTTTACCAAAGAAACTGGTTATGTTCGTATGGATTAATATTATTGGAATGTCATTTCCTATTTGTTTTAAAATCCTTAAATTCGCACCTTCAAACAAACAAATCCTATCATGAATAAAAAAGTTGTTATCGTTTCTGCCGCAAGGACGCCAATCGGAAGTTTTATGGGTGCCTTATCGACTGTTACCGCACCGAAACTGGGTGCAGCAGCCATCAAAGGTGCTTTGGATAAAATCAGCCTTGACTATAATTTGGTTGATGAGGTGATCATGGGTAATGTCGTTCAGGCCGGAACGGGACAAGCTCCGGCACGCCAAGCCGCTTTGTATGCAGGATTGCCAAATTCGGTTATTGCGACAACAGTAAATAAAGTCTGTGCCTCAGGAATGAAAGCGGTGATGCAAGGCGCGCAGGCGATTATGTCGGGCGATGCAGAAATCGTGGTTGCCGGCGGTATGGAAAACATGAGCCTGATTCCGCATTATGTACAGATGAGAACCGGAAATAAATTTGGGCCTTCCACAATGATTGACGGCATGCAAAAAGACGGATTGTCGGATGCCTACGACAACAATGCGATGGGCGTTTGCGCCGACCTTTGTGCAACAGAATATAAGATTTCAAGGGAAGACCAGGATAAATTTGCAATCCAATCGTACGAGCGTTCCGCGAAAGCCTGGGAAGCCGGAAAATTTGACAATGAAGTAGTTCCGGTTGCGGTTCCTCAAAGAAAAGGCGATTCAATCATGGTGACAAAAGACGAAGAATATACCAATGTGAAATTGGACAAAATACCGATGCTCAATCCGGCGTTTACAAAAGACGGAACGGTAACGGCTGCCAATGCCTCGACCATCAATGACGGTGCTGGTGCGGTAGTCTTGATGAGTGAGGAAAAAGCACAATCGCTTGGGTTGAAACCTTTGGCATACATCAGGAGTTATGCAGATGCGGCACAGGAACCGAAATGGTTTACCACTACCCCATCGAAAGCATTGCCAAAAGCATTGGATAAAGCGGGACTTTCCCTAAAAGATGTTGATTTCTTTGAATTCAACGAGGCTTTTGCGGTAGTCGGATTGGCGAACGCACAGATTTTGGGATTGGATAATGACAAAGTGAATGTCAATGGCGGTGCAGTTTCATTGGGACATCCGCTGGGCGCTTCGGGAGTGAGAATCATTATTACCCTGATCAATGTCCTGGAGCAGAACAATGCGAAGATTGGAGCGGCGGCTATTTGCAATGGCGGCGGCGGCGCTTCGGCCATTGTGATTGAAAGAGCTTAATTTTAGACAATTGCCCTAGCCCTGATTGCAGTGGAAATCCTTTTATGGCGGAGTGCAACGAAGCATAAAAGATTGAAACGGAAAGCAGGAATAGCTTCAAAAAACAAACATGTACGGAATTTGTAATCTAGCCATAGTGCCTTTGCGGGCAGAATCAAGCGACAGGAGCGAAATTGTTTCGCAGGTCTTGTTTGGCGAGCATTTTGAAGTTTTGGAACAGCACAAAATGTGGGCAAAAGTCCGTTTGTTTTACGATAATTATGAAGGTTGGATCGACACCAAGCAGTTCCAGCCGATTTCAGAAAGCGACTATGACCAATTGTCTTCAGACCCGATTATCATGAATTCGGATTTGATTGAATATGTGACTTCCAGCGACCAGTTATTGATGCCGATTCCGCTTGGCGCATCGCTTTCTTTTCTGAACCACGGCGACATCAACCTCGACCATTTTGAATTTGAAGGTTTGAAAACCAATGGCATCAAGCCCAAATCAAATTTGATCGCAACAGCATTCCTTTATTTAAACGCGCCTTATTTATGGGGTGGAAAAACGCCTTTCGGGATCGACTGTTCCGGATTGACGCAAATGGTTTATAAATTGAATGGCTATAAATTGTTGCGCGACGCCTCACAACAGGCGACACAGGGCGAAGCATTGAGCTTTATTGAGGAAAGCGAACCGGGCGATTTGGCTTTCTTTGACAATGAAGAAGGCAAGATTGTGCATGTCGGCATTATCATGGAGAACAACTACATCATCCATGCCAGCGGGAAAGTGCGGATTGACCGGCTTGACCATTTGGGGATATACAATGCGGAAACCAACCGGCATACGCATAAACTCAGGGTCATTAAAAAATACATATAAAAAAACCGAAACTTGCGTTTCGGTTTTTTTGTGGAATCAACTTATTTTTTCTGTGTTTTGAGCGCTTTGTATTTATCGGTCATTTCGAGAAAATTGTAAACACTCAAAAGGTTGTCGATGACATCCTGGTTGTCAGGAGCAAATTCGTGCGCTTTTTCGAGATAAGGCAAAGTGCTTTTGAATAAGGTTTCCCTTTGCGCTTTTAAGGCGGCGTATCTTTTGTTGTCTTTTTCCGATGTCGTGAGTTTGTTCATCTCGTCAACCAGTTTCTTGTCGTCCTTGAATTTTATTGCTGACAGATTCAGGTAGGCATTGACATATTTCGGGTCGATGGCGATGGCTTTCGTGAAGTATCTTTCGGCATCGGCAAGTTGTTCCGCCTGCATGCTCATCACGCCCATATTGTAAACCAAATCAGCATTGTTCGGATCTTTGGCAATGGCCTCGCCAATCAGCCTTTGGTATGCCGCGGTATCCTTAAGCTGAAGGTATAGATCGGCTTCAGTCACAAGCAAAGAAGAATCGTCCGGATTTTCTTTCTTGGCTTCGGTAATCGCAGCCTTGGCTTCATCAATTTTGCCTTTTTGCACCAGAATCAAAGCGATGTTTTTATAGATTTCGCCGCGTTTAGAAGGGATTTTTTCTTCTCTTACCGGTTTTTCATGCGTTACTTTAAGCGCATTGTCCAAATCTGTTTTATTATAGAAAGCATCTTCTTTATCGGTCAGCTTACTCTTTGCATAATAAATAGTGCCTTCGCCTGAATAATTCAGTTTTTTCAATTCGTCGTAATATTTCAGCGCCAAATCATAATCCTGTGCGTTTACAGCATAATTGGCGGCATAATACAAATTGTCCTGGTTTTTTTTATCCAATTGGTAAATGCTGTATAAAACTACGGCTGTATCCTTATATTTCTTTTGCGTACCAAGTGCCTGTGCATATTGAAGCAACATTGGTGTAAATGACGTAATCGTTTCTTCAATGTCTTTTGTATAGACTTGCTTGCCCGATTTCTTTTCATATGCCAATACGTCCGTCAAAGCGGTCGCCATTTGGCTGATTTTATCGGCATTGATGTATGGAAGCATTTGTTGCGGCGTCGCTCCTGGTTTTGACATGACATTATTGACATCGAGGATTGGCGTCATGCCTTTGTAAAAATTGATGTACACTTTTTCGGATTCCGTTGCGGTGGCCAAATGCGTTTCTGCCGTGGCTACAGCAGCTTTATAATCCGCCATATCTTTTTCTGATGGCGCATCTTTATCATAAATCTTTTTAAGGATTTTCAACTCGTCTTTCTGTGCAAAAGCGCTGACCGAAATCAGCATTGCCGAAACGAGTATGGCAAATTTATTTTTCATATTGCATTAATTAAAATTATTCTTCGTCTTCTTCTGTATTGTCGTCGGCATCGGAAACATCTTCAGCGTTCATTTCGATGATATCGTCAGCAATTTCAGGATTTGAAATCGCGTCTGTATTCAAAACTGATTCACCATCTTCAGTCACTTCGATGACTTCGTCTTCACGAATGACTTTGGTTACGGCAGCAATCGAATCATTTTCCTTGATGTTGATTAAGCGGACACCTTGTGTTGCCCTGCCCATGACACGCAAATCGGACACTTCCATCCTGATGGTCAATCCTGATTTGTTGATGATCATCAAATCGTCTGCATCGGTCACGCTGTTGATAGAAATCAGGCTTCCTGTTTTCTCAGTGATATTCAATGTTTTCACTCCTTTTCCGCCACGGTTTGTAATCCTGTAGTCGTCGAGCGAAGAACGTTTTCCATATCCTTTTTCAGAAACCACGAGAATTTCGCTGCTCATATCGTTTACGGAAACCATTCCGATGACTTCATCTTTGTCGTCTTGCAAAGTGATTCCGCGAACTCCGGAAGCGCTCCGTCCCATTGGGCGTGTTTTTCCTTCTTCAAAACGAACGAGTTTTCCTGATTTTACGGCAATCAATACCTGGCTTTCACCGGTAGTTAATTTTGCTTCCAATAGTTCATCGTCTTCGCGAATGGTAATCGCATTGATACCATTTTGCCTCGGACGTGAATATTGCTCCAGCAATGTCTTTTTAACCTGCCCTTGTTTGGTTGCCATAATCACATAATGGCTGTTGATGTACGCCTGGTCTTTCAAATCCTGCGTGCAGATGAAAGCTTTTACTTTGTCGTCGCTTTCGATATTGATCAGGTTCTGGATTGCGCGGCCTTTGCTGGTTTTGCTTCCTTCCGGGATTTCGTAAACACGCATCCAGAAACATTTTCCTTTTTGCGTAAAGAACATCATGTATTGGTGGTTTGTCGCGACAAAAAGATGTTCTAAGAAATCCTGGTCGCGCGTTGCCACGCCTTTTTGTCCAACACCGCCACGGTTTTGTGTTTTGTATTCCGACAATGCGGTACGTTTGATGTAACCTGCATGCGAAATTGTGATGACTACGTTTTCATCGGCAATCAAATCTTCGATACTGACGTCTCCACCAGAATATTCGATCAGCGACCGTCTTGCATCGCCATATTTTTCACGTATTTCAACAAGCTCTTCTTTAATCAGATCCATTCTCAATTCTTTGCTGGCGAGCAAATCCCTCAAGTGTTGGATCAATTTCATGATTTCCTCGTATTCTGCGCGGAGTTTATCCTGTTCCAGTCCAGTCAATTGGCGCAGACGCATTTCAACAATCGCACGTGCCTGGATTTCTGACAACGAGAATGCCTCGATTAATTTTGTTCGGGCTTCATCACCGTCTTTAGACGCACGGATTAATCGAATGACTTCGTCGATATTGTCGGAAGCGATAATCAAACCTTCTAATATGTGAGCACGTTCTTCGGCTTTGCGCAAATCAAACGCTGTCCTTCTGACCACAACATCATGCCTATGCTCCACAAAATAGTGGATCATGTCTTTCAGGTTCAACATTTGCGGCCTTCCTTTTACGAGTGCAATGTTGTTGACACTGAAAGAAGACTGAAGTTGCGTGAATTTATACAATGTATTCAGCACGACATTTGGGACTGCATCTCTTTTCAGGATGTAAACGATGCGCATTCCTGTCCTATCCGATTCGTCACGGATGTTGGCAATGCCTTCAATTTTTTTATCATTGACAAGGTCGGCGGTTTTCTTGATCATTTCCGCTTTATTGACCTGGTATGGAATTTCGGTCACAATGATCGATTCGCGGCCATCCACTTCCTCGAAATTCACTTTGGCGCGCATGACAATACGTCCGCGGCCGGTTTTGAATGCTTCGCGAACGCCATCATAACCGTAGATGATTCCGCCAGTTGGAAAATCGGGCGCTTTGATGTACTCAATCAGTTCGTCAATTTCGATATCATTGTTATCGATGTAGGCCAAAATACCGTTGACGACTTCTGTCAGGTTGTGCGGCGGCATATTCGTTGCCATACCAACAGCAATTCCGGAAGCACCGTTGATCAATAGGTTCGGGACTTTTGTCGGCATTACTTTTGGCTCATATAAAGTATCGTCAAAGTTCAGCTGGAAGTCAACTGTCTCTTTGTCGATGTCCGCCATGATCTCTTCCGAAATCTTGCGCATTCTCGCCTCTGTATAACGCATCGCTGCAGGGCTGTCGCCATCGACCGAACCGAAGTTACCCTGGCCATCGACCAACAAATAACGCAAACTCCATTCCTGCGCCATACGAACCATGGCATCATAAACTGAGGTATCTCCGTGCGGGTGGTATTTACCCAAAACCTCACCGACAATTCTTGCCGACTTTTTGTGCGCCCTGTTGGACAGTACGCCTAATTCATACATTCCGTAAAGTACTCTTCTGTGTACCG
Organism: Flavobacterium sp.; assembly: GCA_035286325.1. Taxonomy (GTDB): domain Bacteria; phylum Bacteroidota; class Bacteroidia; order Flavobacteriales; family Flavobacteriaceae; genus Flavobacterium. The sequence goes on from DATHKH010000029.1 coordinate 28,972, forward strand.
GTTTGAGTCCGTCGCGAACATCGGGAAGCGCCCTTGATACAATAACTGACATCGAATAATCGATGTAAGCTGATTTCATTTCATCCTCTATGTTAATGGGAATTAACCTGTCTTCGTCAGCCATATCTGATAGTAAAATTTATTAATTATAATGTCTAAAAAAAATTCCTGCTAATATAACCTTTCCGTCTTATTTTCCGTATATATATCTGAGGAAATTTCAGGGATTTATTAACAAAAATGCGTTCTTTTTCGGTTAATAAAATATTCTTAATATGATTTCTTTTTCAAATATTTTTTTGTCAATTAGCTGTCAGTACTTTCCGTGAGGTATGGTTTTTGCATTTGGGCCGCGGATTCACTAAATTTATACATCAATCCTACTATTATGGACGATAATTTTTCCCCAAGAGTCAAAGATGTCATTACTTACAGTAAGGAAGAAGCCTTAAGGTTAGGCCACGACTTTATTGGTACCGAACATCTTATGTTAGGGATTTTAAGAGACGGAAACGGCAAAGCCATTAATATACTGAACAACCTTTCGGTTGATCTTGATCATCTTCGCAGGAAAGTGGAGATACTCAGCCCCGCCAATCCCAATATTGAAATCAGTAACGAAAAGAAAAACCTGCACCTGACGCGACAAGCTGAGCGTGCACTTAAAACCACTTTTCTGGAGGCGAAAGTTTTCCAGAGCAATTCCATCAGCACTGCGCACCTATTATTGTGCATCCTGAGAAATGAAAATGATCCTACAACCAAGCTGTTGAACAAGCTCAAGATTGACTACGACACAGCTAAAGAACAATATTTAAATATGAGCCCGAACGAAGAAGAATTTTTGGAAAATTTACCAAAAAACGAATCTTTCAACGAAGATTCAGGACAAGATGACAGTTTAAAGGAAAGCAGTTTCAACAATCCCGCCAATAAGTCAAACAAAAAATCGAAAACACCAGTATTGGATAATTTCGGTCGCGACCTGACGGAAATGGCTGAGGAAGGAAAACTCGACCCTGTCGTAGGCCGTGAAAAGGAAATCGAACGCGTATCGCAAATCCTTAGCCGCCGTAAAAAAAACAATCCATTGTTGATTGGTGAACCTGGAGTTGGTAAATCTGCCATCGCTGAAGGTCTTGCCCTACGCATCATCCAGAAAAAAGTATCGCGTATTCTTTTCAACAAACGTGTAGTGACATTGGATTTGGCGAGCCTGGTTGCAGGAACCAAATATCGTGGACAGTTTGAGGAAAGAATGAAAGCGGTCATGAACGAGCTTGAAAAGAATGATGATATCATCCTTTTCATTGATGAAATCCATACCATTGTCGGCGCCGGCGGCGCAACAGGTTCATTGGACGCATCCAATATGTTCAAACCAGCACTGGCCCGTGGCGAAATACAATGTATTGGCGCCACAACATTGGACGAATACAGACAATATATTGAAAAAGATGGTGCGCTTGAAAGACGTTTCCAAAAAGTAATCGTAGAACCGACTTCTGTTGAAGAAACAATTCTCATCCTAAACAACATCAAAAATAAATACGAAGACCACCATAATGTCATTTATACCAATGAGGCGATTGAAGCCTGTGTGAAATTGACCAACAGGTATATGAGTGATCGTTTCCTTCCGGACAAAGCCATTGATGCTTTAGATGAAGCAGGATCACGCGTACACATCACAAACATTGATGTTCCAAAACAAATCCTTGATCTGGAACGCCAACTGGAAGAAGTGCGTGAACTCAAAAATACTGTGGTAAAAAAACAGAAATATGAGGAAGCTGCCAAACTTCGCGATGATGAAAAACGCATCGAGAAAGATTTGGCTGTTGCCCAGGAACAATGGGAAGAAGATTCCAAAAATAACCGTATAGAAGTCACTGAAGACAATGTTGCCGATGTCGTGTCAATGATGTCAGGCATTCCCGTAAACAGGATTGCACAAACAGAAAGCAACAAACTCGCGAAACTGCCTGAACTGATTGAAAACAAAGTCATCGGGCAAAAAGAAGCGGTCATGAAAATTGCGCGTTCGATTCAGAGAAACCGCGCAGGATTGAAAGATCCGAACAGGCCAATCGGTTCGTTTATTTTCTTAGGGCAAACCGGTGTCGGAAAAACACAATTGGCAAAAGTGCTCGCTAAGGAATTGTTTGATTCTGAAGATGCGCTGATCCGTATCGACATGAGTGAATACATGGAGAAATTTGCGATTTCGAGATTGGTTGGAGCGCCTCCGGGATATGTCGGTTATGAAGAAGGCGGGCAACTGACGGAAAAAGTCAGGAGAAAACCTTATGCTGTCGTACTGCTGGATGAAATTGAAAAAGCGCATCCTGATGTATTCAATATGATGCTACAGGTTTTGGATGACGGTTATCTGACCGACAGCCTTGGACGTAAAATTGATTTCAAGAATACGATTATCATCATGACTTCTAACGTTGGTGCGCGTCAATTGAAAGATTTCGGGCAAGGCGTTGGTTTTGGAACTGCGGCAAGATTGACAAATGCGGATGAGAATTCAAAAAGCATCATCGAAAATGCACTGAAAAAAGCATTCGCGCCGGAATTCCTGAACAGGATTGACGATGTCATTGTTTTTAATCCATTGGAAAAAGAGCATATCGACCTGATTATTGAAATCGAACTGAAAAAATTATATGCCAGGATTTCAGAATTGGGCTATACTTTAAACCTTTCGGATAAAGCCAAAGCATTTATCGCCGACAAAGGGTTTGACAAGCAATTTGGCGCAAGGCCTTTGAAAAGAGCCATCCAGAAATATGTAGAAGACACATTGGCAGAGGAAATCATCGTTTCAAAGATAACTGCCGGCGATGAAATCTATATGGATTTGGCCGACGATGCCGCACAGGAATTGACTGTTACTGTGCAAAAATCGGAAGAGCCAACTAAACAGTAAAATAAATAACCAAATTAAGCCCGTCAAATAATGAAATTTGACGGGCTTTTTTATTTTAGCAAATCCAAATTCTACTGAATTTAAGCGTATATTAAAAAGGCAATGAGGTCCATCCTTAAGTTGCCAAGAAAAAAACAACCCTTAACTTCCCTAAAAACTGGTATTGGTATGTGGCATATCATTCGCCGACGAATGGTTGGAAAACATTTTGTACCTCCTGTTGCCATGCTCTGAATGATGATGGCGTTTGTGCTCTTCGGCATTTTCAGGAGTCATTTGGCTTTCGTTTGCCGATGCGTCAATGGCAGGCTGAGGCTGCACATCTTCGGGATTGCCCATGCCTTTGTTTTCTGTTTCCATGATTTCAAGATTTCAACACCTTAAATTTACAAAACAAAATGTGCAAACAGGAAATTTTAACTATATTTTTTCTGGTTTCCAGGCATTTATCCCAACAATTCCTCTTCGATTTGCAAACTCCTTAAAAATTGGATGGTTTTCTCCATGTCGTAATGCAAGATGCGGTCTTCTTTTACAAATGGCACTTCCGCGCGATAGGATTTCAGGAACATCTCAATGAATTCACCCGACTGAAGCGGACGGCGGAATTCAATGGCCTGAGACGCGTTCATCAACTCAATGGCAAGAATGCGTTCTAGATTATTAATGACCTGCAAAGCTTTCGTAGCTGCATTGGCACCCATGCTTACATGGTCTTCCTGTCCGTTGCTCGAAACGATGCTGTCAACGCTGGCCGGAGTAGCGAGTTGTTTGTTTTGGCTTGCGATGCTGGCGGCGGTATATTGCGGAATCATGAACCCCGAATTCAATCCCGGATTATCCACCAAAAAAGCAGGCAAACCGCGCAATCCTGAAATCAATTGGTATGTCCTTCTTTCGGAAATGCTGCCGAGTTCCGCCAAAGCGATCACCAGAAAATCCAGCGCGATCGCCAATGGCTGCCCATGGAAATTTCCTCCTGAAATGATTTGGTCGCTTTCTATAAAGACGTTCGGGTTGTCGGTCACGGAATTGACTTCAGTCTTAAAGACTTTTTTCACATAATCGATTGCATCTTTTGAAGCGCCATGCACTTGTGGAATGCATCTGAATGAATACGGATCCTGGACATGTTGCTTTTTCTGCTCGATGATTTTGCTGCCTTCAAGGAATTCCAATACCCGTTTGGAAGTCACTATTTGCCCTTTATGCGGACGGATGTAATGGATCAATTCATTGAATGGCTCTTTGCGCCCGTCAAATCCTTCCAGCGAAATCGTTCCGATCAAATCTGCGAGATACGAATATTTACACGCGCGAATCAGGATATGGACACCATAAGCGCTCATAAACTGTGTTCCGTTGAGCAATGCCAACCCTTCTTTGGATTGCAACACAATCGGTTTCCAATCGAATTTTGAAAGGATTTCTGCCGCTTGCAATCGTTCGCCATTGTAATTCACTTCGCCGGCGCCTATCAATGGCAGAGACAAATGGGCCAACGGCGCCAAATCGCCCGAAGCACCAAGCGATCCTTGTGTATAAATAATCGGAAGTATGTTGTTGTTGTAAAAATCAATCAGCCTTTCGACAGTAACGAGTTGCACGCCCGAATAACCATAACTCAACGATTGTATTTTGAGCAACAACATGATTTTGACAATCTCAGCCTGAACTTCATCTCCAATCCCACAGGCATGCGATTTTACGAGGTTTTCCTGCAGCTTCGAAAGGTTTTCATTGGAAATTTTGATATTGTAAAGCGACCCAAAACCCGTGTTTATTCCATAAATCGCCTCATCTTGGGACTGCATCTTCTTGTCAAGATAATCGCGGCATTTCTGAATATTGATTTTGGCCTCTTCTGAAAGTGCCAGTGCTTTATGGTGGGTAATGATTTCCTGCAGGTTCTCAAGCGTCAGCACATCGGTACTGATATAATGGGTGTTGTCCATGGTAGTTTGATTGTTGCCTCAAAATTCCGCAAATGCGCGCTAATAAGCAAGGGTTTGACAATAAATTAAATCCACAAGCACAAATATTTTTTAATGAATTATAAATCCTCGGCCATTTATTTTTGATAATCGTATTTATCGCTTATTAATTCTTAATTATTTGAAAAATATATAAAAATTTCACACAAGCCTTTATTATTTAAAAAAAGACATACATTTGAAACCATGATGCCGCACGAAAATATTATATCTTCATTCTTCACGGCTGTCGCTGCTGTGACAGTAACTTTCGTTGGCACAACAACTACAACCCCTTTGGGGTAAAATGCTACATATCATCCGCACACCTGCCTTTTCGAAAGAAGAAAAACCAATTCATTCCTGCTTAAAACAAATCCAATGAACGTATTAAAATTTGGCGGCACATCGGTTGCCAATGCACAAAATATAAAATCAGTATTGCAGATTATTGCCGATAAGGCGCAAAACGATCGGCTTGTTGTAGTTGTTTCAGCCTTTAGCGGCATAACCGACTTATTGTTGGCGGCGGCAAAAAAAGCATCCGCAAAAGACGAGTCTTATAAACAAATCGTCGCCGATATTGAAAAGATCCACCTCGACGCCATCAAGGAACTCATTCCTGTCCAGGAACAAAGTGCCTTGTTAAGCCATACCAAACGCATCATCAACCACCTCGAAACTTTGCTTGACGGTTGTTTTTTACTCGGCGAACTCTCAGACAGGACTTCGGATGCAGTACTTAATTTCGGTGAATTGCTTTCGGCCTGCATTATTGCGGAGGCATTAAAATTACAATTGCCGAAAAGCACGTATAAAGACAGCCGCGAACTGATTAAAACCAACAACCGGTTTGGAAAAGCGAGCGTGAATTTTGGCATTTCCGACAAATTGATTCGCGATTATTTCCACGCCTCAAATGCCGATGTGACAATACTTCCCGGATTTATCGCTTCTTCAACAGATGGAAACAATACGACATTGGGCCGCGGCGGTTCCGATTATACAGCTGCGATTGTAGCGGCAGCATTGGATGCAAAACAATTGGAAATATGGACCGATGTCAATGGGATGTTTACTGCCAACCCGAAAATAGTCAAACAGGCACAGCCAATCGAAGCCATTTCATACCAGGAAGCGATGGAACTGTCGCATTTTGGCGCCAAAGTGCTGTATCCGCCGACCATACAGCCGGTGCTGAATAAAAATATTCCAATCCTGATTAAAAATACTTTCGAGCCTGAGGCGCAAGGCACACATATTTCAGCCAATGCCAACAGCAATGAGAATCCGATCAAAGGCATTAGCCATATTGATGACATTGCATTGCTGACCCTCGAAGGTTCTGGAATGATTGGCGTTTCGGGTTCATCAAAACGCTTGTTTGAGGTATTGTCAAATGAAAACATTAACGTAATTTTCATAACGCAGGCTTCGTCCGAACATTCCATCTGCATCGGGATTTTGAATAATGATGCCGATAAAGCGCAATTGTCCATCGACCAGGCTTTTGAAACTGAAATCACGCAAAGCAAAATCGATCCTTGCATTGTCGAAAAAAACCTGTGTATCGTTGCGCTCGTTGGTGAAAGCATGAAAAACCACCAGGGATTGAGCGGCAAAATGTTCAGCACTTTAGGAAAGAATAATGTCAATATCAGGGCGATTGCACAAGGCGCTTCAGAACGGAATATTTCTGTCGTAATCAACGAACGCGACGTCAAGAAAGCCCTGAACACGCTCCACGAAACGTTTTTTGAAGACAATGTCAAGCAACTGAATCTCTTTGTCATGGGCGTCGGAAATGTCGGCGAAAAGTTCATTGACCAAATCCACCAACAGAAAAAATTCCTGAAAGACAACCTCAAGATCAACCTGCGTGTCATTGCGATTTCCAATTCACGGAAAATGCACTTCGATGATGAAGGAATGGCGCTAAAAGACTGGAAAGATTTATTGTCAAGCGGCGAAACGGCCGATAAGGATGCATTTATTTCAAAGACAAAAGCACTGAATTTACGCAACAGCATTTTCGTCGATATCACTGCAAACGAAGCCGTTTCACAAACCTATTCGGATTATTTAGAAAAAAATATCGCGGTCGTAACCTGCAACAAAATCGCCTGTTCTTCCGCTTATGAAAACTACAGTCATTTGAAAAGTCTATCTCGAAAATTCAATGCGCCATTTTTATTTGAAACCAATGTCGGAGCCGGATTGCCAATCATTGATACACTGAAACACTTGATTGCTTCGGGTGATAAAGTCCATAAAATCCAAGCGGTTTTATCCGGAAGCCTGAACTTTATTTTTAACAATTTCAATGAGAATTACAATTTTTATGATGTCGTAAAAGAAGCTGGTGTACAGGGATTTACAGAACCAGATCCGAAAATCGATTTAAGTGGTGTTGATGTTGCCCGAAAGATTCTGATTCTGATTCGCGAAAGCGGTTACCATATGGAAATCGAAGACATTCACAACGAATCTTTCCTGCCAAAGGAATCCCTTGAAACCAAAACGGTCGAAGACTTTTTTGTATCTTTAAAAACGCAAGCCGCCCATTTTGAAAATCTGTATAAAGATGCGGTAGCAAAGGGTTGCCGACTGAAATATGTCGCCCGGTTTGAAAACGGGAAAGCCAATGTCGGGTTGCAGCTCATCCCTTCCGACCATCCGTTTTACAATTTGGAAGGAAAAGACAATATCGTTTTATTTTATACCGATCGTTATGTCGACCAACCATTGTTGATTAAAGGAGCCGGAGCAGGTGCAGCGGTTACGGCGTCGGGAATTTTTGCGGATGTGATACGGATTGGAAATGTTTAAAAATCCTGGTACTCAAAAATGAAAGAAATCAAAATATTCTGCCCGGCAACAATCGCCAATCTTTCCTGCGGATTCGACGTACTCGGATGTTGCCTGGATAATATCGGTGACGAAATGGTGATCCGGAAAACGGATGAACCGGGGATCCGAATCACTAAAATTGCAGGCGCGGATTTGCCATTGGAAACCGAGAAAAACGTGGCTGGCGTTGCTGCTTTGGCGATGCTTCACCAATGGGAAACCGATTTTGGTTTTGATATCGAAATTTACAAAAACATCAAAGCCGGCAGCGGTATCGGGAGTTCAGCCGCGAGCGCTGCAGGTGCGGTTTTCGGGATGAATGAATTATTGGGCAGGCCTTACGAGGCAAAAGATTTGGTGCAATTTGCTATGGAAGGCGAAAAACTCGCCAGCGGAAGCGCCCATGCCGACAACGTTGCTCCTGCCCTTTTGGGCGGATTCACATTGGTCCGTAGTTATTCCCCGCTCGACATCATCAAAATTGACAGTCCGCCAGAATTGTATGCGACAGTCATCCATCCGCAAATCGAATTGAAGACAGAAGATGCGCGTTCAGTGCTGAAGCAAAATGTCACGCTGAAAGCGGCCATCGCGCAATGGGGAAATGTCGGCGGACTGATTTCCGGCCTGTATACCAATGATTATGAGCTGATTGGCCGTTCGCTTCACGATGATATTGTGGAACCGCTGCGAAGCGTATTGATTCCCGGATTTGAAGCCGTGAAAAATGCAGCGATGGCAACTGGCGCATTGGGTTCAGGGATTTCAGGTTCCGGACCGTCTATTTTTGCGTTGAGCCGCGGCATGCAGACAGCAGAAAATGTCGCGATGGCCATGAGTAAAGTGTACGAAAAAATGAACCTGCCATACGAAATCCATGTTTCGAAAATCAATTCGCAAGGCATCAAAATCTTAGTCAGCCGTTAGATGAAATATTATAGCCTACACCATAATTCACCAAAAGTTTCTTTCGAAGAAGCCGTTGTCAAAGGACTTGCGCCAGACAAAGGGCTGTATTTCCCTGAAAGCATTATGCCGCTGCCAAATAATTTCTTCAAAAACATTGAAAACCTTTCCCATACAGAAATCGCTTATGAAGCCATCAGGCAATTTGTCGGGGATGAAATCCCTGAAACTGAACTCAAGCAAATCATCAGTGAGGCTTTAAGTTTTGATTTTCCACTGGCAGAAGTTGAAAAAGACATCTATTCACTGGAACTTTTCCATGGCCCGACAATGGCTTTTAAGGATGTCGGCGCTCGATTCATGTCGCGTTGCTTGGCCTATTTCAACCGGAATAAAAACCAGCACAATACCATTTTGGTAGCGACTTCAGGCGATACAGGCGGTGCTGTTGCGAGTGGTTTTTTGGGTGTAAAAGGTGTTGATGTCGTGATTCTGTATCCAAGCGGAAAAGTCAGCGATATCCAGGAAAAGCAACTGACGACTTTAGGCCAGAATATCACAGCACTTGAAGTCGATGGCGTTTTTGACGATTGCCAGGATATGGTGAAAAAAGCGTTTTTGGACGCCGATTTGGATTTCAAAAACCTGACCTCCGCCAATTCAATCAATATTGCGCGTTGGCTGCCGCAGATGTTTTACTTTTTCTTTGCGTATAAAAAATTGAAATCTGAGAACAAACCTTTGGTTTTTTCATGCCCGAGCGGAAATTTCGGGAACATCTGTGCCGGAATCCTGGCTAAAAAACTCGGATTGCCAATTGCCCATTTTGTGGCTTCGACAAATGTGAATGATACCGTCCCAAGGTTTCTGGAAAGTGGAAATTATGACCCAAAGGCTTCAAAAGCCACGATTTCAAATGCTATGGATGTTGGAAATCCAAGCAATTTTATTCGGATCCAGGAAATGTACGGGAATGATTTGGATGCGTTCAAAAAGGATTTTTCGGCCTATTCATTTTCAGATATTGAAACAGCTGCTGCCATGCAAAAAATCTTTATGAAAACCGCCTACATGCTTGAACCGCATGGTGCTGTAGGTTATCTCGGACTGAAGGAAGAAATGAAAAAGCAGGCCGAAAGCATCGGGATTTTTCTTGAAACGGCACATCCTGTGAAATTCCTTGAAACTGTCGACAATATATTGGGTGCTGCGCCAAAAATTCCACCGCAAATCGCAGCGGTGATGCATAAAGAGAAAATCAGCATTAAAATTTCGGCTTATGAAGAATTGAAAGCATTCCTGAAAAAGTAATTACAACACCAATTCGGCAAACAACCTTTTAAAAGTCTTGTCCAGATCAGTACACATTCCGGGATGCGGCCGCGATGTTTGTATTACAGAGCTCCTTACGGCTGTCAGCCAACGGAAACGTTCAGGGACATCGAGTTTCGCGATTGGGCCGCCGATAGCCATTCCGAGCCCGATTTTCACAAATGAATCCAAGTTTAAGCGAATCTGGTCGATATCCAAATCGGCCGACAATGATTTCAGTTTCGTTTCGTCAATCGCAAACTGCACTTTAATCAGTTTCGCGTGCTTACAGAACATGATGATGCCAACGTTGACGAATTCTTCTCGCTCAACCCTTGGTACGACACGGATCACCGCATATTCATATAAATGTCTATCTTGCATCTTGCGCGGCTTTTACAAATATTTCAGAGTGCTGTAGTCTTGTCGAAAGGAATTTGAAATACGTGTTGCGGATGTCTTCAGGCGAATCATCCGAATCTTCCCAATGCAGCCATTCTTCCGGAATCAGATTCACGATGTTTTGCAATATTTCCTCAGTCAACAAAGCTTTATATTCCAAATTGACTTCCTCCAACAACGTCGCCTGCGGCAACAATACATGATCTTTAATCAAGGTAAACGGCACTTTCGCATGGTTTTCCCAATCGGTCCACGCATGGTGGAAATACAGGCATGCGCCGTGGTCGATGAGCCACAATTCCTTGTGCCATATCAGCATGTTCGTATTCTTGAAAGTCCGGTCGACATTGGTGATAAACGCATCCAGCCAAACAATTTGAGATGCGAGTTTTGTATCGACATCGGTCACAACCGGGTCAAAATTTATCGCACCGGACAAAAAATGCAACGCAAGGTTTTTGCCTTGGCTGCCTTTCAACAAATCCTGGATTTCTTCGTCACCTTCGGTTCTTCCAAAAGCTTCGTCGAGATTGGCGAATACCAATTCAGGCACTGGCAAACCCAACGCACGCGCGATTTCGCCACCAATCAGTTCGGCTATCAGGGCTTTTACGCCATGACCGGCGCCTTTGAATTTCAGGACGTATTTAAAATCGTCATCGGCTTCGGCTAAAGCAGGCAATGAGCCGCCTTCGCGCAATGGCGTGATGTAGCGAGTGACGTTGATGGTTCGGAGTGCGATTGGATTTGGCATAGATATAAGCTTGAATACAAACTTACGCAACTTTCGTTAAAGATTTTCGAGCGTCAGGTAAGCTTTGCCAATATTTTCAATGATGTTTGAGGCAATGAATGACTGGTATCCCGTTTCCGGAAAAGCCAAATCGGCGGTCAGGCCATGAAGGTAAACACCAAGAATCGCAGCATCTAAAGGCTCGTACCTTTGTGCCAATAAACTGGTGATCATTCCTGTCAAGACATCGCCACTTCCGGCAGTAGCCAGTGCGGCATTGCCTGTGGTGTTTTCATATATTTTTTCTTTATGGACAATGATGGTCGGCGCACCTTTTACAACTACAATCAAATGGTGCTTTTTAGACAGCGCTTTGACTTTCTGCAATTTTTCTTCCTTGTCTTTCCATTTGCCGACGAGCCGTTCGAGTTCTTTTTGGTGCGGCGTTATGATGGTTTCAGGCAGCAATAAAGTCAGCCATGATTGGTTTTCAGACAGGATATTAATCGCATCGGCATCAATGACCAACGGCGCTTTGTTAGATTCCAAAAATTTATGTACTGCGCTTTGTGTATTTTGCTTCTGCCCCATTCCCGGCCCAATTCCGATGGCATTTGGGGCAATATCGAACTTTATTTCGGAAATGGATTTTGATTGAGTATCGGTGATGACCATGGCTTCGGGAATGGCAATCTGCACAATGTCATGGCCGCATTCGGGAATAAAAGCCGTAACCAATCCGCAGCCCGTTTTTAACGCGGCTTTTGACGCGAGGCAAACCGAGCCCATTTTCCCATAGCCGCCGCCGATTAAAAGCGCATGGCCCTGGATTCCTTTGTGTGTGGAATTCCGGATGGGCTTGTAGCGGTTTAGGATTTCTTCTTTTGTAATGAGCAGCGGATTTTTCATGGGTTTGATTTGCTGAGATAAATTTACGGATTTTAATGGAAGTAATAAAGCCTAGCCCTGATTGCAGCGGTATCCTTTTATTGCTGAAGAGATTCCTCTTTTGTCAGGATGACAAGCGAAGCGGGAATGCAATAAAAGATATAGCGGAAAGCAGGACCCGAGCTCCTAAGAGCGAACAGGCGAAGCAAATTGCTCGCAAAAAAACTTTGCATTTCTGCAACTTTGCGACTTTGCCACTCCACAAAAAAAGAATAAATTAGCGGACTTAAAAATCTTACCATGAAAGACGTTGCTTTAAAACACATACATGAAAATCTGGGCGCGAAAATGCTGCCATTTGCGGGATACAATATGCCAATTCTATATGAAGGCGTCAATGCCGAGCACGAAACGGTGCGCGATGGTGTGGGCGTTTTTGATGTGTCGCATATGGGCGAATTTTTGCTGACCGGGCCGAAAGCCTTGGATTTGATACAGAAAGTGACTTCTAATGACGCATCTGTTTTGACGATCGGGCGCGCACAATATTCCTGCCTGCCGAACAATGACGGCGGAATCGTAGATGACCTGATTGTCTATAAAATGAAGGAAGAGCAATATTTATTGGTCGTCAACGCCTCGAATATTGAGAAAGACTGGGATTGGATTTCGGCGCACAATGATATGGGTGTCGATATGCGGAATTTGTCGGATGATTATTCACTATTGGCAATTCAGGGGCCGAAAGCCGTGGAAGCAATGCAGCCATTGTCGTCAATTGATTTATCAGCTATAAAATATTACCATTTTGAAGTCGCGGATTTTGCGGGAATTGACAACGTAATCATTTCTGCGACGGGTTATACTGGTTCGGGCGGATTTGAGATTTACTGTAAAAACTCGGAAGTCGAGCAAATCTGGAATAAGGTTTTTGAGGCCGGAAAACCATTTGGCATCAAACCAATTGGACTGGCCGCTCGGGATACTTTGCGTCTGGAAATGGGTTTTTGCCTATATGGCAATGATATCAACGATTCGACTTCGCCTTTGGAGGCCGGATTGGGATGGATTACGAAATTCACGAAAGTGTTTACCAATTCTGAAAACCTGAAAAAACAGAAGGAAGAAGGCGTTAAAAGAAAACTCGTCGCATTTGAAATGCAGGAACGCGCCGTGCCAAGGCATGATTATGAAATTGTCGACAAAGACGGAAATGTGATTGGGATTGTGACTTCGGGAACGATGTCGCCTTCAATGAATATTGGAATCGGATTGGGTTATGTGCCAACTGCATTCAGTGAACCGGGCAGTGACATTTTTATCCGAATCAGGAAAAATGACGTACCTGCCAAAGTCGTGAAACTGCCATTTTATAAGAAGTAATCCATGCGGAAAATTTCACTGTTCTTATTGCTTATCCCTTTCTCGCTTTTGGCGCAGAAGAGCAGTAATACCTGTGAAATCCTGTCGAAAATTAATGCGCTTGTCCAAAATGGCCACTATCAGCCGAAACCGGTTGATGACAGCCTGTCTGTTTATGTTTTTGATACTTTTATCGATGGGCTTGATCCGACGCGGAATATTTTCACCAAATCCGAATATGATAAAATCAGCAGGCACAGGAAATCGATTGACGATTATATCTTAAGCGGCGACTGTTCATTTTTTGGTGAATTCATGGCCATTTACCGCCAGGCGCTCGAAAGGAAAAAAAGCAATCTCATCAGGCTCCAAACGGTGCCATTGGAATACAACGGCAAGGACAGCATCCGTTTCAGCCGCAAGCAATTTCCGTTTGACATGACGGAAAAGACGATGGATAAAGTCGTCAAGAAACGCATGCGGATTGATATCCTGAGTGAAATTTCAGATATGAGCGATAACCTGGATTCGTTGAACCAACACTTTGCTTCCATTGAAAAAAAGGCGAAGGCAAAAATATTGGAAGCCAATATCTGCAAGATCAATTCCATCCTGGACAATGATTTTGAATCGAGGACACAGGCTATTTTCCTGGATACTTTCTGCAATTATTTTGATCCGCATTCCAATTATTTTAATGTCGATACGAAATCGAGTTTCCTTTCGCAGTTGTCTACAAGCAATCTGTCGCTTGGGATTGACATGACATTGAATGAAAAACAGGAAATCGTTGTGGTTGATATAGTCCCGGGCGGCCCGGCGGCAAAAAATGAAATGATTGAAAAAGACGATATTGTCATCAAGGTATCGAATAAAAAAGGCGTCGAATTTATGGTTTCCTGTGTATCGCTGGATGCAGTTGGTGAAATGATTTTTTCAGACGCCAATAAAGAAATCCAGCTGACCGTACGCAAAAAGAACGGCGTCATTAAGACCGTCAGCCTCAAAAAAGAAGTCATGAAAGCGATGAACAATAATGTTTTTAGCTTTATTGCAGAAAAAGAAACGCGTGTCGGTTATATCCGCATCCCGAATTTTTATTCTGATTTTGACGGGAACAGTGTTTTGGGCTGCGCCGATGACGTGGTAAAGGAAATTGCTAAACTCCAGGAAGACAATATCAAAGGCCTGATTATCGATATCCAGGACAATGGCGGCGGATCGATGGAAGAAGCCACGAAACTCGTCGGCATGTTTATCGATTATGGCCCGGTCGCTGTGTTGTCCAATAGTGAGAACAAGCAAACTATATTGAAAGATATGAGCCATGGCTCGGCATACAACGGTCCGATGGTGATTCTGATTAACGGGCAATCCGCTTCAGCAAGTGAATTTTTTGCGGGCGCGATGCAGGATTACAAACGCGCACTGGTCGTCGGTTCTACTTCGCTTGGAAAAGCTTCGATGCAGCAAATTATTCCATTGGATCGGGATAACAAAAATGATTACGTCAAATTAACCCTTGAAAAATTCTATAGGATTACCGGTGACAGCGGCCAAATCAAGGGAATCATACCTGATATCGAAATGCCGGTTTTGTTTGACAGCATCGTGCAGCGTGAAAAAAGCTATAAGACAGCATTGAAATATGATACCATCACAACATATACGAGGTTCAAAAGATTTCCATTTGCCCACAATAATGAGATCATTTCGCTCAGCCAGGCGCGCGTGAAAAGTAGTCCTGAATTTACTGAATTGGCGAATATCAATACGAAAATCAATGGCATTTACGGCAATCTCAAAAAACCGATTCCGCTAACGCTCCGTGATTTTTTCACCGACAGCCACGAGAATGATGCCTTTTGGGAAAAGGTCAAAAAATTTGCCGAAAAGCCCAACAATTGCAACATCATCAATACCTCTTATGAAAAAGAAAAACTGCAATTTGATGCCTTCCGACGCGAGATAAACGAATACCAGATGAAAGACGTGAAAAGCAATCCTTACATTGAAGAATCCATCAATATCCTCAACGACATCAATACTTTTAAAACCAATTAAAAACCGGGACTGCGGCAAACTAAAATTTGATTTGATTTCTTATATAGAAACATTATTTTTGTCGGCACAATTTTGATCACAAAGAAATAAACATGGGAAGAGCATTCGAATTCAGGAAAGGAAGAAAAATGAAACGCTGGTCGGCAATGGCCAAGGCATTTACAAGAATCGGGAAAGACATCGTGATGGCGGTAAAGGAAGGCGGACCGAATCCGGAAGCGAATTCAAGGCTGCGTGCTGTGATACAAAATGCGAAGTCGGCCAACATGCCGAAGGAAAACGTCGAGCGCGCGATTAAAAAAGCGACTGATAAAGATACCGCAAATTACAAAGAAGTATTGTTTGAAGGCTATGCGCCGCATGGAATTGCGCTTTTGATTGAAACCGCAACCGACAATAACAACCGGACTGTAGCTAACATCCGCAGCTATTTCAACAAATGCAACGGAAGTATGGGCACGCAGGGTTCGGTGGAATTCATGTTTGACCACATCTGCAATTTCAGGATTGCAAAAAACGATATCGATGTTGAGGAACTCGAACTTGAACTGATAGATTTTGGCGTCGAAGAAGTCTTTGAAGATGAAGACGGCGTTTTGATTTATGCGCCGTTTGAAAGTTTCGGTTCGATACAAAAGGAACTGGAAATCCGCAAATTTGAGATTTTATCTTCAGGTTTTGAAAGGATTCCGCAAATCACCAAAGAACTGACCGAAGCACAAGTCGCCGATGTGGAAAAATTACTTGAGAAAATCGAGGAAGATGATGATGTGCAGAATGTGTATCATACGATGCAGGAGTAATCAATGGAAAATTGAAAATGGATAATTAATAATTTTCTCAACATTACGTATAAAAAAGCCTCTCAATTACGGGAGGCTTTTTTAATTATCAATTGTTAATTTTCAATTATCAATTTATTTTATAAATTCTATTTTTTGCGCTTCTTCCAAATTCTGGCTGTCAAAAAATCCCTGCTCATTCATCCATTCGTCGCTGAACACTTTGCTCATATAGCGCGAACCGTGGTCCGGGAAAATGGCAACGACATTGCTGTTGGCATCAAATTCTCCTTCTTCCGCGTATTGTTTGATGGCTTGCATGACGGCACCAGAAGTATAGCCTACAAAAAGGCCTTCGCGTTTTGCGATTTCCCTTGTAACGTGTGCGCTTTCCTCATCGGTGACTTTGATGAATTTGTCAATCAGGTCGAAATCCGTAGCAGATGGAATCAGGTTTTTACCCAATCCTTCTATCCTGTATGGATAAATTTCATCGTTGTCGAATTCTTTGGTTTCGTGGTATTTTTTCAATACCGAACCAAAAGCGTCAACGCCCAGAATCCTGATATTAGGATTTTTTTCTTTTAAATATTTCGCCGCACCCGAAATGGTTCCACCGGTTCCGCTACAAGCCACAAGATGTGTGATTAGACCATTCGTCTGTTCCCAGATTTCAGGGCCTGTGGTTTTATAATGCGCGTCGATATTGAGTTGGTTGAAATATTGGTTGATGTAAACCGAACCTTTCGTCTCTTCATGTAAGCGTTTGGCTACATTGTAATACGAACGGTCGTCATCAGCTGAAACATGTGCCGGGCAAACATATACTTTGGCGCCCATGCTGCGCAACATGTCAATTTTGTCTTGGGAAGATTTTGAGCTTACCGCCAAAATACAATTGTAACCTTTGATAATGCTGACCATTGCAAGACTGAAACCTGTATTTCCCGAGGTGGTTTCAATAATGGTATCACCAGGGGAAAGAAGACCGCGTTTTTCGGCTTCTTCAATAATGTATAATGCAATTCTGTCTTTTGTGGAATGTCCCGGATTGAATGCCTCAACCTTTGCGTAGAAATTACCTTCTAAATTCTCGGTAACTTTATTGAGCTTAATAAGCGGCGTATTGCCTATCAATTCCAGAACACTATTGTAAGCTTTTATTTCTTCTTTCATAAAAAAAATAGTTAATCAAGGCTAATATATCGTTGATGCAAAACCTCAAATCCTTGCAAATTTAAGAAAAATATTCTAATTACTTTTCAATTCCTTCTAAATCTAAAAAAAAACTGAATTCCTTAGCGAGTTCCTTAAGCGCTTCAAACCTTCCCGAAGCGCCGCCGTGTCCCGCATCCATGTTAGTATCAAGGAATAACAGGTTTTTACCTGTTTTTATTGCCCTGAGTTTGGCGACCCATTTTGCAGGCTCCCAATATTGTACCTGTGAATCATGCAATCCCGTAGAAATATACATGTTCGGATAATCGTGTGCTTTCACATTGTCATACGGTGAATAGGAAAGCATATAATTGTAATATTTCTTCTGGTTCGGGTTCCCCCATTCGTCATATTCGCCCGTTGTCAGCGGAATGGAATCGTCGAGCATCGTCGTAACGACATCCACAAACGGCACTTGTGCAATGACGCCGTTGTATAATTCCGGCGCCATATTCACGATCGCGCCCATCAACAATCCGCCGGCAGAACCGCCTTCGGCATACAAATGGCCGGGCGACGTATATTTTTCGGCAATCAGGAATTTCGAGCAATCGATGAAATCGGTGAACGTATTTTTCTTTTTCAATAATTTCCCGTCTTCATACCAATGCCGACCCATTTCCTCGCCACCGCGGATGTGCGCAATCGCATAAACAAATCCACGGTCCAATAACGAAAGCCGCGTGGACGAAAAATACGGATCCATTGTCGCTCCATATGAACCGTAAGCATACAATAGCGTCGGGTTGCTGCCGTCTTTCTTCAATCCTTTTTTATAAACAACCGAAATCGGGATTTTCGTTCCGTCTTTGGCAACAGCCCAAACCCGCTCTTCGGTATAATTGTTCTTGTCAAATTTGCCACCCAAAACCTGCTGCTCCTTCTTGACATCTTTGGCCTTCGTTTTCATATTGAAATCGATCACCGATGACGGCGTCGCCAACGACTGGTAGCTGTACCGCAGAATATCCGTGTCAAAATCGACATTCGTAGTCGTATATGCAGTATAAGTTTCGCTTCCGAAAGGCAGGTAATATTCCCCTTTCCCACTCCATGGCATGATGCGTATTTTATTCAAACCGTTTGAACGCTCTTCAACAACAAGGTAATCTTTAAAAATTTCTATATCTTCCAGCAAAACGTCGGCGCGATGCGGAATAATATCCTTCCAGTTCTCTTTTGATGTCGCATTTTCAGATGTTTTCATCAATTTGAAGTTTTCTGCCTTGTCTATATTGGTCCTGACATAAAAATGATCGCCATAATGCGAAATGCTGTATTCCAATCCGCGTTTCCTTTTCTGGAAAACCCTGAATTTCGCATTGGGCGTATCGGCATTCAGGATTTGCGATTCGGTCGTCAAAGTGCTTCCCGATTCAATGACAATGTATTTCCGTGACTTCGATTTGCTGACGTCAACATTAAACGTATCGTCCTTTTCATCAAAAACCAAAACGTCATTCGCCGCATCTGTATGCAATTTGTGCTTAAAAACCTTATCCGAACGCAAGGTCACTTTATCCTGGCGCGTAAAAAAAATCGTCTGGTTGTCATTCGCCCAAACCGAGCCGCCGGTCGCATTTTCTATTTTATCCGAAAGGATTTCGCCGGTTTCAAGATTCTTGATCCCAATCGTATAAATCCGCCTGCCAAACGTATCAATCCCGAAAGTCGCAAATTTATTGTCCGGGCTGATGCTCAATCCGCCAAGCTGGAAAAACGCATGGCCTTTTGCAAGATCATTGCAGTTGAATAAAATTTCCTCTTTGGCCGAAAGGTTGCCCTTTTTTCGGGAATATATAGGATAATCCTTGCCTTTTTCAAACCTTGTAATATAGAAATAACCGTTATAAAAATAAGGCACCGATTCATCGTCTTCCTTAATCCTGCCTTTCATTTCGGCATACAAATCTTTTTGGAAAGCCTTTGTGCGCTTTGTCATTTTCGCATAATAGGCATTCTCCTGTTTCAGGTAATCAATCACTTCTGGATTCTCACGGTCGTTAAGCCAGTAGTAATTATCCGTGCGTTTGTCTCCATGTTTCTCTAAAATTTTAGGGACGATTTTAGCAACGGGAACAGGGATTTTATCTGCCATAGGTTTGTCTGGTTTTTTGGAACACGAAGCCGCAAAAATAACACAAAGACTACATAAGATTAATCTATTTTTCATGAAATGTTTCGGCTAGGCATATGCAATATAACAATTTTGCAACTCCGACGATTTTTAAATTATCAACAGGTTGTTAATGAATGAATTGTAAGATTTGTTATTAGAAGCATGTTCCTGCTGTCCGCTATATCTTTTGCTCCGCTGCGCTTTGCAAAAGGATACCGCTGCCATCAGGGCTGGGCTTTTGGGGTAAAATGTAGTCGAATCTAAAAATCAGCAGAGTTTCTGCAACGTTTCCATCACATACGTATGCATGACTTCGCGGTAATCGAGATGTGTTACGATGCGCAATTTCCCTTGTCCCATCGAACTGATCGAAATGCCTTTTTCCTTTAATTTGTCGATAACCGATTTCTCGTCAATCGTCGGCTGGAGTGAAAAAATCAGGATGTTCGTTTCAACCGGTTCGACTTTCGCGACCCAAGGCAGTTTTTGTAAAATTTCACCAAGTTCTTTAGCGCGCCTGTGGTCTTCCGAAAGCCTTGCGAGGTGGTTGTCGATGGCATAGATTCCGGCTGCTGCCAAATAACCGGCCTGACGCATACCACCACCAAATATTTTCCTGATTCTTAGCGCTTTATTGATGGTTGCTTTATCGGATAGCAAAAGTGAACCGACTGGTGCGCCAAGCCCTTTCGACAAGCAAACGGAAATAGTATGGAACAACTTCCCGAAGTTTTGCGGATGCTGGTTCTTCGCGACAATCGCATTCCATATCCGTGCGCCGTCAAGATGAAATTTCAGGTTGTGCTTGTCGCAAATCTGGCGTATTTTGAGCAGGTCATCCAACTCATAACAGGCGCCGCCGCCTTTATTTGTTGTGTTTTCAACGCAAACCAGGCTCGTCAGCGGGCTATGGTAAAATTCCGGCAGGTTAATGGCGCTTTCGACCTGTGCAGCTGTAATCATGCCGCGGTTGCCATCCAAAAGCTGGCACGAAACGCCACTGTTGAACGACACGCCGCCGCCTTCATAATTGAAAACATGCGCCCATTTGTCGGCAATCAACTGCTCCCCCGGATTGGTGTGGAGTTTTATCGCAGTTTGGTTGGCCATCGTTCCCGAAGGAAAAAACAGTGCAGCTTCCATCCCGAACATCTCGGCGACTTTTTCCTCAAGTGCCGTAATGGTTGGGTCTTGCTTGTAAACATCATCGCCCACTTCGGCATGAAACATTGCCCTGAGCATTTCAGGCGTTGGTTTGGTAACAGTATCGCTGACTAAATTAATTTCCATATTGTAAAAATGAAGTAGTATTTTTGTAGAACAAAATTACACTATTTATGACAAATACCGAACAAATCAAAGGTATTGTAGAGCGCCTGGGAGCACTGAGGAGGTATCTTTGACATTGATGCCAAGCAGATAGAAATCACAAACGAGGAAGAAAAGACCTTTGCGCCAGACTTTTGGAACAACGCCAAGGAAGCCGAAATCATTGTAAAAAATCTCCGTACCAAAAAGAAATGGGTCGAAGATTACGAAAAAGGAATCCAGATGGCCGAAGAACTCCAACTGGCATACGAATTTTACAAAGAAGGCGAACTTTCGGGAGAAGAACTCGACGAGCAATACCGCATCACCAATACGCACATCGAAAGCCTTGAATTCAAGAACATGCTTTCCGATGAAGGCGACAGCATGAGCGCAGTGCTGCAAATTACTGCCGGCGCTGGCGGAACTGAAAGCTGCGACTGGGCAGAAATGCTGATGCGCATGTATATGATGTGGGGCGAAAAAGAAGGTTATAAGATCCGTGAGCTGAATTTCCAGCCTGGTGAAGTTGCCGGAATCAAAACGGTGACATTGGAATTTGAAGGCGATTATTCTTTTGGATATTTGAAAGGTGAAAACGGCGTCCATCGCCTGGTGCGCATTTCCCCATTTGACAGCAATGCCAAACGCCATACGTCTTTTGCGTCGGTATATGTTTATCCATTGGCCGATGACACGATAGAAATCGACATCAATCCTTCTGAAATTTCATGGGAAACGATGCGTTCCAGTGGCGCCGGTGGCCAGAATGTGAATAAGGTCGAAACCGCAGTGCGCTTGCGCCACCATCCGACAGGCATCATCATCGAGAATTCTGAAACGCGTTCGCAACTTGACAATAAAACCAAAGCCATGCAGTTGCTGAAATCGCAATTGTATGAAATCGAACTCAAAAAGAAACAGGCGCTGCGCGACGAAATTGAAGCCAACAAGATGAAGATCGAATGGGGTTCGCAAATCCGGAATTATGTCCTGCATCCATATAAACTCGTGAAAGATGTGCGAAGCGGTTATGAAACCAGCGATGCCGAAGGGGTTCTGAATGGTGAAATCGACGAATTCCTGAAAGCCTATTTAATGATGATGGGGCAAAAACAAGAATAAATCTGATGAAAAAAGCAATCGTCTTCCTAATGTTGTTCCTTGCCGGATTTTCCGGCTTTAGCCAAAACATGAAAGTCATGACCTATAACCTTCGGGTTGATTTTGGCGGCGATGGCGAGAACAACTGGGAATTCCGACGTGATTTCCTGACACAGCAGATGGCTTTCTACGGTCCCGATTTCATTGGCACACAGGAAGGCAAAGCGCATCAGTTGCAGTTTATCGATTCTATGCTTGTCGATTACAATTATATTGGCATTAGCCGCGACAATTCGAAAACGCAGGGCGAATTCAGCGCAATTTTCTATAACAATAAAAAATTCAAGGCCATCACTGAATCGACATTCTGGCTTTCGCCAACACCCGAAAAAATGTCCAAAGGCTGGGATGCCGCACTCGAGCGCATCTGCACTTATGGCTTGTTTGAAAACATAAAGACCAAACAGCAGTTTTATGTTTTCAATACGCATATGGACCATATTGGGGAATTGGCAAGAACCAGCAGTGCGGTATTAATCCTTGAAAAAATCAAGGCAATCAACACCAAAAACCTTCCCGTGATTTTCACCGGAGATTTTAACAGCGAACCGACCAGCAAAGCTTACCGGCTGATTTCAGAAAAAATGAATGACAGCAAAACCATCAGCATTGCCAAGCCATTCGGACCGTCGGGAACATTCAATGCGTTTGAATTCCATAAACCCGTAACGCTGCTGATTGATTATATTTTTACTTCCAAAAGCAATATTGAAGTCCAGAAATATGCGGTGCTGAGCGATTCAAAAGACTGCAGATATCCATCAGACCATTTGCCGGTTTTGGTGGAACTTTCGATAAAAAAATAGACTTGAATTACATGCCGGATTGATTCCTGAGAAAATAATAATTAGGATTTTTTGCGCGAAATCGTTTTATTTGATAAAAATTAATCCCTATGAAATCCTTCACAATTCAAGAAATCAACAATGTGCTTCACGGCAACATCGTTGGCAGTACTACCCAAAGCATCACTGCCCCAGAACAACTTGAGATGGCAACCGAAAGTGAGATTTCATTTATAGGCAATAAAAAATATGAGAAATGTTGGGCAGATTCAAAAGCCTGCGCGGCGGTTGTAAACGATGATATTTCTATTGAACCCGGCGAAAACAAGGCTTTCATCAAAGTCAAAAATGCCGATTTGGCGATGTCGCAGGTTTTGGCGCTCTTCGCTCCTGCCCCGCCGGAATTTGATGTCGATGTGCATCCAACGGCAGTCATCCATCCAACAGCCACAATAGGAAACGGAACACGCATTGGTGCCGGAAGCTATATCGGGCCGAATGTCAATCTTGCAGAAAACATCACCATTTATCCAAATGTCACCATTCTCGACGAAGTCACCGTTGGAAAAAATACCATTATCTGGTCTGGAACCGTAATCCGCGAGCGCTGCCGTATTGGTGCATTTTGCATTTTACACCCTAATTCTGTTATCGGGGCCGATGGTTTTGGTTTCCGTCCGTGTTCCGAAAAAGGACTCGTCAAAATTCCGCAAATCGGGAATGTCATTCTTGGAAATGGCGTCGAAATCGGTGCGAATTCCTGCGTTGACAGGGGTAAATTCAGCTCAACCGTATTGGGTGATGGCTGCAAAATCGACAACCTTGTCCAGATCGGGCACAACAGCAAACTCGGGAAATTCTGCATCATGGCAGGAAACAGCGGGCTTGCCGGATCGGTTACGCTAGGCAACGGCGTCATCATTGGCGGAAGCGCTTCCATAAAAGACCATGTCACTATTGGCGACGGCGCCATTGTTGGTGCTGGTTCGGGAGTTGCGGCTGATATCCCGGCCGGAAAAGTCATGTTGGGTTATCCTGCTGTAGAAGCGCGCACTGCCTTAAAACAATGGGCAATCCTAAAGCGGATGGCTGAAAAATAATAGTTCAATTCAATAAAAAAGCCACTCAAATTGAGTGGCTTTTTTATTATAGGAATGACCGCAGTATAAAATAAAATATGGCCGCCAGCAGTGCTGAAATCGGGATGGTCAGCACCCAGGCCC
>DATHKH010000030.1:0-10433 GCA_035286325.1 Flavobacterium sp.
TTATTGCTGCGGTTCCGGCGCCATTCAATAGAATTGTCTGGTTGCCAGGAACGCCAGTAACTGTATAAGTCACATTGGTGTTGGCCGGACCGGTAAAAGTGACTGTAGACGTACCATTTTGGCAAACATTAGCCGCACTAACCGAAATTGCCACAACAGGAAGCGGTATTACAGTAATTGTTGCAGTACCCGCTTGCGGCTGGCTACAGACAGGCGAACCCGCAGATGATGCGCTGACCAATGTATAAGTTGTCGTTGCCGTGAATGCTCCTGTTATCGTTGCCGTTCCCGCAGCATTTAAAACAATTGCCTGGTTGCCCGGAGCACCGGTAACTGTATAAGTGACGGTCGCATTTGGCGTTCCTGTAAATGTAACCGTGGCGTTTCCGCCCGAACATACTGTCGCATTTGCAGCAATGGAAACCACCGGCAATGGCCTGACCGTGATTGTAACCGAACCTGTTGCAGTCTGGCTGCAGCTTGGCGTTCCCGAAGAAGCCACACTGACCAAAGTATAGGTTGTAGTTGTTGAATAAGCGGTTGAAATGGCAGCAGTTCCGGCGCCATTCAGCGTGATGGTTTGGTTACCCGCAACACCGGTAACGGTATAAGTCACTGTTGCGTTTGGTGTTCCCGTGAAAGTTACCGTTGCGTTATTTCCGGAGCAAACCGTGTTCGTCCCTGATATGACGGCAGTCGGCAATGGCAAAATGATAATCGTCACCGTCGACTGGATTGGTCCGCACAAAGATGAAGAAACGGTATAAGTAAAAACATATGGGCTTCCGGCCAATGTGAAAGTCGACACATTTACAGTGCCCTGAAAACCATTCGATGTCGCAACCGGTCCTGTCCATGTTCCGGTAGTATCCGGCGTACCGCCCAATAATGAGAATAAATTGAAAGGCGCTGTCGATGCAACCTGGTTTTGACAAATCTGCCTCGTACCGTTTGTACCCGAATTATTCGGTTCGACCAAATCGGCCACAACTTCCAGCCTGTTGATACTTTCGCACGGCGGATCGACCGTAGTTGCAAAATAACTCTGCCCGTCAACCAACGGCGTGGAGAGATCCAAAACAACAGCAGAAGTAGAAGTCGGATACCAGTTATTGGCACCGCTTGCGATCAAATCGCCTACCGTTGGCGTATTGCCCGGAAGGTTACAAAATTGCTGTACCGGTGGACCTGTTGGCACCGGAACAACCCCGACATTTACAAAAACGGAAAGACGCGAAGTTTCACAACCCGTAACCGGATTGGTCTGGCTTGCATAATAAATTGTATTGTCCGTCAAAATCGTTGAAGGCGACAGTGGCGTCACACTGCTGGAAGTCGCATACCATTGGACGTTGTTTCCTACGGCAATCAAATCTGAAATGGTCGCATCCGCTGCTGTTCCGACGCATACTCCCTGGAAATTCTGACCTGTCGGCGCGGAGTAAATCGTCACGGTCACACTTTGTCTTATTCCGCAGGATCCGGAATTGTCATCGGCAAAATAATCCTCGCCATTGACCAATCCGCTTGCGCCCGATAATGGCGTTGCTGATGTCGCCGTAGCATACCAAACCAGGCCATTTCCGTTATTTGTCGCGACAAGGCTGGAAATCGTCGGCGATTGGATATCGCAAAAAGACTGGGTGGAATTGGTGACAGTCGGACACTGCGCGAAGGATTTTGTGAAACCCGAAAATAAGGTTATACAAAGAAAAATGAAATATATTTTTTTTCTAAAAGTAATAATTCCCATAAGCACTGGTAAATTGACAAATTAAGAAATCCGACCAGGCAACAACATTGCCCTTCGAAAACAAACATCCATGCCATTCATTTTATTGACGCCAAAACAAATCGGCATCGCATAAAAAACCATACAACATATGCTGATACTATATTACTTAAATTTTCTGCTCTGAGAATTTTGCGTTTTATAATATTATGAACAAAATCATTAACATTATTTAACGCTAAAATGAAGATTTGCTAATGCTGCAAAGGTATTTCTCACAATACTGAAAAATCATGAAAAAGGATAAGAAATGAAATGGGGAATCATAGAAACAATGGTACTTATTCAACAAAATTGATGATGTTATAAACCACAATTACATCTTTCTGGTTGATATACAGCTGTTTCCTGTTGTTTTGCTTTTTTCGGGTGATGATGGAAATGGTAAAATCCTGGCCGTCTTCATCCGTGCAATCAAAAGCATAAATGAGGTCGTTGTCATTTTCTTCATTAGGCCTGTACTTGATGATATTGTACAATTGGATTTCCTGTGAATAGACAACAATCCTGTTTTTGCTGGTATCCAACGAAATAATAATCGCGGCTTTCTGCAAATCCGACCATTTGCCCCATTTGCCTTTCGCATTTTTTTCGAGTACGCTGAATCCTGTAGTCTGGAATTTATACACCTGTGCGGATGCGCTCTGTATCCCCAATATGAGGAAAATTAAAATGATGCCTATTTTTATTCTTGCCATTTCTGAGTTTTTTTTGCCCGGTAAATTTTTATATAATAAACGGATTAACCTAAATTTATTGCTGCTTTTTTTGCCGCTTCGAATTCCGCCATCATGTCTTTTACAATTTGAGCCGCCGGCTTGATGTCGTGAATCAATCCTGCCACCTGCCCGATTTCGAGTTCGCCCTCCACGAGATCGCCTTCAAACATCCCGCGTTTCGCCCTTGCCCTGCCCAACAGGTTTTTGAGGTCATCCACGGTCGGCGATTTGGCATACAATTCCTGGATATCGTTATAAAATTTATTCTTAATCAATCGCACGGGCGCCAATTCTTTCAGCGTCAGATGCGTATCGCCTTCCTTTACATTAACAATTGTTTGCTTGAAATTATTGTGTGACGACGATTCATTTGAGGCAGCAAAACGGCTTCCCACCTGTACGCCATCAGCGCCAAGCACCATCGCTGCCAGCATGCCGCTTCCTGTCGCGATTCCACCTGCTGCAATCAAAGGAATACTGATTTGCTCTTTCACCATTGGGATCAAAGTGAAAGTCGTCGTTTCATCACGCCCGTTGTGTCCGCCGGCTTCAAATCCTTCTGCGACTACAGCGTCAACACCGGCTTCCTGTGCCTTTAAGGCAAATTTGGAACTGCTTACGACATGCACGACCGTAATGCCTTTTTCCTTTAAAAATGCCGTCCATGTTTTTGGGTTTCCGGCAGATGTAAAGACGATTTTCACGCCTTCTTCGACAACGATATTGATGATTTCCTCAATGTTCGGATACAACATCGGCACGTTTACGGCAAATGGCTTGTCGGTCGCTTTTTTGCATTTCCGGATGTGCTCGCGCAAAATATCCGGATACATCGAACCCGCGCCGATTATGCCCAAACCACCGGCGTTACTCACGGCAGAAGCCAGTTTGTAACCACTGGCCCAAATCATTCCGGCCTGGATTATCGGGTATTGGATGTTGAAAAGTGAAGTGATTTTATTCATTAAAACTGCAACTTATTTTATGCGGCTAATTTAGCTTTTTATTAATTTGCCCGACTGCGTTTTATTGCCCGAAACGATTTTATAAAAATAAACGCCCGATTCGAGGTTCCCAAAATGCGCCGTATTGTCGCCAATAGCAATTTGCTGTACTGAAATACACTGTCCAAGACTATTGTAGAGACGCATTTCTGCGGCTTCGGAAAGCCCTGCAATAAACAGTTTGTCCTGCACCGGATTCGGCCAGAGCACAAAATTTGTGGACGTATTTTGCGAAACTGATAATAAAGCAGCGGTCAATGCCAATTGGAAATCGGGAATGCCATACCCTTTCTGCGTTGTCGGATTGGCAAATAAATCCGCCGATTGTTTTATAAATTGTACCACTTGCACATTCGTCAGCGTCGGCACAGCCTGCCAAAAGCTCGCAACCATTCCGGCCATAATCGGTCCTGAAAACGAAGTACCGCTGTTTGTCGTAATGTCGCCAAACGTATCCGATAATACCGCTGATTGTCCCTGCGCCATGACATCGGGCTTGACCCTGCCGTCAGCTGAAGGGCCAATGGAACTGAACGATGCATAACTTTCATCCGCTTTGACGGCGCCGACAGTCAGCGCATTAATTGCATCACCCGGAACGCCGATATGCGGATTTGCCGTGGCACCCGAATTTCCCGCAGAAACCACGACAACCATCCCACGCGAAAAGGCAATATCGGCACCACGCGACGCAAAAGCAGTTGTCCCGTTCATGTCGGCATAAGTATAACTGTACGCCGGATTGTCATATTCAAAATAACCCAACGAAGAATTGATCACGTCAACACCAAGGCTGTCAGCAGTTTCTGCGGCTTCGACCCAAAGCGATTCTTCGACAGGATTCTCGGAATCGATGTCTTCAGTGATAAAAAGATAATATGATGCGTCCGGCGCGGTGCCAACCAACTGATTTTCAGTATAACCGCCCATTGTAGAAAGCACCATCGTGCCGTGAGAATATCGTGAATAATAATCGTCATTTCTGTCGACAAAATTATAGCCGCCCAAAATCTGGTTGTTGTCGCGCAGTCTTGCAAAAGGTTGTACCACATCGACTTCCGGAAAACCCGCATCGAGCACCGCTATGATTTTTCCCGAACCGGTATAATTTTGCTGATGCAACAAATGGCCGTTGAGCATCTGGATCTGGTTCGCCGAATTCCCATACGGAAAATCGACCAGTGTTTCCATCGTTTTATTGACTGGATGCGGCTGTTTGTGTACAGTATTTTTTCCAGAAACATCGAGCGAATTGTCGGCAAAATCAACATGGTCAACAAACGATAAAGCCGCAAGTAAATTGATCGCATCAACTGTTCCGCGCACATGCACTGCATTCAGCCATTTTGATTTGGCTTTTACAACAATATCCTCAGCAGCATCAACAGCGTCAACACAAACCTGATTGATCGGTACATCTTTAAAATCAAGCGGAATATTCTGGTTTGTCCGTCGGTCCAAAGCACGTTGCGAAAGCATCGTCAGCGGATTGTCAAGGTAAGTTTGCGCATTGGCTTTTGCATTAAAATAAACCCATGCATCTTCTTGGGAATGCCCGTAAAAGCCCGCTAACATAAAAAAGAAAAGTAAAAATTTTCCCATAGCATTTTTATCAATACCCAAAACTACAAAATTGTTTTCCATATTGGGCGAACCGCTTTTTGTTTTTTGGCATTTGGTTATCAACACCAATACGCAACAAAAAGCGTCAGGCTGTCCGCTAAATCTTTTTTTTTGCAAAAAAGGATACCGCTTCCATCCTTTTCGCAGTACTCGTTCAACTTTCAACATTGGTTTTCATCATTTAACATTTTTTAATTGCCACAGATTCACAGATTTTTTATTTTTTAAATCTGTGAATCTGCGGTCAAAAAATCCTGTTTTTCAGCAGTTTAAAAACTTTAACAAAATTATATTTGGATTCTATTTTTTTTATGCCATAACTTTGCAGCAAGTTCTTTAAAAGATTATTCTTATCCAGAAAGACCGAGGGAATTGACCCTGTGACGTCTTGGCAACCTGTTCAGAAATGAATAAGGTGCCACATTCAACCCTTGCTTTGGCAGGGATAGATAAGCTTAGAAATAGTAAATAATACTTCAAAATATTATATGCTCTTCTGACTTGTCGGAAAGGCATTTTTTTTTGCCGCTACTTCCGACTTCTGGTTTCGAATGTTTTTTGAAAACAAAAAAATATTTAAAACAATCTTAAAAACAGAAAAGATGAAAGAGCAGACAAACATCCTCAATTACATTCCCGTTGACGAACTGACCGGTTCCATTTCAGTGCCGATTTACCAGACTTCAACATTTGTCCAGGAAGCGCCAGGAATTCACAAAGGCTTCGATTATGCCAGAAGCAACAACCCAACACGAAAAGTCCTCGAAGATTTGGTTGCCAAACTCGAAAATGGCACCAACGGTTACGCCTTTTCGAGCGGATTGGCTGCGATTGACGCTGTCGTCAAACTATTGAAATCAGGCGACGAGATTATTGCGGTCGACGACATTTACGGCGGCGCATTCCGTTTGTTCACCCACATTTATGAGAAATTCGGCATCAGCGTCAATTATGTAGACGCGACCGATGCGCAAAACATTGCCGATGCTATTACGCCAAAAACGGCCTTGATCTGGATTGAATCACCAACCAACCCAACCTTAAAAATCTCCGACATCAGGGCGATTGCAAAAATTGCAAAAGCCCATGGTGTCTTACTTTGCGTGGACAATACGTTCGCTTCACCGGTAGCGCAAAAACCGATTGACTTTGGTGCGGATTTGATTGTGCACAGTGCAACGAAATACATTTCCGGCCACAGTGATTTGATTGCGGGTTTGGTCATTACGGCAACGCAGGAACTCGGCGATAAAATTAAATTTATCCAGAATGCATCGGGTGCGATACTCGGGCCGTTCGACAGCTGGCTGGTAATTCGCGGCATTGAGACATTATCGCTGCGGATTAAGCAACATGCAGAAAATGCGCAGAAAATCGCAGAGTATTTAATTACGGAGAAGCTGATTAAAAACGTCTATTATCCCGGCCTGAAAACGCACCGCAACCATGAGATTGCGAAAAGCCAGCAGAAATATTTTGGCGGTGTCGTGACTTTTGACCTGCTGGTTGACGATAAGGAACTCGCGTCGCAAATCGTCTCTAATACCAAATTGTTCAAATTGGCGGAAAGCCTTGGCGGCGTCAAAAGCCTGTGTTGCCTGCCATGTGAAATGACACATAAATCAATCCCGCAGGAAAAACGATATGCGGCCGGCGTGACCGACAGTTTGATTCGTTTGTCTGTCGGTTTGGAAGATGCCGATGATTTGATTGACGATTTAAAACAGGCAATCCAAACTGCGGTTTTTAAAACGAACGTTTTGGAAGAAGCCGTTCTAGAAAACTAAAGCTGAAAAATAGCCCCGATAGAAATGAAAATCCTTTTTGAGGTTTTAACTGAAAAAAGATTGCAATGAATAGCGGGACCAAACTTCAAAGAAACAACAATCAACCGCTCTCAAAAATCAACTGACTAACCGGGAAAACGGCGCCTGATTCTAACTACTCAGGCGCCAATGACCCAACAACTCTAAAAAAATGTCGAATAAAAAATTAAATATAGGCTTATTCGGGTTTGGCTGTGTAGGCTTTGGACTCTACGAAGTATTGCAGCAAACGCCCGGATTGAAAGCCAACATCAAAAACATTTGCGTGAAAGACCACAACAAAAAACGCCCGATTGGCGCAGAAAATTTCACTTTTGACCGTAATGATATTTTCAACGATCCGGAAATCAATGTCATCGTCGAACTCATTGACGACGCAGATGCGGCTTTTGAAATCGTCTCGACAGCGTTGAAAAGCGGGAAAGCGGTTGTTTCGGCCAACAAGAAAATGATTGCCGAGCATTTTACCGAATTACTCGAATTGCAGCAAAAATACAATATGCCGTTGTTGTATGAAGCCGCATGTTGCGCCAGTATGCCGATCATCCGCAACCTTGAGGAATATTACGACAACGACCTTTTGGAATCGATTGAAGGCATCGTAAATGGCTCGACGAATTATATTTTGACCAAGACTTTTAAGGACAATCTTTCCTATGAAGACGCCTTGAAAGAAGCGCAGGAAAAGGGCTTTGCAGAAAGCAACCCGATTCTCGACACCGGCGGATTCGATGCGAAGTACAAACTGTTGATCCTGTTGGCACATTCGTTTGGTTATGTCGCGAAACCCGAGGATTTATTCAATATCGGCATCAACCATATCGGTAAGCTCGAGTTGAAATATGCGAGGGAAAAAGGACTGAAGATCAAATTGGTTGCACAGGCTTTCAAAAATTTGAATGGCGATATTTCGGCGTTTGTGCTTCCGAAATTCATTGGCAATGAAAACCGCCTGTTTAATGTCGACGATGTGTTTAACGGCGTGATTACAAAAACGAGTTTTGCCGACGAGCAGTTTTTTGTCGGCAAAGGCGCAGGCACGCATCCAACGGCTTCGGCAGTGTTGAGCGATATTTCCGCTTTGGGTTACGATTATAAATATGAGTACAAGAAAATTAACCAGGAGCAAGATGTTGTTTTTTCGAATGATGTGAACCTGAAAGTGTTTTTGCGTCATGAAGTCGAAAACGCGTTGGAGTTGAAAGAACAATTTATCGATATTGACGAATCGTACCTCAATCATGAATCGGGTTATATTACCGGAACGATTTCGTTGGAGAATTTACGCAACATCCAAAACGACGAAAGCTTGAAAAAATCTTTTGTGCTTTTTGAAGTTGCTACACAAACCGTCATCAAACCATTAATTGCCGAACTGGAATTAGATGAATTGTTGGTGAATTAAATTTTAGAATTTTTGTTTTATTTGTCTGAATGAGAAACCCGTCGGGTTTTAAAAGTCGACGGGTTTGATATTATTGCGATAAATAAAATTGTACATTCAGAATATCTAATAAGATAATCAATTAATGTCGTTAGGTTATTTGCTTCTTAGCTTTATTGTCCATACTCAGTTTTATAAAATTAACTGGTGGTAATAATACTGGTTGTAGCCCTGCTTTTAAGGATGTTGTGGCAATATGTTCTCTTATAAATGGATACATAATTGCTGGCCCATTTGCCTCTACGAATTTTTCAACAGGTAAAATATCCTCATTACCTATTTCAAAAACACCAACATATTTTGTCGTAAAGCGAAATAATTTTTTCCGCTTAAATTTACCATTCAAATCAACTTTTAACGAAATTATGACATCATCTAAAATTAATGTATGCTGAATATCAATATCAATATCATTACTTATTTCAGTAGCAAATTCAATCTCAGCTTCTCTACTAAAATTGCTTTCTATTAAAGATAAACTTTTAAGTTTATACGTTTTATTTTCATTCATGTTAAGCGGCTAATAAATAATCATCCGTAGTTTGATCACAATCAAAATCAATTTCTTCGCTTTGTAAAATAGGATCTTGAGTTGTATATATTTCTGGATTTTGTATTTTTTCTAAATTATCAACGTTAGTTTTTTTAGCAGTAATATTATCAAAGATGTTGGCATAAGTTAAATTTAATCCGCGATTAGGGGTTTTAAAATTGATACTTGTTTTCCAATCAACATCATAATCTTCGAATAAACCAGAGATGATATGTTCGAAATTAAATTTGTTTCCGTTTAAATAATATTTTATCTGAGGTTTAGGTTTAAATATAAGTGGCGATTGCAAAGCAATTCCATCTGCTTCAGAAATAAAAGTCAATATTTCAAAAGGAAATAAATTTACAAATTCAAGGCTTATCGCCCTTTCCTTAGAGATATAGTTTTTATTGCTCTCAAACTCTTTAATGGGAGAAACTTCTATAAAGTGAGAATCACATGATTCCTCATATTCATATTTAATTGTCAATTCAGTAAATTGAGAGACGAGTTCCTTAATCTTATTTAATATAAATTTTTTGGATGTCATAAGCCAAAATGCTTTAATAATTCATCATTAATATTTCTTGATAGCCCTAAAGATATATTAGCAGTCCGTAAATCAATTACGTCTTCTTTATAGTCAGCAGAAGTTCTATACCTTTTTAGAATTCCAATTTTGGAATCAAATTTTCGTCCAAAAACTTCATCAGTTTTATTTATATTTTCCTTAATAAATGAGATTGTTAAATTATGGGATTCTTCTTTTCTTTCTTTGCTATTTAAAGACTCGGCAAATTTTGCATCTTGAAAAGCAGTCCATTCGTCACCTAATTTATATTTGGTAATCAATAATATAATTTGATATGTGCTATAATAAAGACAATGTATACTAGAGGAATACTTTTCTTTTTCAATTAAAAGTTCAGCCGATTCAAAATTATTAAGAGACTTTATTATAAATTCACTCATAAATATAAGTAAAAAAGCTGCAATAGTAATACATAATCATGTATTATACTATAAATTTATTGTTTATTTTATATAACTCTCAATATAAAATCTTAATGTTTGTAAACATAATTAAAAATTAATACTCAAATAGCAAATAACGTTATAACGTTAATATATCCGATTAATTACTTATCAATTATCTCCATAGTTATATTTTTTTAATTTTAAGAGATAACGCCCGAACCCACCAATTCATCACCGATATTCCAGGCGACGAATTGCCCTTCGGTAATCGCGGATTGCGGTTCGTCGAAAGTCACGTATAAGCCATTTTCGAATTGGTGCAACACGGCTTTTTGCAACGGCTGGCGGTAACGGATTCGCGCCATAACTTCCATGGTTTCGCCGTTTTTCAAAGCCAAATCTGGTCGTACCCAATGCACTTCGGATTTGTCGACGAACAAGGCATTACGGAACAGACCCGGATGTGCACTGCCTTTTCCGGTGTAGATCGTATTGGTTTCGACATTCGTGCCGAT
>DATHKH010000031.1:0-17224 GCA_035286325.1 Flavobacterium sp.
GAAGTGATTCAAAGGTCGATGACTGGTTTGACATCGTCCTTTATTATCCCGCTTTCCGCGTACGGTTGAAAGCCGGATTTTTTGTGCGTGAGCCGTTGCCGTCATACATTTTGCATGGTAAAAAAGGCTCTTTCCTGAAAAGTCGCGGCGACATCCAGGAAGACGAGCTCAAAGCCGACAAGAAGCCAATGGTCACCGATTGGGGAATGGAACCGATTTTCAAATCAGGCGTGCTGCATACCGAAATTGAAGGCAGCATTGTCCGTGAAAACATCCCAACGTTACCGGGAAATTATTATGGGTTCTTTGACTCCCTATGCCAATCCATAAAGAAGAACCTGCCAGAACCGGTTACGGCGCAGGATGGCATTGACGTGATGCGCATCATTGAAATGGCGATAGCAAGCAACGCCGAAAAAATATATTTACAATTTAAAAAAGATTGACATGCAAAAGAGACAATTGGGCCATACCGACCTACAGATTTATCCGGTGGTTTTCGGAGGCAATGTTTTTGGCTGGACGCTCGACGAAAAACACTCTTTCGAAATCCTCAACGGGTTTGCCGGCGCGGGGTTTAATTTTATTGATACGGCAGATGTGTATTCCCGCTGGGCACCCGGAAATTCCGGTGGAGAATCTGAAACCATCATTGGGAAATGGATGAAAGAAAAGAAAAACCGCCACGAAATTATCCTGACGACCAAAGTCGGGAGCGATATGGGCGACGGCAAAAAAGGCCTCAAAAAAAACTACATCCTAAAAGCCATCGAAGATTCGCTCAAAAGATTGCAGACGGATTACCTGGATTTGTACCAAACACATTACGATGACGAATCGGCCCCGGTTTTGGAAACGCTCGAGGCGTATGAGCAGTTGGTGAAAGACGGAAAAATCCATTGGATTGGCACCTCAAACATGTCGCCTGAGCGATTGAACGAATCATTGGCAACAAGTGCCGAAAAAGGATTGCCGGCATACCAGACTTTGCAGCCGCATTACAATTTATACGCCCGCGAAATATATGAAACCCAATACGAGCCGATTGCCGTAAAAAACAATCTTGGCGTCATTACCTATTATTCGCTCCAAAGCGGTTTCCTTACGGGAAAATACCGAAGCAGTGCCGATTTGACCAAAAGCCCGAGAGGCGGCGCCATGGAAAAATATTTTGACAAGCGCGGTATGAAAATTTTGGAAACACTGGACGCCATTTCCGCAGAATACCATACAACGCCGGCTGCAGTGGCTTTGGCATGGCTTATACAACAACCTTCCGTGACAGCGCCTATCGTCAGTGCGACAAATCTGCTGCAGCTCGACAGCATCGTTCAGGCTCCAAAATTGGCACTCCGCGAAGATGCAATAGGATTTCTGAATGCTGCCAGCGCATGGCAATAATGATTAAATAAAAGATATGGAACCGATACAATTGAAATTTAAAGACGACGGAAAAATCCCGAACAGTCATTTGCCGTTACTGATTTATAAGAATGTCTTTTCGGAGGAAAAAGCCGATGCTGATTATATCATCCACCATTTTGAAAGACATAATTGGGGCAATTCCTGGAAAGACGGAGTATATGATTACCACCATTACCACAGCAATACACACGAAGCTATGGGTGTTTACAGCGGTTTTGCGACAATCCTGTTTGGAGGTGAAAACGGCGAACAAGTACCTGTTGAGGAAGGCGATGTGATTATAGTTCCTGCCGGTGTCGGGCATAAAAAAATATCCGCGTCTGACGATTTTAAAGTCGTAGGCGCTTATCCAAACGGCAGCGATTATGACATTATGAAAGGTGAAAAAGGCGAACGCCCAAAGGCTGATGAAAACATCAAAAAAGTGCCATTGCCGGATAAAGATCCTGTTTATGGAATGATGGAAGGTTTGGTGCCACTTTGGAAATAAAAAAAGGAGCTTATTAGCTCCTTTTTAATATGTCAATGAATTATTTTTTGATGAACTTCATTTTTTTCGTTCCGGCATCAGTCACAAGCGTGATGAAATGAACGCCAGTTGCCACTGCTGAAACATCCCATGTTGTCTGGCTTTCGCTCTGCATTTCAACCTGTCCAAGAATGTTATGGATGGTTGCATTTTTCATTGTGACGCCATTTGGAAGTGAAACGCTGACAGTTGACAAAGCTGGATTCGGATACAATTGAATGCCTTCAGTAAGGTCAAAATCTGTGGTTCCCAAAGTAGCGGTATTGTTTTTTGAAATGATATTTTTCTTAGGGTCAAAAGTGATTCCGGTTACGGCAAAGGGTACGCTTTGGATAAATACCTGCCCATTAGTCGTATTGTCTAAAACAAGATCCATTTGTTGGCCGCCAGCGCCAAAAATCCGGACCGGTACCGGCATTTCAAAGAAAGGCACAGTCAGGCTGGAAGTGGTTTGGTTAACTGTAATTTTCACTTGTCCGCCCGCGATATTTTGCGCTGTAATGCTATAAATTGGATAACCCTGGTTGTACACCCAATCATTAAAGAATTCGTCGAGATCCATTCCTGAAACTGTTTCAAGATGATTTTTTAAGTCGGGCGTGTGGGCATAAGCGTAAGCCAGATTGGTGTCGTTCAGATAATCCCTCAAGCCCTGGAAGAAATTGGTGTCGCCCAATTTGAAGCGCAGCATGTTCAATACCATGCCCCCTTTGTTATAAGTCAGCCTGTTGTCAAATATGCGATTGACATCCAATGCTTGTGCATCCGTCAAATAAACGGCACCGGCCGGTTGGCTCGTAATGTTACTGATCATGCTGGTTTTTTCAGCAATAAAAGCCGAATCGCCGTCAAGATGCTCAATCACCATCGCTGCCATATATGTCGCGAATCCTTCATTCAGCCAGATATCTTTCCATGATCCGCAAGTCACTTTATCGCCAAACCACTGGTGGCCCATTTCGTGCGCGATCAGGTCGCGGCCGTATGCACCGCTGCCGCCGGCAGTCATAAATGAAACTGTCGTATGTTCCATTCCGCCGCCCCAGGCGAATTGGCAATGGCCGTACTTTTCATTCCGGAAAGGATAATCGCCCACAATCGATTCGTAAAAATTGATGATCGTTGGCGTAATGGCGACACTCGCCTGATTGGCCGCTGCCGTTTCAGGATACATGTAATTGATGATTGGGAAAAACGGACTTGCAACCGTTCCCAAACCGCCTTGCTGGGTATAAATCTGATAATCTGTCACCGCCATAGCAATCAGGTAAGCCGGAATAGCGTAACCATGGTGATAATGGGTGGTTTTTGTCCCGTCGCCGTTATCGATCGCTGATTGCTGCAGGCCGTTTGACACTGCATTGTATTGGTTTGGAGCGGTAATATAAACGTCAATGCTGTTGACTTTGTCATTCACATCTTGTTTGCATGGCCACCAATCTCTTGCGCCAAAAGGCTCCGATAATGTCCACAGTACTGGTGTTCCTGCATGTTCATCGGTTACAAAAGAACCAAATCCACTTCCTGCCGGAGTTCCGGAATAAGTGATTTCCAAAGTTGCAGAAGTCCCGGTTGTTTGTACTGCCGGCAAAGTAATGACAAGTTCATTATTGCCCGCAATGTGTGTAAAAGCCAGGGACACATTGTTTTTCTTGACCGAAGCAACCACCAATTGGTCCACGAGGTCAAAAGTCACAGTCGACATGTTGGCCAAAGCCGTATAAGTTGTCGTGACTTTTCCTGCGATAGCATAAACAGCCGGATCGACAGTAAATTCCAACTTATGGTAAGTCACGTCATAATTTGTCGTGTTCGGGTTTATCGCAACACTCATCAATGCCGAAGCAGCTTTCATCTCGGCATTGGCAATCCTTTGGGTTTCTGTCGACTGTGCAAACGTGCCAAACGTAGATAGCAGTAAAATGAGCAGGTAATTCTTTTTCATCAGGGGTTAAAATTTTTGCCCAAATATAATTAATAAATCGCCTAATGATTGTTAATTCAATAATTTATCTGTCAAAATCCGTTAAATTAACATGGTATTCGAACTCCTGAACATTTTGCGCCTGCCGCCCTTTATATCAAACATTTGATTAAATTTGCTTCCTCATAAAAATCAAGAATCATGTTACAGATAGCGTTTATCAGGGATAACCGGGAAAAAGTCATTCAGGCATTGGCAAAAAAGAATATGGATGCCAAAACAATTGTTTCAGAAGTCATTCAGCTCGACGAAAAACGCCGCGCCACACAGGCTGAACTGGACAATATTTTATCCGAATCCAACAAGCTGTCGAAAGACATCGGCGAACTGATGAAATCGGGGGAAAAATCCAAAGCCGCGATCCTGAAGGAAAAAACGGTGCTGCTGAAAGAGAAAAGCAAAGACCTGTCTGAAAAAAGTGACGCTTTGGCCAATGAGCTGACACAGAAAATGTACCTGTTGCCAAACCTTCCCGCCGACATTGTGCCAGAAGGCAAAACCCCTGAGGAAAACCTCAACGTTTTTGAAGAAGGCGATATTCCCGTTTTGCACGAAGGCGCACAGCCGCATTGGGAATTGGTCAAAAAATACGACATCATCGATTTTGAACTCGGCGTGAAAATCACCGGCGCGGGATTTCCTGTCTATAAAGGAAA
Organism: Flavobacterium sp.; assembly: GCA_035286325.1. Taxonomy (GTDB): domain Bacteria; phylum Bacteroidota; class Bacteroidia; order Flavobacteriales; family Flavobacteriaceae; genus Flavobacterium. Next base: position 4,595 of record DATHKH010000031.1, read on the forward strand.
AGGCGCCAAATTGCAACGCGCGCTGATTTCCTATTTCCTCGATAAAAACACCGAAGCCGGATATAAAGAATATCAGGTGCCGCATCTCGTCAACGAAGCGTCAGGCTACGGAACCGGGCAGCTTCCGGATAAAGAAGGGCAAATGTACCACGTTGGTATCGATGATTTATATTTAATCCCAACAGCTGAAGTTCCCGTGACGAATTTGTTCCGCGATGTGATTTTAAATGAAAACGAACTGCCGGTTTTGTGTACGGGCTATACGCCATGTTTCCGCCGTGAAGCGGGTTCATATGGCGCGCATGTCCGCGGACTGAACCGTTTGCACCAGTTTGACAAAGTCGAAATCGTGCGCGTCGAACATCCCGACAATTCATACCAAGCGTTGGACGGCATGGTCGAACATGTGAAAAATATCATGCGCGAACTGAAATTGCCATTCAGGATTTTGCGACTTTGCGGCGGTGACATGAGTTTTGCGTCGGCACTGACCTATGATTTTGAGGTGTTTTCAACAGCGCAGGATCGTTGGCTTGAAATCAGTTCGGTATCCAATTTTGAAACGTTCCAGGCCAACAGGCTGAAACTGCGTTTCCGAGATACAGACGGCAAAACCAAACTCGCGCACACACTCAACGGAAGTTCATTGGCATTGCCAAGAGTGCTCGCCGGAATATTGGAAAATTACCAAACGCCCGAAGGCATCGTCATTCCCGAAGTGTTGAGGCGATACACCGGATTTGACATCATAAACTAAGTTAATCTTTATAAAATGATGTGCTAAAGTGAACCAAAATGCGTTACTTTAGTACATTGCTTTTTTTATCAAATGAAAAAATTCCTCCTCTGTATCAGCCTGATTTTTTCCATGTTGGCGTTTTCCCAAAACGAGCAGCTGGCGCAGAATTATTTTGATAAAGGCGATTTTGAAAAAGCGCTCATCAGCTACCAGGAATTGCTCAAAGCACAGCCCGGAAATGGCTATTATTTCCAGAAGCTGGTTGAAATCTACCAGCAATTGCAAAAATTTGACGAAGCCGAAAAAGCCATACTTCAAAGGCTCGGCACTTACAAACAGGCGAATCTTTTAGTCGAACTCGGGTACAATTACCATTTGCGGAAAGACGATGCCAAAGCTAAAAAGAATTACGACGAAGCCATCGAACGCATCAGGAAACAACCGACTGAAGTCTACGCCATCGCAGCGGTTTTCGAACGGCGTGTACTAATTGATTATGCACTTCAGGCGTATAAACTCGCGGTAGAACTCGAGCCGAAACTCAACTTCAATTACCAGATGGCGATGCTTTACGGCCAGCAGGGAAATACCGATATGATGATTTCGACTTTCCTCGATGAATCATTTGCCAATCCGCAAAGCCTGATTATGGTGCAAAACCAACTGTCGCGTTTCATGACCGAAGATGCCGACGTGAATTTCAACGAATCGTTGCGGAAAGCGTTGTTGGTCAGGGCGCAAAAAGGACAGGATGTTTTTTGGAACCAATTCCTGAGTTGGTATTATGTCCAGCAAAAAGAATACGGAAAGGCGTTCATACAGGAAAAAGCGATTTACAAACGCAACCCTGAAACATTTGCGAACATTGTAAACCTCGCGCAACTTTCGATTGAAGACGGCGATACCGAAACGGCAAAGGAAATCCTGACTTTCGTGCTTGAAAACACCAACGATCTTGAAACCCTGATTCAGGCACATTATTTCCTGACGGATTTAAAAATAAAAAATGCCCAGGAAAAAGATTATAAAGCCATCGAAATGGATTTTGACAATCTTTTAAAGGAATTCGGCGTCAGCCCGTATACTTTGTCATTGCAGATTTTGCAGGCGCATTTTGTGACGTTCAACCTTAAAAATCCCGAGTTGGGAAGAACGATCCTGAAAACCGCATTGAACCTGGATTTAAATAAATACCAGAATGCCGACGTCAAAATGGAACTCGCCGACATCTTATTGTTTGAGGAAAAATTCAACCAGGCGCTGATTTATTATTCACAGATCGAGGAAGATTTAAAGAACGATGTCGTTGGACATGAAGCCAGCCTGAAATCAGCGAAGACCAGTTATTTCAAAACCGATTTTGATTGGGCGCAACAGCAGTTCAAAACTTTAAAATCAGCCTCGTCACAACTGATTGCCAATGATGCATTGGAATATTTCCTGTTGATCAATGACAATACCGTCGCCGATTCAACACACATCGCGCTAAAGAAATTCGCGCGTGCCGATTATTTGCTTTACCAGAATAAAAACAAGGAAGCGTTGGCCGAATTCAAATTGATATTGAAGGAAAACAAAGGCAATGAAATTGAAGATGCGACGCTTTTGCGGATTGGTAAAATCTATGAAAAGAACGGTGAATACGACTTGGCGTTGACGCAATACAAAGACATCATCGACAACCACAAAGACGGCATTTATATTGACGAGGCGCTTTATTTTTCGGCCGAGATCTACAACAAAAACCTCAAAGATCCCGAAAAAGCAAAACCGTTATACGAAAAGTTGCTTTTTGAGCATGAAGACAGCATTTATTTCATCGATGCACGAAAGAAATACAGGCAATTGCGCGGCGATACGAATAGTTAAATCCAAAATATTAAAAATTCCGCCCGAGCCGATAGGTGAACGGAGCGAAGCTAAAATCCAACCCAATGATAATCTATAATGTCACATCAAACATACATCCGGACGTCCATGAAGAATGGCTCGACTGGATGCAGCACACGCATATTCCGGAAGTCATCGCAACCGGGAAATTTTCCAAAGCCAGGCTTGTAAAAGTATTGGTCGAAGACCACGGATTTACGTATTCCGTACAATTTTACACCGACAGCAAAGCGACACTCGACAAATATTATGAAGAAGACGCGCCAAGATTAAGGCAGGCAACGGCCAATATGTTTGGTGATAAAGTCCATTCATTCCGCACCGAATTGCAACACATAAGCGACCACAAGGCCGTTTAAACTTTGATTCAGGCTGAACCTGAAACCAACCCTATGGATAAAGTAAGAGCCAAGAAGCATCTCGGGCAGCACTTTCTGAACGATGAGAATACCGCGAAAAAAATCGCCGACACGCTAAGCCTCGAAGGCTACAATGACGTCCTTGAAATCGGGCCGGGAATGGGCGTTTTGACCAAGTATTTATTGGAAAACGACGTCAACACGGAAGTGATCGAAATCGACACCGAATCAGTCGCGTATCTCAATGAGAATTATCCGAAGCTCCACAACAAAATCATCACCGGTGACTTCCTGAAGTACAACATCAACGACCTTTTTGAAGGCCGCGAATTTGCGGTCATCGGGAATTTTCCGTATAATATTTCGAGCCAAATCGTTTTTCGCACATTGGAATTCCGCCATCGCATTCCCGAATTTTCCGGGATGTTCCAAAAAGAAGTCGCCGAACGTATCTGCGAAAAGAAAGGCAACAAAACCTACGGAATCCTGTCGGTATTGGTACAGGCATTTTATGACGCCGACTATCTATTCACCGTTTCCGAAACTGTTTTTACGCCACCGCCAAAAGTCAAATCGGGCGTTTTAAAACTCAGGAGAAAAGAAAATTTTACCTTGCCATGCAATGAAAAGCTCTTTTTTACGGTCGTCAAAACTGCGTTCCAGCAGCGCCGGAAAACCCTTCGCAACAGCTTAAAAACTTTAAATTTGTCGGATAATTTACGTGAAGATGCTATCTTTGCACTGCGTCCGGAACAATTGAACGTGGCGCAGTTCATAGAACTCACTCAAAAAATACAGGCCGATGGAGTTTAAAATCAGCAAGGAACTCATTGTTCAACTCGAGCAATTGATTGAAAGCAAAAATGACAGGGAACTCGAATCCCTGCTCAATGACATGCACCATGCTGATATTGCCGAGATTCTTGACGAACTCGACATCGACGAGGCGACCTACGTCTTTAAAGTCCTCGACAGTGAAAAAACCGCGGAAATCCTTCTCGAAATGGAAGACGATTTGCGCGAAAATATCCTGAAAAGGCTTTCGCCAAAAGAAATCGCTGAAGAGCTTGACGAACTTGAAACCAATGACGCCGCCGACATCATCGCGGAATTGTCACAAAGCAAAAAGGAAGAAGTCATCTCCGAATTGCAGGATGTCGAGCATGCAAAAGACATCGTCGAACTCTTGCGTTATGACGAAGACACTGCGGGCGGAATCATGCACAAAGAACTCGTCAAAGTCAATGAAAACTGGAACGTTTTGACCTGTGTCAAACAAATGCGCATCCAGGCTGAAAACATTTCGCGCGTCCATTCGATTTATGTCGTCGACGACGAAGACCGTTTGAAGGGCCGTTTGTCGTTGAAAGATTTATTGACGACGTCGACCAAAACACCGATCAGCGAAATATACATCAGCAAACTCAACTCCGTCAACGTCGATACCGAAGATGTTGAAGTCGCACGGATCATGCAGAAATACGATTTGGAAGCCATTCCGGTTACAGACGAACTCGGAAGATTGGTCGGAAGAATCACTATTGATGACATCGTAGACGTTATCCGTGACGAAGCCGAGAAAGATTACCAGTTGGCCGCGGGTATTACACAAGACGTAGAAGCCGGCGATAGTGTCCTTGAACTGACCAAAGCGCGCCTGCCGTGGCTTCTCATCGGGATGGTGATTGAAATCATAGCATCGTTTGTCCTAAAAAATAATGAAAGCGCTTTCCATAAATACGCAACCCTTATCATATTCGTGCCGCTTCTTTCCGCAACCGCCGGAAATATTGGTGTCCAGGCATCGGCGATTGTCGTGCAGGGTTTGGCGAATGGCACATTGAAAGAGTTCAGCAAACAATATTTCAGCAAGGAACTGACAGTAGCGATGATTTCGGGAAGCATCATTTCGCTGTTCATTTTCCTTTACCATTCGGTCATGTACCAACAATACCAAGTCGGCCTTGCCATATCGCTGTCGCTGATTGTCGTAATTATTTTTGCGGCTACATTGGGCACTTTGGTGCCGCTTTTCCTCAACAAAAATAAAATTGATCCGGCTATCGCTACAGGTCCGTTTATCACGACAACCAACGATGTATTCGGGATTATTTTGTACTTCGCTGTGGCAAGATTGATTTTAGGATTTTAATTTTTGGGCGTTGCCTGCGGCCGCGCTTTCCACTGCAATCTTCCCATTTTAGGATTTGCACTACGCTGCGCTCCATGCGAATCCTAAAATAAAAAGGATTTTCGTTTCAATCGCTAACGCAGTTTACCCAAACCGAAAGTTTACGCCATAGCCGCACATTTTTCGGCACATTCCCTGCATGCTTCCGCACATTCCTGGCAATGTTCATTGTCGTGTTTCGCACATTCTTCACGGCACAGTTCACAAATTTTTGCGCAAATGCGGCAAATGTCTGCCGAATTTTCACTGCCAAAGCTCATTAATTTTGCCGCCGCATAGCAGGTTTCGGCACATTCCATATCCAGGCGGATGCAGGCGGCCATCATTTTCACATCGTCTTCAAGCGTACAGGCCGACGCACAATGGTTGCAAATGGCGGCGCATCTCAGACAGGCATCAATGCAGGTTTTATAATAGTGATATCCTTTCATGATTTCCATTTTTAATAATCATCGTAAATTAGGCAATCAGCAATCCATAACCATTACGGAATTCCCAGTTTTCTTTGCACGATTTTCATAACTTTGGAAAACCTAAACTTTCCAAATGAAACCCGGAACCATCAAAATTCTCCACATCGACAGCAACCATCCCATTTTATTGGAGCAATTGCAGCAAGCCGGTTTTATAAATGACCAGGATTACAAATCCTCAAAAGCCGAAATCGAAAGCAAAATCCATGATTATCAAGGCATCGTCATCCGAAGCCGTTTCGATATCGACAAAGCATTTCTCGATAAAGCCACAAACCTGCAATTCATAGCGCGTGTCGGCGCCGGTCTCGAAAGCATCGATACCGATTATGCGGCATCCAAAAACGTTGTGTTGATTGCCGCGCCTGAAGGCAACAAAAATGCGGTCGGCGAACATTCACTTGCGATGTTGCTTGCGCTTTTCAACAAAATCAACACAGCAGATGCCGAAATCAAATCCGGGCATTGGAACCGCGAAAAAAACCGTGGCCATGAACTCGACGGCAAAACCGTCGGCATCATCGGCTATGGCAATATGGGAAAATCATTCGCCAAAAAACTGCGCGGATTTGAAGCCGAAGTGTTGTGTTATGATATTCTTCCAAACGTTGGCGATGTCAATGCCAAACAAGTTTCATTGTCAGCATTGCAATCCAAAAGCGATGTGCTCAGCCTGCATATCCCGTGGACGCCGGAAACCGATAAACTCGTAAATGCCAATTTCATCGACACATTTGCCAAACCATTCTGGCTCATAAATACTTCGCGTGGGAAAAATGTCGTGACCGCCGATTTGGTCGACGCGATGCAATCCGGGAAAATCCTAGGCGTTGGGCTCGATGTCCTTGAATACGAAAAATTATCTTTTGAACATTTATTTACGGAAGACCATATTCCGGAGGCATTCCAATATTTATTAAACTCCGAAAACGCCATTTTGTCGCCGCACATTGCCGGCTGGACATTTGAAAGCAAGGAACGGTTGGCGCAAGTCATCGTCGATAAAATCAAGGCGATTTACTTTGGCGCAAGCCCTGAAGAAAAAGAAGAAAAACGCGTGACAGGAATTGGCGGTGTATTTTTCAAATCCAAAAATTCTAAGGAACTCGTTGCGTGGTACGGCAAACACCTCGGCCTGAAAACTGATGCTTATGGCAGTGCGTTTTGGTGGAAAGATGCTGCTGGCAATGACTGTTCGACACAATGGTCGCCTTTTGCGGAGAATACAGATTATTTCAATCCTTCGGAAAAGCAGTTTATGCAGAATTTCAGGGTTGAAAATTTAGAATCGTTGCTCGAAAAATTACAGCGCGAAGGCGTTGTCATCGTTGGTGAAATGCAAAGTTTTGATTACGGAAAATTCGGGTGGATTCTTGATCCAGAGGGAAATAAAATTGAACTTTGGGAACCAAATGATAGCGCGTTTCTATAATTTTTATATTTTAGCTCCCGAACCAACAAAATCAAAAACCAATGGAAACATCACAAGAACCAAGCTGGAATCAGCCACGCCAGGAAAACAAGAAAGTATTGGCAGGCGTTATGGGAATCCTTTTCGGAGGATTGGGCATCCACAAATTTATTTTGGGATATACTAAAGAAGGCATTTACCAGATTATCATTACGGTGATCACTTGCGGCATCGGCAGTATCGTCGGATTTATTGAAGGCATCATTTACCTGACCAAATCGGATGACGAATTCTACAGGACATACCAGGAAGGCAGAAAGCCCTGGTTTTAAAATTTCAATCACATAATAAACGCCTTCGGGCATAAACCAAAACAAACAAAAATGGAAGCACAGAAAGTAGACATGTTCATGATGATGAACGCAAAATTTTTTGAAGGACATCATTTAAATGGCGTGCGCGAGCGTTTGCTGCAACTTGATGATACAAGATGGGGTGCCATCCAAATGTTGCAATTGAAAGATCCAACGACAAGTTTAATCATCTCAATATTAATCGGCGGACTCGGAATCGACAGGTTTTATATCGGCGATACCGGTTTGGGAATTGGCAAGCTTTTGACTTGTGGCGGATTCGGAATCTGGACCATCGTGGACTGGTTCCTGATTATGGGCGCTACCCGTGAGAAAAACATGGAAATGCTTCAGCAGGTTTTATACTAACATAAACCAATGGGAAGAAACAAGTTATATGCTATTCTTGGCCTGGCTTGTTTAACAGGGTATATCTGGGTCTTTTTTTCAATTTACAACCATTCCAACAATCTCGATTTTGGGATTTGCATCTTTAAAAGAATCACCACGATTCCCTGTCCTTCCTGTGGGTCAACCCGGGCGTTGCTTTTGCTTTTGCATGGCGATGTTTTGGGGTCGGTTTTAATGAATCCTTTCGGAATCCTTTCGGCAGCGATATTGCTGATTGTTCCTGTTTGGCTCGTGTATGACCTGGTATCAAAAAAACAAACCCTGCTCAATTTCTATAAAAAAGCGGAACAAACCATCAACATCCGTTGGATTGCCGTTTTGCTGATTGCCCTTGTCCTGGCCAACTGGATGTGGAACATTTACAAACATTTATGATAGCAACAAAAGCATTTCCGTACAAACCCGGAGATCACGAAGCCGAAAAAGCTTCCAACAGTTACCTGATGTCACTCGTCGCGCTCGTCGCAGGGCTGCCTTTCCCGATTGTAAACCTGATTGCGACTTTCTGTTTCTTTCTCGCCAATCGCAAAGGCACTTATTTTGTCAGGTGGCATTGCACACAGGCGTTGTGGTCGCAGTTGGGATTGTTATTCGTAAACAGTGCGTGTTTCTGGTGGACGGTTTCGATTGTTTTCAGTGACGAGAAATTGTCCAACGAATATTTCGCGTATTTGTTTACCGTGATTTTCTTCAACGCCCTCGAATTCATTTCGACGATTTACTCCGCAGTCCAAACCAGAAAAGGCATTCATGTGCAACTTTGGTTTTTCGGAAATTTGGCCAACTTAACTACCAGAGCATAATGATAAAGAAAACCATATTCCAGGGCGCGGTTGTCATCGTCAGTTTTGTGGCCATTTGGCTCGCCTTTTCACAAGTGGATTTCATGCGGCTTTTTCATGTCGACAAAGTCAACAATACGACTGCGGAAAAATTGGGCGACATGATTTGGGAATCCATCGAAAGAACGGAAACAGTCATCACGAATGATTCGGTTGTAAAACCAATCGATAAACTAATCACGCACATCGCCGATAAAAACGGCTTTGACCGCAAAGACATCAAACTCCACATTGTCGAAAAAGATGAAGTCAATGCCTTTGCCTTGCCCGGAAATCACCTCGTTGTATACACAGGATTGATTAAGGATTGTGACAACGAATCCGAACTTGCGGGCGTTTTAGGACACGAAATGGCGCACATTGAAAAAGACCATGTCATGAAAAAACTCGTGAAGGAAGTTGGTTTTTCAGTGTTGGTATCCGTCGCAACCGGCGGACGTGGACAGCAAATGGCCGGGCAAATCGCCAAAACCTTGTCTTCTTCCGCTTATGACCGAAAACTCGAATCGGAAGCGGATATCGCATCAGTCGATTATCTGATCAAAGCCGATCTGGATCCGGAGCAATTCGCAAATTTCATGTTCAAAATGGCGAATGATAAAACACTGCCTGCCGAATTTTATTGGATCAGCACACATCCGGAATCGGAAGAACGCGCCAAGGCCATCGTAGAGTATATTAAAGGGAAAAGAATCACAAAGAAAGAAGTGCTTTCCGCAAAAGATTGGGAATCGTTCAAAGCGAGAGTAAAGGAAAACTATTAATGCAGTTCGCCTTTTTCGGCTAGTTTCCGCTCGAGTTCCGCCTGGAATTCTTCCATAACAGGTTTCATCGTGCTTTCCGGAATATCGGCAATCCTGATGTACATCAATCCGTCAACGGCATTGTTGAACAATGGGTCGACATTAAACGCGACGACTTTCGCATTCTGCTTGATATATTTTTTGATCAGTACCGGCAGGCGCAGACTTCCGGGTTCGAGTTCGTCAATGATTTTGTCGAATTTGTTCAGATCCGATTCCGCTTCATTAAACACAAAATCCTTATCGGCATCTTTCAGCTTGACTTTGTATTCTTTTTTCGGGTAAATATACTGCGCGACATACGGGTCGTAATAATGCGATTTCATAAACTCAATCATCAAGGATTTTGAGAAATCCGAAAACTGGTTGCTGATGCTGACGCCGCCAATCAGGAATTTATGGTCCGGATAACGAAGCGTCGTATGCACGATCCCTTTCCACAATAGGAACAAAGGCATCGGTTTTTGCTGGTAATCTTTCGTAATGAACGCGCGTCCCATTTCGATCGACTTCGACATCATGTCAAACAATTCAGGTTCAAAACGGAACAATTCCTGCAGATAAAACCCGCCAATCCCGTATTTGGGATAAATCTCCGAACCCAATCCCATACGGTAAGCGCCGGCAATCTGATTGGTAGTCGCATCCCACAAAAACATATGGTGGTAATATTTGTCGTATTTATCAATGTCAATCGATTCGTTTGTGCCTTCGCCGACTTCACGGAAAGTCACTTCGCGCAGCCTTCCGATTTCATGCAGGACATTCGGGATTTTGTTGGCTTCGGTAAAGAAAACCTCGTAATTTTTGCTTTGCAGCAAACGGCAATCCGTCGTCCGCAATGAGTCGACTTCCTTAATCATTTTTTCCTGGTTCGCAGGCGTCGCGATTTTTTTCGGGCTTTTCGGGCTTTTCGGAAGCTTTAGATTGGGCGCATTCAAAAACGAACTCTCTTTCTCAAATGGGTTCGCCAGCATGTAGGTTTTCTTGCGCAGGAATTCAGAATATTCCTCTAATGTTGCGTGTTCATTTTGCTCGCTGACGGAAATCGGTTTCCCAATACGCACTTTAATCACGCGGTCTTTCGCCGAAAACAATTCCGAAGGCAGTTTTGCCGTGCGCAACGTCGGGTTGAGTTTCGAAAGCATATAAAACAACCGGCTGTTTTTGGCATGGAAATAAATCGGAACCACCGGAACCTGAGCTTTGCGGATGACTTTTATTGCGCCTTCTTCCCAGTCTTTATCAACGACATATTTGCCGTCACTGTAGGTTGACACTTCGCCCGCCGGAAACATGCCAAGCGGTTTGCCGTCGCTTAAATGGCGCAGCGTTTCCTTGATTCCGATGACACTCGACTTCGCGTCCTTATGCGTTTCAAATGGATTGACCGGCATGATATACGGTTTCATCGGGTCGATGCGGTGCAACAGGAAATTCGCGATGATTTTAAAATTCGGTTCGCGTTCGAGCATCAGCTTCAACAGCAAAATACCGTCGATGCCGCCCAACGGATGGTTCGAAATCGTAATGTATGCGCCTTCTTTCGGCAGCCGTTTTAAATCTTCTTCAGGGATTTCGAACTTGATCTGGAATTCGTCCAGAATCGCATTCAGGAATTCGACATCCTTCAAATGCTTGTTCCGGTCGTAAATGTCGTTGAGGTTGGAAATCTTCAGGATTTTCATCAGTAGCCAGCCTGAAAATGTGCCTAAAAACCCATACTTGTCGGTTTTTATCGCTTTTGCAACTTCCTTGGCGGTGACTAAACCCATTTACAGTTCGTTTTTTTTGAGAGAGAAACAAAGATAGAAAAAAAGCCAGTTAAGCAACGACCTACAGGAAGTATTTTGCTGTTTTTTGTCGGGTGTAAATCAACCTTTTTTTACTACTTTTGGAGCACTTAATTGTAAGTGAATGAAAATCATTTCCTATAACGTCAACGGGATTCGCGCGGCCATCAACAAAGGATTTATCCAATGGCTGCAATCCGCCGACCCCGATGTCATCTGCCTCCAGGAAATCAAGGCCACTTCTGAACAGATTCCGCTACTCGATTTTGAACTCGCCGGCTATCCGTATCATTATTGGTATTCCGCAGAAAAGAAAGGCTATAGCGGTGTCGCGATTTTGTCGAAAATCAAGCCCGATAATGTCGTTTTCGGAACCGGAATCGAGCACATGGATTTTGAAGGGCGAAACATCCGCGCCGATTTTGGCGACATTTCCGTCATGAGTTTTTACATGCCGTCGGGAACGAATGCGCTCCGGATTCCGCATAAATTCATGTATATGGACGATTTCCAGAATTACATTGACGATCTCAGAAAAACGCGCCCGAATCTTGTGCTTTGCGGCGATTACAACATTTGCCATGAGGCGATTGATATCCACGATCCAATCCGCAATGTCCGTGTTTCAGGATTTTTGCCCGAAGAACGTACGTGGTTTACGAAATTAGTGGAAAGCGGATTCACCGATAGTTTCCGCCATTTCAACGCAGCCCCGCACAATTATACATGGTGGAGCAATTTCAACAATGCGCGTGGCAACAACAAGGGTTGGCGCCTCGATTATGCGATGGTTTCCGAGCCATTGAAAGACCGGATGAAGCGTGCCGTGATTTTGTCGGAAGCGAAACATTCGGACCATTGCCCGATTTTATTAGAGATTGATTGATTTTGGGAGCTGTTTCCGGCTTTCCATTGCAATCTTTTTTTAAGGAATTTGCCTTCCGCGGTGCTCCAGGCGAATCCTTAAAAAAAGGATTTTCCATTTCAATCCGGGCTAGGGCATTCCGAATTAAAATAAACATTTGAACACCAATTAAAACAAAACATAATGATCAAAAAAGTATCAGCAGTAATTCTCGCAATCGCACTGATGACGTCGTGCGTTTCCAAAAAAGTCTACAATGAGCTCGAGGCGAAATATGCCGCACTCAAAAAAGAACAGCGTGCCGCACAAGATGAAAATGAGCAACTGACATCGGCTAAAAACCAATTGGAAGTTGACAAGACGAATTTGCAGGCGCAACTCGACCAACTCAACGCCGAGAAAAGCAAACTCGCCACCGAATGCGCCGCGACCGAGAAAAACCTCAAAACGTTGCAAGCTTCTTATAAAGCACTCGAAGTCAACAGCGACGAAGCGCTCGA
>DATHKH010000032.1:0-24586 GCA_035286325.1 Flavobacterium sp.
TGCTCACGGTATTTCGCAATGGTTCTCCGCGCAATCGGGTAACCTCTTTCTTTTAGGATGTCGGCCAGCTGGTCGTCGGGAAGCGGTTTTTTCTTGTCTTCTTCCCCGATGACATCTTTCAGGATTTTCTTGATTTCCAAAGTCGATACTTCTTCGCCCTGGTCGTTGGTCATCGATTCGGAAAAGAATTCCTTGACCAGCTTAGTTCCATAAGGCGTTTCGACATATTTGCTGTTGGCAACGCGCGAAATCGTCGAAATATCCAATCCAACCATATCGGCAATATCCTTTAAAATCATCGGGCGCAGTTTGGTTTCGTCGCCTTCAAGAAAGTATTCTTCCTGGTAATGCATGATCGCGTTCATTGTCACATAGAGTGTTTCCTGGCGCTGTTTGATGGCGTCAATAAACCATTTTGCAGAATCGAGTTTTTGCTTGATGAACTGCACCGCATCTTTCTGCGCAGAAGATTTCTCCCGCGTATCCTTATACGTCTGCATCATTTCCTGGTAATCCTTGGATACGTGCAAAGTCGGGGCATTCCGCCCATTGAGTGTCAGTTCGAGTTCGCCTTCGACAATCCGTATCGCAAAATCGGGAACGACATGCTCAATCAGTTTCTGGTTTCCGGTAAAGGAATTCCCCGGTTTTGGGTTCAGCTTTTCGATTTCGCCAATGGCATTTTTGAGCTTTTCAAGGGAAATATCGTATCGTTGCTGGAGCTTGTCGTAATGTTTTTTCGTAAAGGCATCAAACTGGTTTTCGATGATGTCGGCTGCCAATGCCACCGATTCCGTTGGGGTTTTGTGTTTCAATTGCAAAATCAGGCATTCCTGCAAATCGCGTGCACCAACACCGGAAGGTTCCAATTCATGGACGATATGCATGATACGCTCGACCGTTTTCTCATCGGTATAAATACCTTGCGTAAATGCCATATCGTCGACAATATCCGGAATGCTGCGGCGGATATAACCCATGTCGTCAATGCTTCCTACGAGGAATTCGGCGATTTCGCGCTCGTCTTCCGTCAGTATGAAAGTGTTGAGTTGGTTGAGCAAATCCTGGTGGAAAGTCACCGGTGCGGCAAGCGGCGTTTCACGTGTTTCGTCGTCGTCACTGTAGTTGTTGGCCTTGAGTTTGTAGTCGGGCGTTTCGTCGTTGCTTAAGTATTCATCGATGTTGATGTCTTCAGCTTCAATTCTGTCGCTTTCAAATTCATCATAATCATCAAACTCTTCCTCGTTGTCGAATTCGTCTTTTTCGTATTCCTCTTCCTCTTCTTTTCCGGCTTCAAGCGCCGGATTCTCGTTCATTTCCTCTTTCAGTCGCTGCTCAAAAGCCTGTGTTGGCAATTGGATCAGCTTCATCAGTTGGATCTGCTGCGGCGATAATTTTTGGGAAAGCTTGAGGTTGAGGAATTGCTTGAGCATGTTTTAAATAACGATTAGTTGCTCAAATTTACGAAAAGAATTTCATTTTTTAGGAGCTAATCCGGCTGTCCGCTATATCTTTTTAAAACTTTGCAAGTTTTTAAAAAGGATGCCGCTTCCATCCGGGCTAGGGATTTTGTGCAAACCGTTGCGATTCGGGTTTGATTAGCATTTCGCTGCTGTTGGCCTTCTTTTGCCTGGCCGCAAAAGAAGCAAAAAGGCCGACGCGCAATCGCTCGGCGACCTGCTAAGTTTTTGATGGCTAAATCAAAAGAACTCGCCTGCGGCTCAGACAGCTTTTGATTTTACGCCATCTTCAAACAGCAGGTGCCCGCCTGCGCAATCCAATGCGCGAAACCTCACGATGGATTATTTGCCTGACCGGATCATTTACTTTCACTATTAAAATCAATCGTCACCGCACTCAAAATCATGTTGGTAGGATTTTCGGCGCAGCGCGCAAGCCGAAAATAAGACATTAAATTCCGATTAGCGCGGTGTTTTTCGTATTGGCTAGAAATTTCAAACCACCGCTGCTTAGAAAAATGTTCCGCGCTTGCGCATTAGCAATAAGTAGGAGCGAGCCCCGAGTTGAGCCTGCAAGGCGAACGGCTTGGCTCGTGAATGCAGCAAGGTTTAGAAATTTCAGTCAATGTGAAAGGCCGCTTCGGCATTTTTGTTTCTTTTGCGGCCAGGCAAAAGAAAGCCCGCGGCAGCGAATGTCGTGAAGCGAAAAAAGACAAAAACAAAAAGTCCGGCGACAGCCGGACTTTTAAATAGATATAAAACGAAGTTTTTAAAACTCGGCATTCATTGGCGTACGTGGAAACGGAATCACATCCCTAACATTCCCCATTCCGGTCACGAACATCACCAGTCTTTCAAAACCAAGCCCGAATCCCGAATGCACGGCAGATCCGAATCGGCGCGTATCCAGATACCACCACAATTCTTCCTCGTCAATGCCAAGCACGCGCATTTTTTCCAGCAAGACGTCGTAACGTTCTTCCCTTTGTGAACCACCTACGATTTCGCCGATTCCGGGAAATAAGATATCCATCGCGCGTACGGTTTTTCCGTCTTCGTTCAGGCGCATGTAAAACGCCTTGATGTTGGCCGGATAATCATACAAAATCACCGGGCATTTAAAATGCTTTTCGACGAGGAAACGTTCGTGTTCCGATTGTAAATCGGCGCCCCATTCCTCAATGATATAGTTGAATTTCTTGTGCTTGTTTGGTTTGGAATTGCGTAAAATGTCAATCGCTTCGGTGTAAGAAACGCGCTTGAAATTGTTTTCCAAAACGAAGTTCAGTTTCTCCGAAAGAGTCATTTCACTGCGTTCGAGCTGCGGTTTGGATTTCTCTTCATCAATCAGTCTGCCTTCGAGGAATTTCAAGTCATCGCCACATTTCTCGATCGCATATTTCACGACATATTGGATGAAATCCTCAGCCAAATCCATGTTGTCATTCAAATCGTTAAAAGCGACTTCCGGCTCAATCATCCAGAATTCCGCCAAATGCCTTGACGTATTCGAGTTTTCCGCACGGAATGTCGGCCCAAAAGTATAAATCTGCCCCAAAGCCATCGCGAAAGTCTCGCCTTCCAATTGCCCTGAAACCGTCAAATTGGTATGTTTCCCAAAGAAATCCTCTCGGTAATTGATTTTTCCGTCTTCGGTTTTCGGTAAATTGTCTAAAGGCAACGCGGTCACCTGGAACATTTCGCCTGCGCCTTCCGCATCGGCACCGGTAATCACCGGCGTATTGACATATACAAAACCTTTTTCCTGAAAATATTGGTGCACGGCAAAAGCCAAAACCGAACGCACGCGCATAATCGCGCCAAACGCATTCGTACGCACACGCAAATGCGCATTTTCGCGAAGGAATTCCAAAGAGTGTTTCTTCGGCTGCATCGGGAATTTCTCAGGATCGGAATCGCCAAGGATTTCGAGTTTCCTGACCTGCACTTCCCATTTCTGTCCCGCGCCTTTGCTTTCGACCAAATCGCCCGTGACCGAAATTGCGGCACCGGTCGTAATCCGTTTCAAAATGTCTTCCGGCGTGTTTTCAAAATCCACGACGCACTGTATATTGTTGATCGTCGAACCGTCGTTCAACGCAATGAATTGGTTGTTCCTAAATGTCCGCACCCAGCCTTTGGCATTGATGTCCGTCAGCGGTTTCGTGCAGCAGAGCAGTTCTTTAACTTTGGTATGCTTCATTTTTCTATTGTTAAAATCGGTTTGAACCGGATACAAATATAATATTGTTGTTTGTTTTTTGGGAGCTATTTCCTGCTTTCGGCTTTATCTTTTTTCGTTCCTCAAAAAGGATATCGCCTCTATCAGGGCTAGGGCTTTTCGTTAATCTTCAATAATGCCGTCGTCAACGAGTTTTTCCTTCTTAAGGCGTTTTTTCTCGAATGTCAGCACCAATGCCGGCAATACCAATAAATTTGCGAACATCGCAAACAACAGCGTACACGAAATCAATCCGCCCAACGCAATCGTGCCGCCAAAACTCGAAAGTGTAAATACCGCAAATCCGAAAATAAGGACAACTGAGGTATAAAAAGTACTGATTCCCGTATCGCGCAACGCACTGAGGACCGATTTTTTGACATAGCCTTTATTGCGGATCAGGTCATGTCTGTATTTGGCCATAAACTGGATCGCATTGTCGACAGAAATCCCAAACGCAATACTGAACACCAAAATCGTCGACGGCTTGAGCGGAATGCCCAAATAACCCATCAACCCGGAAGTGATACACAATGGTAAAATATTCGTGATGACCGAAACCAAAATCATTTTCACCGACCGGAACATATACGCCATCAATCCCGCAATCATAAAAATCGCGAAAATCAGGGATTCGATCAGGTTGTCGACAAGGTAAGATGTTCCTTTTTGGAACACCAATGCCTTTCCGGTCAGCGTGACTTCGTAGCGGTCTTTTGGAAAAATCTTGTCGATTTTCTTATGGAGCGTTGCTTCAACATGCGCCATTTCCTGCGTCCCGATGTCTTTCATGAAAGTCGTGATCCGCGCATATTGCCCGGTCGAATCGACATAGCTTTTCATCAGGTTGTCCTTCGAGTTTTTCGTCGCGTTTTTCGCATACGCCAAAATGAAAATCTGTTCCTGCGAAGTCGGCAGTTGATAATATTCCGGGTTGCCGTTATAATAGGCCTGTTTCGAATATTTCACAAGATTGACAATCGAAACTGGTTTTGACAATTCTGGAATTTGTGCAATCGTTTGCTGCAGCTCATCCATTTTTTTCATGGTTGAGAGCTTCATGACCCCTTTTTTTCGCTTGGTATCAATCATGATTTCCAGCGGCATGACGCCATGGAATTCCTTTTCGTAAAACAAAATGTCTTTAAAGAACGCCGCGCTTTTTGGCATTTCGCCAATAAGGCTTCCTGAGATTTTCATCTGCGAAACCCCGATGATGCTGAAAACCAAAAGCAATCCGTAGATGGCGTAAATGGTTTTGCGTTTGTCCTTGACCATTTTTTCAACCCAATCCAAAAGGGAAGAAATATAGGTTTTGCTCAAATGGTAGAGGTGTTTTTCCTTGGGCACCGACATAAAGCTGTAAACAATCGGTACAACGAACAATGTCAATAAATAAACCGAAATCACGTTGATCGAAGTCACCAGCCCGAATTCGAAAAGCAGATCATTCCCGGTAATCATAAACGTTGCAAAACCTGCGGCCGTCGTAAGATTTGTCATCAATGTCGACACCCCGATTTTTGAAATCACACGCTGCAAAGCCTTCGCCTGGTTGTTGTGTATCTTGATTTCCTGCTGGTATTTGTTGATCAGGAAAATACAGTTCGTAATCCCGATGACGATAATCAACGGCGGGATGATCGCAGTCAGAATCGTGATCTTGTAATGAAACAATCCGAGCGTCCCGAATGACCACATCACCCCAAACAGCAAAATGAAAATGGAAATGAATGTCGCACGGTAGGAACGGAAAAAGAAAAAGAAAATCAATGAAACAGTCAGCAAAGCCGCGCCTATGAACAAGGCAATTTCGCCTTTCATATTGTCGGCATTGATTGTCCTGATGTATGGCATTCCCGAAACGCGAAGGTCGATTCCGGTTTTTTTCTCGAATTGCTCGATTTTTGGGACGAGGTTTTCGAGGATGAAGATTTTCCGGGCTTCGGTATTGACGATTTTTTTGTTCAGATAAACTGCAGAACGGATGCTGCCCGATTCCTTGTTGAACAACAAACCTTCATAAAAAGGCAGGTCATTGAACAGTTCGTGTTTTATTTTTTGCAAATATTCAGGATTGACGGTTTGCTTCTGGTCAATCAATGGCACGAGTTGGAATTTCTCGCCAATTGTATCTTTTTCGAGTTTCTTCAAATCGTTAAGCGATACGACGAGTTCGACTTCCTTGGCATTTTTCAGGCCGGTCATCAGTTCATTCCAGGCGGCATATGCTTTTGGAGTAAAAAAACGGTCATCCTTAAACCCGATGACGATGAGGTTTCCTTCTTCGCCAAATTTATTCAGGAAGTCGGTGTATTGGCGGTTTACGATGTGTTTTTTCGGAAGCAGATTGGCTTCAGTATACGTCATGCCAAGATTCTTCCATTGCAATGCAAGGAAAATAGTGATCGCAACGATGGCGCCTAAAATCCCAACCCTGTTCTTAAGAATGATCCTGGCGAGCTTTTCCCAAAACCCTGCCGTGTACCTGTTTTTCATAACGATTAAATGGGTGCAAAGGTAAATAAAACCAACTGTTTTCAAATATTTATAACACTTTTTATGTGAATAATTTTTGAGTGGGAATAGTGTATTAAATTTTGAGCATTTGTCCGATTGAATTGCTATTATTTATATATTTGGGTGCCTTTACGGCGCCAAACCAAACACTACTGATTGCATGAAGAATTTTAGGAATTCCATTTTTTATGTAGCCCTTATCGGAGGCTTTTCGATACTGATTTACTGGATTGTCTCAAAAGGGAAATACCTGGAAGCAGGAAGATCGATTGTCGCGCCGACATCCGGAAAAGACCAATGGTCAGAATTCTGCGGCTCGATGGCGCACAATTTCCAGGAATCTTTGGCGATTTTGTTACTCCAGATTATTACCATCATTTTTGTTGCCAGAATTTTTGGCTGGTTCTTCAGGAAAATAGGGCAGCAGTCTGTAATTGGTGAAATGATTGCGGGAATTGTTTTGGGTCCATCATTGGTTGGCATGTATTTTCCGGAATTCTCACTTGCGCTTTTCCCAGTCGAATCCCTTGGCAACCTGAAGCTTTTAAGCCAAATTGGGTTGATGCTGTTCATGTTTGTCATCGGGATGGAACTCGACTTGAAAGCGTTGAAGAATAAGGCGAACGACGCCGTTGTCATCAGTCATGCGAGCATCATTTTTCCGTTTGCATTGGGCATCGGACTCTCATATTTCATTTACCGCCAATTTGCTCCTCCGGGTGTCGAGTTTGCGTCATTCGCCCTTTTTATGGGTATTGCGATGAGCATCACCGCATTCCCGGTTCTCGCGAGAATCGTACAGGAACGCGGCATCCATAAAACAAAACTCGGCACGATTGTCATTACTTGCGCTGCCGCCGACGACATTACCGCGTGGTGTATTCTGGCTACGGTGATTGCGATCGTAAAAGCAGGCTCATTCGTCAGCTCTTTGTATGTCATTGGCTTGGCCATCGCCTATGTTTTCCTAATGCTGAAAGTCGTCAGGCCATTCCTGAAACGCGTTGGCGAATTGAAGAATTCTAAAGAAAGCCTAAGCAAGCAAGTCGTTGCGATTTTCCTTTTGACGCTGATTATTTCCGCTTATACAACTGAACTCATTGGAATTCATGCCTTGTTCGGCGCTTTTATGGCCGGCGCGATCATGCCTGAAAATACGAATTTCCGAACCATTATCATTGAAAAAATTGAAGACTTTGCGGTGATTGTTTTATTGCCATTATTCTTCGTATTCACAGGATTGCGGACGAAAATCGGGCTTATCGATACGCCTGAATTGTGGAAAATCACAGGTCTTATCATTGCCGTTGCCGTTGCCGGAAAATTTCTCGGAAGCGCACTCGCGGCAAAATTCGTCGGGCAAAACTGGCGCGACAGCCTGGCTATTGGCGCATTGATGAATACCCGTGGTTTGATGGAACTGATTGTCCTCAACATCGGGAAAGATCTTGGCGTTTTGGACGACAGGATTTTTGCCATGCTTGTGATTATGGCTTTGGTCACAACTTTCATGACCGGACCGGCATTAGACCTGATTAACTTCCTGTTCAAGACCAAAGATGTCATTGTTCCGGATGAAATAAAAGCCGATAAATACAAAGTGCTCATTTCATTTGGGAATGCCGAAAGGGGAAAATCATTGTTGCGCCTCGCGAACAGCCTCGTCAAAAAAGAAAACAGCGATGCGATTGTGACTGCAATGCACCTGACATTGAGCAACGAGTTGCATACATTTGGGCTTGAGGAAGAAGAACACAAAAGTTTTGCGCCGGTAATTGCCGAATCGGAGCATCTTGGACAAAATATCGTGACGTTGTTCAAGGCTTCCAATGATATTGACAACGACATCATCGATATTGCCAATCATGGAGAATACAACTTGTTGCTGGTTGGTTTGGGACAATCGATTTTTGAAGGCACATTGCTTGGCAAAGTCTTGGGCTATACTACAAGAATCATCAATCCCGACCGCTTGATCGATAAGTTTATCGGAAAAGAAGGCCTTTTTGAAAATTCGCCATTTGATGAAAGGACGCGCCAGATTGTGGCCAAATCCAAAATGCCTGTCGGAATCCTCGTCGACAAAGACCTTGAAAGCCTGAACCGTGTTTTCATGCCAATTTTCAGCAATGAAGATGCATTTCTGACCGAATATGCCCAGAAACTCGTCGACAACAACGATTCGCAAATCACTTTTGTCGATCCGAATGGCGCCATTAAGGACAACAGCAAAATTTACGACAGCATTGATCATATCAAAAACAGGATGCCAAACAACATCACGATGATGGAAGAGCGCATCATGAAAAAAGATTTCCTTATCAAACAGGACATTATGGTCGTCAGCCTGGACAGTTGGAAAAAACTCGTCAATTCGCAAAGCATCTGGCTCAGCAATATTCCGTCAGTGTTAATCATCAAGCCATAAACTATGCAACGGGTTATTTTTTTGTTTTTGCTGCTGTGTTCGACAGTGATTTTGGCACAGGAAACGCCAGCGCCAGCGCCACCGAAAAATAATTTCGAAGCCGGATTCGACGGCATGCTCGGTATTTCCTATGGGAGTGAAACCCTCGGAATCAATGTTGGCGGACCAAGCCTCAAATACAAATTCACGAAAAACTTCAAAGTCGGTGCCGGCTGTTTTCCGTCATTGATTGTCATGGACAAAAAAGCACTGCCAAGACTTGCGGTTTCTCCAATAATCGAATACAAAAGATGGATGTTCATTACGCCTTACTACGGCTATGATGCCAAAGACAAACAAATCTGGACATTTGGGCTGGGTTATAAATTCATATAAATGAACTGGATTTTACTGGTCATCGCAGGGCTTTTTGAAGTTGGTTTTGCTTCCTGTCTCGGCAAAGCCAAAGAAACTTCAGGAAACATTTCCACTTTTTGGATGGTCGGTTTTTTCGCCTGCCTTTCCATCAGCATGTTGTTGCTGTATAAAGCCACACAGACGCTGCCGATTGGAACGGCTTATGCGGTTTGGACCGGAATCGGTGCAGTCGGAACGGTATTGGTCGGCATTTTTGTGTTTAAGGAACCGGCGACTTTCTGGCGGATTTTCTTCCTGACGACATTGATCGCTTCGATCATCGGCCTCAAATTCGTCTCGGCACACTAAAACCCGATGTTCAGGATAAAGCTCAGTTTTATTGATAAGTTGTCTTCGAGACGCATCAGCTGATTTGGCCCGTAACGGTAAAATCCTGACAGCCCAAAACCTTTGTAAATCTGGTTCAGTTCGATTCCGGATTCAAAATAACCCTTGTCCAATGTTTTGTATTGGATGCCGATATGCTGCTCGGGTTTTTCCATATTTCCCCAAGCCATTCTCGTAACCAATACCAATGAAGGACGGACTTTCCCGAACAATGTCACGCGTTTAAATCCGTGTTTTAATTGTAGCATGACATATTCGCTTGAGAAAAATTCATTGAAATACATCGTCTCAAAACTGTTCTTGCCGGCAATCGTAATCCGCTCCTGGATTTTGTCTTTCGTCAGGCTGTTCGGTGAAGTATTGTACAAATGCGTCAGCGGCACATCGCCATAAGCATAACCCGCTTCAATGACCAATGCCGATTTTTGGCCGTCGAGGTATTTTTTTTCATATTCACCACGGAAATCGATCTTGCCGAATTCAAAATCATTGTCGAGGATTTTGGGCAATGACTGTGTAAACTGGAAAGTGAATTTCGGAAACCTTTTTTCAACCTCAATGCGCCCGACGGGCGTTTGCATGTATTCGCTAAACGGATTCCACTGAATCGACGCCATCGCCGTCGTCATGTGGAAAACAGTGTACAGCTTGTCATTCGCGTTGAACACATAATTGAATTGTGGCTCGACGCGGCTTTGGGAAAGCTGCCAGATGCTTTCGGTTCTCGGGATGATTTTTGTCTCGATGAAAATCCGGTTCGTATTGTATTTGTAGAAAGTGCTGACGTTGATTGGCCGCGGATCATACAATTTAAATACGCGCTTGTCAATCGCAAACGACGTACTCGCGATCTCGCGCACGTCATCGGTATAGGAACCGCCAACCCAAGTCGATGAAAAGCGCCCGATTCGCGCTGCGCCGCCAAGATTGTATTTGAAATTCCCGTCTTTGGTTCCATATGCCGAATAGCCTTCAACGCGGTATTTGTCGGAGAATTTGTCGTTGGTAATCCCGCCAAGACCGAGACGAAAACCTTCATAATTATTATAGCTCAACAGGTAGCGCAGGTCTAAATCGATTGGCCCAAAAGGAATATAGCCGTTGATAATTTTCCTGCCGAGGCGCAGTTTTTTCTCAATTTTTTCCTTGGCGACAATGCTGTCAAGCGTGGTATAAGTATTCTTCTCACGAACATCAATCGAATCTTTGCGGTAGCTATTCCAGAAACTTTCCTGTTGGTGTATCGCCGAATCTTTGACATCAATCGCAATCGCTGCCTTTTTGATTTGGACGGGAATGTTATAGTTAAAATCCGAATATTTTGTTTCCGAAAGCAGATAAGTGAAATCGGAAGTTTCTTTTTCCCGTTTGGAATTTCCGTTGGTTACGGCATCAAATTTAATCGTGCTTCCCGGAAGCCTGACGTCTTCATCGTTGTTGCCTTTGGTTATTTTGAGATTCCGGCCTGTGGGAAACCAAAGCTGCTCTTCGGGAATGTACTTGAATTCATTTTCACTGCGGATGTTCAGCACGCCTTTGATATTCATGTCGGCTTTGGCAATCGCAAAACTGCTACTGTCAATATACAATATGCCTTCGAGACCGGCTTTTTTCCGCTTCTTTTTGTTTTTGAAAGCGACTCTGTAAGTTTTCCTGCCTTCAATAGTCACCGAATCCAAAAGCTGGTATTGGTAATCGGAAAAAGCATCGCTTGCGATTGGGCTGTTGTATTTGGTTTCGAAGAGTTCGTAATATTCGTCGTAAATAGAAAAGGATTGCAGGTTGAACCCAAGCACTTCGTAAATCGGTTCGCGGAAACCCGACATTTTTGTGCCGATAATGGTTTCTTTGAGGTTGTTTCCGTCAAACTGGTACTGCGATACTTTTTCGGTTTCGAAGAAATGCTGTCTGCGGATGAATTTCTTGAATTTGTATTGTGTCGAATCGATTTTGGTATAGCGCTTACCGAGGAATTTTCTTTTCGAAACCGTGTCGAGTTTTCCAGGAATAGAATCCGGATTCGCCGAAACGATGAGCTTCGAATAGCTTTTGAATGTGAAGCTTTTCAGCTTTTTTTCGGGATTGTTGGCATTGCGGCCGCGGATCGTTTTTTTGATGATTGCTTTCCCCGGATTATGGTCAACGGCCTGCTGCGCCTGCGATGCAAGCGTAAAAAACAGGAACAGGACAATCCATTGTTTCATAGGTTAAACAAAAAATCCGCCCTCGGTTGCCGGGACGGATTTTATAATTATTGGAACCAATTATACTTTCATGATTTCGGCTTCCTTGTGTGCGAGAAGCTCGTCAATCTTTCTGATATAGCTGTTGGTCAGGTTTTGCACTTCTTCTTCCGCACTTTTTCCGGCATCTTCAGAAAGCCCGTTTTTCTCGAGTTTCTTGATTTCGGTGTTGGCATCTTTCCTCGCGGTCCTGATTCCGATTTTTGCGTCTTCGGCTTCGGCTTTTGCCTGTTTTGCTAAATCGCGTCGGCGTTCTTCCGTCAATGGCGGCACGCTGATGATAATATTTTCGCCATTGTTCATTGGGTTGAACCCGATGTTGGCGACCATAATCGCTTTCTCGATCGGATGCAGCATGTTTTTTTCCCACGGCGTCACGGTAATGGTGCGCGCATCGGGAACATTGATGTTTGCGACCTGCGAAAGCGGTGTCGCCGATCCGTAATAATCCACGAAAACACTGCCCAACATGGCTGGCGATGCTTTTCCGGCGCGGATGTTTGTAAATTCTTTTTCAAGATGCGCAACAGAACCTTCCATGGATTCTGTGGTGCTGTCCAGGATGAAATCAATTTCTTCTTCCATTAGTTCGATTATTTGATTTTTCGATATTTCGAAAACCCGATAATTAAAATTAAATTTTATTTTATTTCAAAAGCCTAGCCCTGATGAAAGCGGCATCCTTTTTTAATCCTGCAAGGTTAAAAAAGATACAGCGGACAGCAGGAAA
Organism: Flavobacterium sp.; assembly: GCA_035286325.1. GTDB lineage: Bacteria > Bacteroidota > Bacteroidia > Flavobacteriales > Flavobacteriaceae > Flavobacterium. Next base: position 12,347 of record DATHKH010000032.1, read on the forward strand.
ATGCTCCCAATCATTCACTAAATATTGACGACTGTCCCGACGTTTTCACCTTCACAGATTTTGACCAGGTTGCCTTTTTTGTTCATGTCGAAAACGACAATCGGCAGGCTGTTTTCCTGGCTGAGCGTGAATGCGGTCGAATCCATGACGTTTAGGCCTTTCCTGATTACATCTTCAAACGTAATCGAGTCGTATTTTGTTGCCGTCGGGTCTTTTTCAGGGTCGGCTGTGTAAACGCCGTCGACGCGTGTTCCTTTTAAAATGACATCTGCATGGATTTCAACACCGCGCAACACCGCTGCGGTATCGGTCGTAAAATATGGGTTTCCGGTTCCGGCGCCAAAAATGACAATGCGGCCTTTTTCAAGGTGTCGCACTGCGCGTCTTTTGATGTACGGTTCGGCAATCGCCTCAATTTTTAATGCGGTTTGCAAACGCGTCAGCATTCCGGCATCTTCGAGTGCGCCTTGCAATGCCATGCCGTTGATGACCGTCGCCAGCATGCCCATATAATCGCCTTGTACGCGATCCATTCCGTTGCTCGCTCCGGCAACGCCGCGGAAAATATTCCCGCCGCCGATAACGATGGCAATTTGAACGCCTTTGTCGTGAATCTGCCTGATTTCATCTGCATATTCGGCCAGTTTAGCCGGATCGATTCCATATTGGCGTTCGCCCATTAAGGCTTCACCGCTTAGTTTCAGGAGAATTCTTTTGTATTTCATTATATATTGTTGAGTTGAGTTGTGCAAATATAGTTATATTCTGATTTTGTAAAACAGGCATTTTAAAAAATGTTAACGGTTCCCAAAAACGCGGTTTTCGGTTTTTTAATTTTGTAAATTTGAGATAAATCCCGGAAATCATGAAAGTTGCCGTCGCCGAAAGCCTTCAGAAAAGCCACTCCTATCCCAAATACAGGAAAATCGTATCCGATTTGCTGCTGCTCGGAAAAGTTACGGGAAATGAGCAATCGGTAGAGCTGATCCATTACACGCAACTCAATGAAGTCCGCATGAATCGCCTCGACAAGAAAATGGTGATTTCAGAGGAAAATATCCAGAAATTATTACAGATCAAAAAACAATATTTGTGGCTTGTCATTTCAGAAGGCTGGTGTGGTGATGCGGGACAAATCCTGCCGATATTGAATAAGATGGCTGCGATTACGCCGCATATCGAATTGAAAATCGTTTTCCGGGATGAGAATGAAGGGTTGATGAATCTGTTCCTGACCAATGGCAGCAGGTCGATTCCAAAGCTTATAGTCCTGGACAAAGACGCAAAAAAGACCTGTGGGAATTGGGGCCCAAGACCAAAAGGCGCGACCCATTTAATTACGAGCTACAAACGCCAGTATGGCAAAATTGACGATACGGCGAAAACCGAATTGCAGTTATGGTACTTGCATGACAAAGGGCATTCGACGCAGGATGAAATCGTTGCGCTGATGGCGCATGTCGAATCAAAATGTGAATAAAATCTAACACACTTCAACAACACTTTTTTCAAAAGCTTCAGGAGAAATGCCATTTTCAACGGAATAATCGCCAATTTTTGTCCGCCGCAACACCGTCAAATGGGCGCCAGAATGCAACGCTTTCCCAAAATCAAATGCCAACGAACGTATGTATGTGCCTTTGCTGCATACAATCCTGAAGTCGACTTCGGGAAGTGCAGCCCGCGTGATTTCAAATTCATGGACCGTCGTTTTCCGAAAGGCAATTTCAACGGTTTCCCCGGCGCGCGCATGTTCGTACAATCGGACGCCGTCTTTTTTGATGGCAGAATAAATCGGCGGTTTTTGGTCGATTTCGCCAAGGAATTGCCTGACGGTTTCGTGGATCAATTCGGGAGTAATGTGTTCAGTCGGAAAAGTCCGGTCGATTTCGGTTTCCAAATCGTATGAAGGCGTCGTTGCGCCAATGTAAAATGTACCCGTATATTCTTTGGCTTGGCCTTGCAATTCCGGAATTTTTTTGGTGAATTTTCCGGTACAGACAATCAGCAATCCGGTTGCCAACGGATCCAAAGTTCCGGCATGGCCGATTTTGATTTTCTTAAGCCCGAGCTTGCTTTTCAACACCCATTTCATCTTATTGACCGCCTGGAAAGACGTCCAGTGCAATGGCTTGTCGATCAACAGGATTCGCCCGTTTTGGAAATCTTCGGCAGTCATTAAATCGAGGTGAGTTTCAGCACACAGAAATGAATCACAAGAATCGCCAGTCCGGCAACAATCCGGTAATAGCCAAACATCCTGAAGCCGTGTTTTTGCAAATAGCCGACAAAGGATTTGATGGCCAGCATCGCGACAATAAATGCAAGGACATTCCCAATAACCAATAGGTTGATCTGGTCGTGTGTCAATACATATCCGTCTTTATAGTAGTCGTAGCATTTTTTGACCGTTGCGCCCAACATTGTCGGAACCGCAAGAAAAAATGAAAATTCGGCAGCCGTTTTCCGCGATAGTTTTTGCGACATTCCGCCAACGATACTCGCGCCACTTCGCGAAACACCCGGGATCATCGCGAGACATTGGAACAGGCCGATTTTGAAAGCGATCAAATAAGAGATTTCATCTGTTGATTGGCGTTCTTCAGAAGATGCAAACCAATCGTCGACTTTCAATAAGATGATTCCGCCAATGACCAATGACACGGCAACCGTCACCGGATTTTCCAACAAAGCATCAATTTTTTTACTGAACAGCAACCCGAAAATCACAGCAGGAATAAAAGCGACAAGCAATTTGAAGTAAAAATCCAACGTCTGGAAAAAGCGCTTGAAATACAAAACGACCACAGATAAAATGGCGCCGAGCTGGATGACAATCGTAAACAGTTTCGTAAAATCGTCATGGGCAATCCCAAAAAACGAAGACGCGATAATCATGTGGCCTGTGGAGGAAATAGGAAGGAATTCGGTTATCCCTTCAATAACGGCAAGGACAATGGCCTGTAAATAATCCATTATTCTGCTTTTTTCGGATTCTTAAGAATGGAGTAAATCGTAATCCCAAACCCGACCAAAACCATAGTCGGCGCCAAACGGATTCTGCGGAAATTAAAAATATCCTCGCTAAAAACTTTCGGGTCATCGCTGCCGCCGCCAGACATCAATATGAATCCAAGCGCAATCACCGCAATCCCGATGAGCAATATTTTGTAATTCACTTTTTCAAATAAGAACTCCTGCTTTTGCTCGTTTTGTGTTTCTTTTTTAGCCATTATTGTTAGTATAAATCGTCTGTTCTTAAATTCAAAAATCGCTGTGTCGCAATAAAAGTGCTGATCCACGTGATCAATATCCCAACAACGACCACGCCAAGCAACACCAAGCCAACCATCAACTGGTCGTCCATAATGCCAAGGTTCGGGAAATTCGTGTCGACATAATACAATACGCCCATTAACGCAAAAACCGCGAGTACCGCGCCAATTAAACCCAACTTGATGCTTTTCCAAATGAACGGCTTGCGGATAAACGATTTCGTCGCGCCAACCATCTGCATCGTCTTGATGATAAATCTATTGGAATGGATCGACAATCGCATCGAACTGTTGATCAAAAGTACCGCAACCAAAGCCAAAAACCCACTCGCAATCAAAATCCACAAACTGATTTTTTCAATGTTGTCATTGACCAAAGTCACCAATTGCTTGTCGTATACAATGTCCGAAATCATCTCGTTCTGCTTCAATCTTCGTTGCACTTTCGCAATCGAATCATTTTTGACATAATCGGCTTTCAGGTGAATGTCAAACGAATTCTGCAACGGATTCACACCCAAAAACTGCATAAAATCCTCGCCGATGACCTTTTTGTGCTCTTCGGCAGCTTCTTCTTTCGATACATATTTGAAATTCCGCGCAAACTTTGCCGTTTTCAATTCCTCGCCAAACGCCGTCAGGGTCGAATCCTTCGCATCGTTTTTGAAAAACACCGTCATCACAATCTCTTCCTTGAAATCGTCCGACAATTTTTTTGAATTGATGATGAAAAGCCCCAAAATCCCAAGCAGGAAAAGGACTAAAAAGATACTCAATACAACCGAAAAATAAGAGGAAAGTAACCTGCGTTTCTGGAATCTGTCAAATTTTGAAATCATGTCTGGCGCGAATTATTCGGTAAAAATAATAAAGAATTTCTTTATTGCCCGTTTATAACGCCCAAAGTTTTGACTTTCGTACAATAAGCGTAAATTTGCCTTGCTTTTGTTTTTTTCAGGAGCACAAACTTCCCGTTTTCAAGGAAGTTTGGTCCCGCTTTACGTTGCAATCTTTTTATTTTTAAAGAAAAATAAAAAGGATTTCCACTGCAATCGGGGCTAAAAAGTAAATTTAGAACTATAATCAAACTCAGGCATTCAGCTTCTCAGCGACTCAGGAACTAGCATCATGAAATACACTCCAAACAAAATCGAATCCGACTGGCAAAAATACTGGGCCGAAAACCAAACCTTCGCCGCCCAAAACCACAGCGACAAACCAAAATATTATGTTTTGGACATGTTTCCTTATCCGTCAGGTGCAGGTTTGCACGTCGGGCATCCGCTGGGTTACATTGCATCCGATATTTACGCCAGATACAAACGCCACAAAGGATTCAATGTGTTACATCCGCAAGGTTATGACAGTTTCGGTTTGCCGGCTGAGCAATACGCGATTCAAACCGGTCAGCATCCCGACAAAACCACGAAAGAAAACATCGCGCGTTACCGCGAACAACTCGATAAAATCGGTTTCTCTTTCGACTGGAGCCGCGAAGTAAGGACGTCAAGCCCCGAATATTACAAATGGACACAGTGGATTTTTATCCAACTGTTCAATTCCTGGTACAACAAAGTGTCAGACAAAGCCGAAAGCATCTGCACATTGATCATGAAATTCGAGGAAGACGGCAATGCAAACGTGCAAGCCGTTTCCGACGACAATATCCCGGAATTTTCCGCAGCCGAATGGAAAGCGTTTTCGTCTGAAGACCAACAAAAAATATTGCTTCAATACCGTTTGACGTATTTGGCCGAAACCGAAGTCAATTGGTGTCCGGCACTCGGAACGGTTTTGGCAAACGACGAAATCGTAAACGGTGTTTCCGAACGCGGCGGCCATCCGGTTATCCGCAAAAAAATGACGCAATGGAGCATGCGCATTTCCGCTTATGCCCAACGGTTATTGGACGGATTAAACGATATCGATTGGACACAATCATTAAAAGATGCACAAACCAACTGGATTGGTAAATCGGTCGGCGCGAGTATTATTTTCCGTATCATGCCGGAAAATGCTAATGCGGAACCAATTCCTGTTGAAGTTTTCACGACACGGCCTGACACGGTTTTCGGCGTGACATTCATGACTTTGGCGCCCGAACACGAACTCGTTTCCCAAATTACGACGCCCGAACAAAAAGCCGTCGTCGACGCATATGTTGAAGCGACTTCCAAACGTTCTGAACGCGACCGCATGGCCGATGTCAAAACGATTTCGGGGGTTTTTACCGGCGCATATGCCGAACACCCGTTTACCAAAGAACCGGTTCCGGTTTGGGTTGGCGATTATGTTTTGGCAGGCTACGGAACCGGCGCAGTCATGGCCGTTCCGGCAGGCGACGAACGCGATTATGCGTTTGCGAATTTCTTCAAAGGACAAAAAGGTATGCCTGACATCAGGAATATTTTTGAAGGCGTCGACATTTCCGAAGAAGCTTTTGCGTCAAAAGACAATGTCGTCCTTGCAAATTCTGCCTTTTTGAACGGATTGAATTATAAAGAAGGAACCAAGAAAGTTATTGAGGAATTGGAAAGAATCGGGCAGGGCAAAGGCAAGACGAATTTCCGTTTGCGCGATGCCGTGTTTTCGCGCCAAAGATATTGGGGCGAACCGTTCCCGGTCTATTATGTCAACGGATTGCCAAGAATGATCGATACCGAGCATTTGCCAATACGTTTGCCTGAAGTCGAAAAATATTTGCCAACCGAAGACGGCCAACCGCCATTGGGCAATTCGACAACCTGGGCTTGGGATGCGACGAAAAACAAAGTCGTTTCAAATGACAAAATCGACAACCTCGATGTTTTTCCATTAGAATTAAACACGATGCCAGGCTGGGCGGGAAGTTCGTGGTATTGGCTGCGTTATATGGACGCGCACAACAACGACGCTTTCGTGTCTAAAGAAGCTGAAGAATATTGGCAAAACGTCGATTTATACATTGGCGGAAGCGAGCATGCGACCGGGCATTTGCTGTATTCGCGTTTTTGGAATAAGTTTTTAAAAGACCGCGGATTTGTGCATCAGGATGAGCCGTTTAAGAAGCTGATCAATCAGGGGATGATTTTGGGAATGAGTGCGTTTGTACCCATTGGTAAATTAGTTAGTTATGGTAGTTCTGGAGTTAGAAATGCTATGGGAATTGATGATGTAGGAGTTAATCTAGATAATATATATATATCAAATTCATATTTAAAAGAGTTAGGCAAATTCTATCAAGAGAATAATTTAGAGAAAAACTATCATGTGAGATTAACCAGAAACGGAACTTCTGATGGAAATTTAAAAGAGTTTTCTAAAAAATTATTTGAAGTCACAAGTTCAAATACAATATCAATATCACTAGGTTTAGATTCGTTTAGAACTATTCATGTCGATGTAAATTTGATTAATTCTTCAGATGAATTAGATGTTGAGAAATTTAAAAAGCATCCATTGTATAAAGATGTTAATGAGGCAATTTTTATTACAGATGACAACGGAAAATTCATAGTTTCCCGCGAAGTCGAAAAAATGTCCAAATCCAAATACAATGTCGTCACGCCAGATGACATTTGCGAAGAATACGGCGCCGACACTTTAAGATTATACGAAATGTTTCTCGGTCCGCTCGAACAAGCCAAACCATGGAACACCGCCGGAATTACAGGCGTTTTCGGTTTCCTGAAAAAACTATGGCGTTTGTATTTTGACGAAAGCGGCTTGATCGTAAATTCCAACCCTGCGGGCAAAGATGCGTTAAAAACCTTGCACAAAACCATCAAAAAAGTCCAGGACGACATTGAAGGATTTTCATTCAATACTTCGGTCAGCCAGTTTATGATTTGTGTCAACGAATTGTCAACCATGAATTGCCATGAGCGTTCGATTTTAGAACCTTTAGCCATTATCATTTCACCTTACGCACCTCATATTGCTGAAGAATTGTGGAAACAACTCGGCCACGACGGCAGCATTTCCACCGTGCCATTCCCAACATTCAATCCCGAATATCTGGTCGAAAGCAGCAAGGAATATCCGGTGTCATTTAACGGAAAAACGCGTTTCACGATTGAATTGCCGCTGGATTTATCAAAGGAACAAATCGAGGAAATCGTCATGAAAGACGAGCGCACCATCAGGCAGCTTGATGGGAAAACGCCGAATAAAGTCATCATCGTCCCGGGGAAAATCATTAATTTAGTGGGATAAAACTACAGTTATGGAATTCAAAGCATCACTCGACATTCCCGCAAAAATCATTACTTTGGGCATCACAGTATTGTTTGCATCGCTGATTATCTGGCCGGTTTTTACCATCTCAGACAATGGCGTTCCTTCATTGATTTATGTTCCTGCGGCCTTGCTTATTATTTATTTTGGGGCGTTTATTTACAGTCCGCGCAAATATTCGGTGACAGAAAACACTATAATCATCCACAGGCCAATCGGCAATGTTACCATTCCGCAATCTGAAATCACAGCCCTTGAAATCTCTAAAAGGGGAATGCCGTTTGCCATGCGGACATTTGGCGTCGGCGGATTGTTCGGGTATTTCGGTTCATTCTACAATTTCGATATGGGCAACATGAGTTGGTATATCACACGCCGCGACAAAACCATACTCATCAAGACTTCCAAAGACAAAAAGATTCTCATCTCGCCCGATGACCGCGATGCATTTGTTGCCGCGTTGCAAAAATAACTGCCATTTTTTCAGTTTTTTCGAGCCATTTCCTGTTGGCTCATAATTTGATGCGCGCTGGACAAACTTAAAACAAGACATTATGTATTGGATTTTAATTATCGCGATCATGCTTGCGAGCTGGTTTGTCAGCAATACGCTAAAAAATAAATTTGAAAAATATTCCCGCATGCATTTGCAAAATGGTATGTCTGGCGCAGAAATCGCCGAGAAAATGCTTGCCGACCATGGCATTCGGGATGTGCGCGTGATCTCAACGCCAGGAAAATTAACCGACCATTACAATCCGGCAGACAAAACCGTCAACCTCAGTGAAGCGGTATACAACCAAAGGAATGCAGCGGCAGCGGCGGTTGCAGCCCACGAATGCGGACACGCGGTACAACATGCGACAGCTTATAGTTGGCTTGCGATGCGTTCGACATTGGTGCCGGCCGTGAATATCGCTTCGGGTTTGGTACAATGGATTTTGATTGCCGGACTGCTGATGATCCGGACATTTCCGCAATTGCTATTGATTGGAATCGTGATTTTCGCATTGACTACTTTATTTGCATTCATCACTTTGCCTGTCGAATATGACGCCAGCAACCGCGCATTGGCCTGGCTTGACAACAAAAAGATGCTGACACGTGAAGAACATGCCGGTGCAAAAGACGCCTTAAAATGGGCCGCACGGACGTATGTCGTCGCAGCCATCGGTTCACTCGCGACACTATTGTATTACATCATGATTTATATGGGCGGCAGAAGGAACTAATTCCCGTAATAATAAAAAAATCCGCTACGTAAGTTGCGGATTTTTTCGTTTGAGTGAGTTAGTGTTACCGGGTAATTTCGGCAATTTCTTCCATGACATTTTTCACAATTGCATCACAGTAAATCAGGTTGAATTCGAAAATATCATCCGGCGAATAGGATTTTTCAATCTCTTTGCGCAGCATGGCTTTTGCGCGGTTCAGGCGGACTTTCACGTTTGCTTCTGTAATGCTTAAGGTTTCTGCAGTTTCAGCGACGTTCAGGCCGTTCATTTCCCTGAGTGAAAAAACGACCCGGTAACTTTCGGGTACTTTCTGCAGCGCATTTTCCATGACCGACTGCAATTCACGGTTCACGACATTTTTCTGCGTATCTGAATGCTGGCTTGAGAACATAGGCAAATCTTTTTCATTAATTTCATCCGGAGCCTGGTTTTTGAAACTCCCTTTTTGCTGTTTCTGGTAACAATTGTTGAGCATGATTTTGATAATCCAGGTCTTGAAAGATGCCCGGTTTTCAAATTTTGACAGGTAAAGAAAAGCCTGAATCAGCGTTTCCTGCATCAGATCCTGTGTGTCTTCATGGCTGTAGTTGTAGGATCTGCCGGTTTTATACAGATAAGGATTGTTGCGGCGTATCAATATTTCAAACAACGCCAGTTCACCGTCGAGGATTTTTTCGATGATTTGCAAATCGGTATACTGTTCCGCTCTTTTTACCATAACATTTTTCTTATCCGACAATTTTAGACATGCGTGCCAATGAAAATGCGCCAATCGCCATGACCAGGTCGCGAACCGCAACATCAAGGTAAGTACCGCTCAGCAACAAAGTCAATGCAATGACGGTCAGCCATCCGGCGACAATGTAACCGCCGATGGCAGGTCTTAAAAGTACGATAACTCCGGCGATAATTTCGACCACGCCAACAATCATCATAAATGTCGAAGGAGAAAAAGGCAGCATTTGTACCGTTGCCGGCGCCAGGTAATTTTCCCAGTGCGTCAGCAGGTTCGTGAATTTGTCCAATCCCGCAACAATCGGCACAAGGCCATAAGTGTATTGCAGCAGTTTTAAAATCGGGGCAATTGATGGTTTGTTTTCCATGATTTAAATTTTAGTGAATATGGTTTGTATTCCTATAGAGTACATGAAAAGCAAAAAGGTTACAAAACATTTCTGTAACCTTAATTTTATTTTTTGGGAGCTGTTCCTGCTGTCCGCTGTATCTTTTGCCTTGCTCGCGCCGGCAAAAGGATGCCGCTTCCATCAGGGCTAGGCATTTCGTTTACAATTGAATCTGCCGGTCAATCTGCTGGTCAAGCGAAATAAAAGTTTCCGTTCGCGATACGCCTTCAATCGCCTGGATTTTTGTGTTCAGCAATTGCATCAAATGTTCGTTGTCACGGCAAATGATCTTGATCAGGATTGACCAGTTTCCGGTCGTATAGTGGCATTCCAACACTTCAGGAATTTTCCTAAGCTCCTTTACGGCTTCAAAATTGCTTGCGGCTTTGTCGAGATAAATGCCGACGAAAGCCATCGTCGTATAACCTAAAACCTTATTGTTGACCGTAAATTTTGAGCCGGAAATCACGCCTGCGGTTTCGAGTTTTCGCAGCCTTTGGTGAATTGCCGCACCCGAAATCCCGATTTTGTTCCCAATTTGCAGGATGGGTTTTCGAGCATCTTCCATCAGGTAACGCAGGATTTCCTTGTCGATGCCGTCGATTTCTATTTGGAGGGAATTGATTTTCATATGTTCCGAATTTAAACCGAATTTACAGTTTTAATTTGGAAATGAAAGTAATATTGAAAAATTAGCCGCGAATTCACGAATTATTAGAGTCAATTCGTGAATTCGTGACAAAGCCTAGCCCTGATAAAGGCGAAAGCAGGAACCATGCTCCTAAAAACTACAACAAACCAGTAACCTTATCCGGATTGTACCCGAAATAATGTGTTTCCTTTTCGTTGAAAATCACGCCATATTCCTCGAGCTCCTTGAGGATTGGCATGTAAACCTCTTTGTTGATCGGCAATTGTACGCCAGGCGTTTTGATGTTTCCGTTCAGGATTTGCAACGTCGCCATCGCAACAGGCAGCCCAACGGTTTTTGCCATCGCGGTATAGGTTTGGTCGTCGCCGGTGCAGACCATTTTCGAATCGATTTGCTTTTGTACGCCGCCAATTTCGTAACCGAATTTGTGGTACATCACGATCATATCCTTGTCGTCTGGCTGTAAAGTCCAGTTGTCGGTCAGGATTTTTTCAAGGATTTGTGCCGGTGTCGCATGTGGCAAACCGACAATCTTATTCGGATTGAAAATGTCGAGTTCGACCAATTTGTCCCACATGATATCATCTTGTTCGATGCCCAATTGCAGGCGCAGTTTGATTTCAACAGAATCCGTCGGGTGATAGGGCAAAAACAAATTCGTGAATTCGCGGTAACTGATCGTATCGGAATTGTCAATCACATATGTGTCGTCAGTCATGCCCAGTTGTACGAACATATTCCACGCTTTGGAATAACCCACGCGGCGAATCGTTCCTCTATATAAAGTTAAAATATCATCGAGCCCGTAAACGCTTCTGTATTTGAGTGAATCGCGGTTCGCATAACCTTCAAATCTGCCATAACCTTCCACTTCCAGAAACTCGGTACGGCGGAATAATTTGTGATACGGAATATATTTATAAGTGCCTTCCTGGATGAATTTGGCCGCGCCGCCTTGTCCGGCAAGTACGACATTTCTCGGCGCCCAGGTGAATTTGTAATTCCACAGATTGTTGTCGGATTCCGGTGCGACCAATCCGCCGCAAAAAGATTCGAACAAAATCATCTTGCCGCCTTTGTCGCGGATTTCATCAATGACTTTCATCGCGCTCATGTGGTCGATTCCGGGATCAAGCCCGATTTCATTCATGAAAATCAGGTTGTTTTCTTTAGCGGCAGCATCTAAACTTTGCATCGCATCGCTGACATAAGAAGCCGTGACCATGTGCTTTTTGTAGGCAATGCAGTCCTTGGCGACTTCAATATGCAGATGCGCAGGGAGCATCGAAATGACGATATCGGCTTTTTCGATCTCCGACTTGCGTTGGGCTGCATCAAAAATGTCCAATGCGATTGCGGTCGCGTTTGGATGTTGGTTGGTTTTTTTCTGCGCAAGTTCCAATGACAGGTCGCCAATGGTCACGTGAAGATTTTCCGCATATGATTTCCCCAAAAGATAACTGATTAGGGAAGAAGCCGAACGTCCGGCGCCGATGATCAGGATGTTTCTCATGCTTATATTATTCGAGGCCATCGAGTTCTTCAAGGTCTTTTTTGGCTTCTTTTTCGGATTCTATTTTTTTCTGTTCGAATTGCTTGTCGACTTCGACTTCGTCTTTGATGAAGACTTCTTTTCCAATAACGCCTGCCAAAGACAAAGCGGCAATAATCAGGACGACTTTCGGGACTCTTTTCTGGTCTTCAGCCGACATTTTGAACGCGATGAACCCAAAGATGAG
>DATHKH010000033.1:0-16458 GCA_035286325.1 Flavobacterium sp.
ATGCTGATGATGTTGGCATTGTTGTGCTGTCTTGCCAGGGTTGCGATTTCTTTGTTCCAACACAATGCAGCGCGAACACCCTGGTGTTTGTTGACCGTCATGTTGATGCCGTTTCCACTGCCGCAGATGACGATGCCAAAATCGGCTTTCCCGTTTCCAACATCTGAAGCGACGGGATGCCCAAAGTCCGGATAGTCGACGCTGGCCTCAGAATCGGTTCCGTAATTAGTGACTTCGTGTCCTTTTGCTTTGAGCATATCGACAATGGCTTTTTTGTATTCGGGTCCTGCGTGGTCGTTTCCGATGGAGATTTTCATGATGTTGTATTTTATTAGGTACAAATTTACCTAATTTTTGGTTCGTTTATTTTTGGATGCCGGTCTTTTTTCTCTTCTAATAATGGTTTATCAAGGCTAAAAAAGGGCTTTGTTGATATGTTTTTCTAAAACCCTGATTTTCAGTTTACATTCATTTAACAATGGGTGTTTATAACTCGGTAAAGAAAAACAGAACTATTTTTTGGTTATCCGGATTAAATCCCTAATCCAAAACGCAAGTCGAAAAAACAAATTTAGTTGCATGATTTTTTGGAATAGTTATCAGGTATTGAAGGGTTGTTTTTAACACCATTCTGAAAACAAACTTATTTACAGAAACAGCGCGTTTTTGATTGTTAACAGTTGTTAATTAAACCTTAAAAAAGCTTTAGGATGAACGTTTTAAATTGAGATAAGTATGTTAACAAATCTTTATAAAAAGGTTAAAACAAAAAACAATGCTTTTAAAAATAAACTTATTGTAGCTATTAACACGCTATAATAACCACCAAAAATTAAATTTAAATTTCTTTTTCTTTTTGTTGTTTCTAATAGATGTTGACAACTTTACATTTTAAACGATGCGAAGATTTCCGCTTTCTAGTTCGTCGAGGATTTTCCGGACGGTTTCCGAATCATTCGGATGAATTTTTAGTTTGATCCCACCGAGCGCAATTGAATACATCGGCACGACCGAAACGGAAGTCTCATTCTCGAAAAAATAAGGAATGCCTTCAAGATTCAGTCGGTGTTTCAGGATCGTAATTTCATGCGGATAGTTGAAAACGGCAACCGTGATAAAGTCTTCCATCGGATTGTTTTTATAAAGATAACGAATTAGCGGTTACGGATTTTGAAGTTAATATTTGTTTAAACTCTCCGCTTGTCAAGCGTAACTGTAAAGTATTTCGTAATTTTAACAATTATTAGAAAAAGACTTATGAGTAAGAAACCAGGAAAACCCGGAAATAAAGAAAAAGACTTCTCCGGGAAAATTTTAAAAATCCTTTCCACCAATGCCAATCGCGCATTTAACTACAAACAAATTGCCGCTATACTTGAGAAAGACGATACGAAAAGCCGGAACGAAATCATCAAAGACCTAAAGATTCTCGCTTCGCAACACAAAATCATCGAAACAGAACCCGGAAAATACCTTGTTAAAGCGATCAGCCAGGATTATTATGAAGGCACGATTGACATGACCAGCCGCAAGACCGCTTATTTTATCTGTAAAGGTGAATTTGCTGAGGATGTTTTCATCCCGACTGGAAACCTGAACCGCGCGCTTGATGGCGACACAGTCAAAGTGTACGTTTACAACCGAAGAAAAGGAAAACGCCCGGAAGGTGAAGTCATTGAAGTCGTTGAAAGGAAGAAAACAGAATTCGTTGGTGTTATCGACATTCAGAAAAATTTTGCTTTTGTTTCGACTGCCAACGCCAAAATGTATACGGACATTTTCATCCCGAAAGACAAAATCGGCGATGCTGAAAACGGCGATGTCGTCATAGCAAAAATAGAGGATTGGCCTAAAAAAGCCGACAGCCCGTTCGGGTCGGTCATCAAAGTGCTTGGAAAACCCGGCGAACACGATACCGAAATCCATGCGATATTGGCAGAATACGGTTTGCCGTATGATTTCCCTATTGAAGTCGAAGTTTTTGCACAAAAGATCGATACTTCCATCCAGGAAAGTGAAATCGCGAACCGACGCGACATGCGCGACACATTGACATTTACGATCGACCCGAAAGATGCGAAAGATTTTGACGATGCGCTGTCATTCAAAAAACTCGACAACGGGAATTATGAAATCGGAATCCATATTGCGGATGTTTCCTATTATCTGCAGGAAGGAACTATTCTCGATGATGAAGCTTACAATCGCGCGACTTCGGTTTATTTGGTCGACAGGGTTGTGCCGATGCTTCCGGAAGTGTTGTCGAATTTTGCGTGTTCTTTACGTCCAAATGAGGAAAAATATACATTTTCGGCGATTTTCGAGATTACGCCGACGGCACAAGTCACGAACCAATGGTTTGGAAGAACCGTGATTTATTCCGACCAGCGCTTTGCGTATGAAGAAGCACAGCATATTATTGAAACCAAAAGCAGTACGATTCCGGAAGACATTTCGATCACTGGCGCATCATATGTCGTAAAAGATGAAATCGTCGAAGCGACATTGATATTGGACGATTTGGCCAAAATATTTAGAAAAAACCGCATGAAAAATGGCGCGATTTCATTTGATAAAGTTGAAGTGAAATTCAACCTCGATGAAAATGACGAGCCGACAGGCGTGTATTTTAAAGTGTCGAAAGATGCGAATCATTTGATTGAGGAATTCATGCTTTTGGCCAACAGGAAAGTCGCGGAATACATTGGTAAACAAAAGAAAACATTTATTTACAGGATTCACGACGAACCGAATGAGGACAAGCTAATCGGGCTGCAAAGCATCATTTCAAAATTTGGATACAGCATCAACCTGAAATCCAAAAAGGAAATTTCGCAGTCATTGAACCAGTTGCTGCAGGATGTCAATGGTAAAAAAGAACAGAATCTCGTCGACACGTTGGCGATCAGGACGATGAGCAAGGCTAAATATTCGACGGATAACATTGGGCATTACGGACTCGCATTCGACTACTATTCGCATTTTACGTCACCAATCCGGCGTTATCCTGACGTTATGGTACATCGATTACTTCAGTATTATTTGGATGGCGGAAAATCGGTCAGCGAAGAAGTGTATGAAGAGAAATGCGAACATTCTTCGACAATGGAAGGTTTGGCGACAAGTGCCGAACGCGATTCCGTCAAATACATGCAGGTGAAATACATGCAGGATCATAAGGATGAGGAATTCCTGGGCGTTATTTCCGGTGTGACCGAATGGGGAATTTATGTTGAAATCGTTTCCAACAAATGTGAAGGCATGTGCAGAATCCGCGAAATCAAGGATGATTATTACACCTTTGACGAAAAGCAATATGCACTTGTTGGCGAAATTTCCAAGAACATTTTACAATTGGGAGACGAAGTTTACGTTAAGGTAAAAAATGCCGACCTGGTAAAAAAACAACTCGATTTTCATTTTATAAGAAAAAACGACTAATCAGAATCGCACGAGCGCTGGCGAACTGGCGCAGCAATCACATAAATCAAATCAACATGAAAAAATTAGTATTAATAGCATTAGTATTGACAAGCGGAATGGCTGTCGCACAAGTCACTAAAAAATTAGGTGATTTTGACGAACTGAAAGTTTTTGACAGGATTACGGTAACGCTCATTCCGTCGGGAGAAAACAAGATTGAAATCAAAGGAAGAAGAACCAAAGATGTCGAAGTCGTCAACAATAACGGCCAATTGAAAGTCCGTATGAAATTCGGCAAACTCCTCGATGGCGATGATATCAACGCGACTTTGTATTTTACGACACTCGAAAGCGTCGATGCCAGCGAAGGCTCGATGATTACGTCTTCAACGACTTTCAAGCAATCTAAAATGGAAGCCACAGCGAAGGAAGGCGCGCAAATCGAACTCCATCTCGATGTGGATAAAGTCGAAGTGAAATCCGTTACCGGCGCTATTGTCAGGCTTGCCGGAAGAGCTGATAATCTCGAAGCCAAACTTGGGACCGGTGGAATTCTGGAAGCCAAAACACTTGAGACGTCACAAGCTGATGTTAGCATCAATGCCGGTGGTGAAGCGGAAGTCAACGCTTCAGATTTGGTTGATGCCGATGTCAAAGCAGGCGGAAATGTGACCATTTACGGGCATCCAAAGCAAATCAACAAAAACACAACACTGGGCGGAACAATTGAGGAAAGTAAGTGATAATTAGTATTAATTCTGTATTTTTGGATTAACACTTTTACAAATTCTTCATGATCCAGGATATTTTAGCCGCCATTCCATTGGGCTTTTTCTTAAGCTTTATGATCGGGCCGGTATTTTTTGTGTTGCTCGAAACCAGCGTCGTAAAAGGATTCAGGGCCGCGTTGGTTTTTGACCTCGGCGTGCTTTTGGCCGATGTCATTTTTATCCTGATCGCTTATTTCAGTAGTGTGCGGCTTTTGGAATCCATCAAAGACGATCCGGCATTGTTTATTTTTGGCGGCCTGGTGATGTTGACTTATGGCATCATCAGTTTTCTGAAAGCCAAGAAAGCTCAGAAAAACATTGACCCGGAAGATCCGGTGGAATTGGCAAAAACCAATTACCTTAATTTGTTTGCCAAAGGCTTTTTCCTGAATTTCATCAACATTGGCGTATTGGGTTTCTGGCTGGCACTGATCATTACCGTTGGCCCGAAATTGGATCGCGACGAATTCCGGATTTTTACCTTTTTCACTACGGTTGTCTTGGGTTATTTTGTGACAGACATTTTTAAGATTTTGCTTGCCAAACAGTTGCGGAACCAATTAAATGCTAAAAACATCAACCTGATCAAAAGGACCATCAGTATTGTGCTGATTATTTCAGGCGCATTTTTGTTATCACAAGGCTTGTTTCCAAAAGAGAAGATTATGGATAAGGTTTATGATAAGTTGGAGCATAAAAAATAACTACAAAAAAAGCCCTCTAAAAAGAGCGCTTTGTCAGAGGCATCGTGCGACCCCATAATTAATTTCTAAAAAATTCATACAAAAAAAGCCTTCTGTTTCCAGAAAGCTTTTAGAGGCATCGTGCGGATTCGAACCGCAGTAGGAGCTTTTGCAGAGCCCAGCCTAGCCACTCGGCCACGACGCCATTATTGAATGGATGGCAAATATAAAAAAACAAATGACAACAGGCAATCGATACCTAATAATTTTAGAGCACTAATTCCTGTATTCCTCCATTTGGATGGTAACGGCTTCAACATCACCACCAATCGGCGGGTTTAATTTTGACACCGAAAGCACGATTCTCGACACTTCCGGTATTTCCTTAAAGACGCGCGTGATGATCCGGTGCGCGACATGCTCAAGAAGATTGGAACGCTGCGCCATTTCTTCCTTGACAATCTGGTTCAGGAAAACGTAATCAATAGTATCTTTCAGTTCGTCGCTTTGCGAAGATTTGCGCAAGTCGGTCTTGATTTCAAGGTCAGTCGAATATTCCGACCCGATTTTACTTTCCTCATCAAGGCAGCCATGAAAGGAAAATGTCCGTATATTTTTGAGTCTGATGATGCCCATAATTTTAAATTTTATCACCTCAAAATTACTCCAAATTGCTCAAATCTGCCCCTAAAATATTCAGGCTTTTTTGAATACCTTTGCAGCATTACAAAAGAAGTTATGTCAACAGAAGAAAAATCACTGAATTTCATTGAACAAATCATCGAGGAAGATTTGAAAAGCGGCTTGTCGAATGGCAAATTGCGTTTCCGTTTTCCGCCGGAACCAAATGGTTACCTGCACATTGGGCACGCGAGTTCCATTGCGCTGAATTTTGGTTTGGGAATCGATTATAACGCGCCTGTCAACCTGCGTTTCGACGACACGAATCCCGCCAAAGAAGAGCAGGAATTTGTGGACGCGATCAAACGCGATGTGCAATGGCTCGGTTACCAATGGGCCGAGGAAAGATATGCTTCTGATTATTTCCAACAGTTATATGACTGGGCAATCGACTTTATCAAAAAAGGAAAAGCCTATGTCGACAGCCAGACTTCTGAAGCCATGGCTGGGCAAAAAGGAACGCCGACAACCCCCGGAACCGACAGCCCGTTCAGGAATCGTACTGTCGAAGAAAATCTAGATTTATTTGAAAGAATGAAGAATGGTGAATTCCCTGAAGGCGCCCATATTTTGCGTGCGAAAATCGACATGAAATCAACCAATATGCTGATGCGCGATCCAATCATGTATCGCATTTTACATAAACATCATCACAGGACTGCCGACAATTGGTGCATTTACCCAATGTACGATTGGGCACATGGTGAAAGCGATTACATCGAGGAGATTTCACACTCATTTTGTACGCTCGAATTTTTACCGCACCGGGAATTATACGATTGGTTTCTCGACCAGATTTATGACGACAATAAAGTCCGCCCAAAACAACGTGAATTCGCGCGCCGGAATTTATCGCACACTGTTGTCAGCAAAAGAAAACTGCTGCAATTGGTCAATGAAAAACACGTCGACGGTTGGGACGATCCGAGAATGTCGACCATTTCAGGTTTGAGAAGACGCGGTTATACTGCAGCTTCATTGCGGAGTTTTGCAAATGCCATCGGAATTGCAAAACGCGACAATTTAATTGACGTTTCGCTTTTGGAATTTTACATCCGTGAAGATTTGAATAAGATAGCGCCGCGTGTCATGGTGGTTTTGGATCCTGTGAAACTGGTCATTACCAATTATCCAGAAGGAACAGCGGAATGGCTTGATGCCGAAAACAACCAGGAAGATGAATCTGCCGGTTTCCGGAAAGTGCCTTTTTCAAAGGAATTGTTTATTGAAAGGGAAGACTTTATGGAAGAGGCAGAGAGCAAATTTTTCCGCCTTTCCATTGGAAAAGAAGTGCGTTTAAAAAATGCCTATATTATTAAAGGAGAAAGTGTTGTCAGGGATTCGGCTGGAAATATCACTGAAATACATGCGACTTATGATACCGATAGCTTAAGCGGAAGCGGTACGGAAGCCAGCCAAAGAAAAGTTTCAGGGACATTGCATTGGGTTTCGATTGCCCATGCGATTCCGGCGGAAGTGCGTTTATACGACCGATTGTTTACAGACGAAGCGCCAGATTCACACAAAGAAAAAGACTTCCTTGAATTCGTCAATCCGGATTCTTTGAAAGTGGTCACTGGTTATTTGGAGCCAAGCTTAAAAGATGCCAAAAATGAGGATAAATTCCAGTTCCAAAGATTGGGCTATTTCACCGTTGATAAAGATTCCACTGCCGAAAAATTGGTTTTCAACCGAACGGTCGGATTGAAAGATGCCTGGGAAGAAAAAGGAAAGAAAGACGAAAATACGATCAACAACGGACTGAAAGAAATCAATAAATATTTCAAAGTTTCAACAGACAAAGAAAGATTGGCAATTGAAAATGTGATTGGCGAAAGCATCAAAACCATTTCCAATTTCAGCTTTCTGCAAAACGCCCTGAAGAAAAACATCAACAATAATAAAAGTTCGTTGCTGTTTGTGAATTTTCTTTTGAAATACTCCGACAAAATCAAGCTTTCGGATTTCGATACGGAAATTCTGGACAAATTGTATTCGATGTCTTTAAGAAGTGAATCGGATTTTGTAAAAAAGGCAATCATTGAAAATGTCAGGAAAAATCCGGCCGATTGGAATGCATTCCAAAATTGGCTTACCAATTTCAAGCAAACGGAAAAAAATGAAAACGTCCTGAAATTTATTTCTCAATTCGAAGGATAAAATTCAACATAGTTTTTAAAAATCGAAAGCGTCTTTTTTAAGGCGCTTTTCTTTATTATTAATAAATACTATTAAAAATTGAAAAGCTATAATATTTGACAATCAAAACTGGCTTTCATAAATGAATTGTAAGCGATGATTTAAAAACGGAAATATAAATCCACATTTCTACCGACAAAACGCGAATAAAACGCACGAATTTGATTTTCACCTTCCAAAACATACTTTAACGGCTCGTTAACAGCAAAAGTCCCTTTCGAGAATTACCTTTAGATTACTAACAAAAAAAAATCAGAAGTTATGTCAAGTAAAACAGGAATAGGATTGGCGCTTTTAGCCGGAGTTGCCATTGGGGCAGGAATCGGAATTTTGATGGCACCTGACAAAGGGTCGAAAACCCGCGGAAAAATCAAAGGCGGTTACGACGACGCAAAAAGCGACCTGAAAAATAAATTCAATTTGGCGAAGGACAAATTCACAAAAGCCGATGTCGAAGGAAAATATGAAAATTTGGTTTCGGACTTAAGTTCCAAATCAGAAGATGTGATTACTTTTCTGGAGTCCAAACTGGCGGCGCTCAAAAAAGAGGTCGCGAAATATTAAAAACAAAAAAGAGGCTTAATTGCCTCTTTTTTATGCTATGTTTTCGGATTGTCCGGATCATTAATTTCTCCGCCTTCCTTTAAATGTTTATAATCGTCCGAAGGTTTGAAATCAGGGTTTTTCGGTTTTTTCTTCGCATTGTTTTTCATCGCTTCGCCGATTTGGTTCGATGCCGTGAACGACGCGACCATATTGTTCAGCATGTCACTTCCGGCTTGCGGGGAATTTGGCAGCAGGATCAGGTTGGAATTCGTATCCGCGCCAATCGCTTGCAGCGTATCATAATGTTGCGTCACGACAATCAATGCGGAAGCTTCCTGTGAATTGATGCCGACTTTATTCAGGACATCGACACTTTCGACCAGTCCGCGCGCAATTTCACGCCTTTGGTCGGCAATTCCCTGGCCTTGCAGACGCTTGCTTTCGGCTTCAGCCTTGGCTTTTGCGACAATCCGGATACGGGAACTTTCGGCTTCGAACTCGGCTGCGGTTTTTTCCCTGTCGGCAGCGTTGATTCGGTTCATCGCGTTTTTCACCTGGATATCAGGATCGATATCGGTCACCAAAGTATTGATGATATCATAGCCATAAGTCGTCATCGCCTCGTTGAGCTCACGTTTGACGGCAATCGCGATATCGTCTTTTCTTTCAAAGACATCATCGAGTTTGAGTTTTGGCACTTCGGCGCGAACGACGTCAAAAACATAAGCTGTGATTTGGTCGTGCGGATATTCCAAAAGGTAAAAAGCATCATAAACTTTCAGTTTGATTACCATAAACTGTACGGAAACCTTGAGCTTGACAAACACGTTGTCTTTCGTTTTGGTTTCAATAACGACATCGAGCTGCTGGATCTTAAGGTTGATTTTGCCGGCAATTTTATCAATGATCGGAATTTTCAATTGCAATCCCGAATGGCGGATGCTGAGAAATTTCCCAAAACGCTCCACAATCACAGCCGTTTGCTGCTTGACCGTGAAGAAAGAAGAGAGAAAAATAAACAGGCCAAAAACGAGAATGACTAATAAAGGAATGTTCATAAGCGTATAATTTAGTTTTAAAATTCCCGTTAAATTACGAAAAATACTTTAGGTTTGCCCAACAAACGAACGTTATGAAAAAGATCATATTTGCCTCGGTTTTTAGTTTTATGGCGCTGGCCGCTTCAGCCCAGGACGGTTATAGGGATTCAAACCGCATCGGAATTTCCGGCGGTATCAACCAATTTACGCTCGACACCGACAATTTTGAAGCATCACCGGGAATGGGATGGAATGCCGGGCTTTCAGTACGCGGCAATTTTTACAACGACTTTGATATGGTATATGGCATGCAGTTCAGCGAAAATGTCTTTACCGTCAAAGGCGTCTCACCGACGAATATTAAAGACATCAAATACAAACTCGATTCGGCGCAAATCTCATTATTGCTGAGTTATAAGGTCATTGAAAACCACCTGAGTTTTGAACTTGGCCCAATGATCCAGGTTAACGGCAAACTCAATGTGGCCGAGGAAGATGAAGCTTACATCATCAACAGCAATGGCGTTACCGCAAAAGACATTCAGGAGATTTCGACGTTCAATTTTTATCCAACTGTCGGCGTAACCGCAGGCGTTCGGCATGTCAGGCTGAACATCATGTACCAATACGGCGTCAACAATATTTTAGGGAAACTCGACGACAGTGCCTTGGGAGAAGATTTTAAAGGCCATGCCGGCATTCTGACCGGATGTATTATCCTTTACTTATAAAAAAAGCCCCTGCAGGAGCTTTTTGTTTTTTTGGGCGTTGCCTTCGGCCGGGCTTTCCGTTGCAATCTTTTCATTTTATGATTTGTCCTTCGCTGCGCTACGGGCGAATCTAAAATGAAAAGGATTTTCACTACAATCCCTAACGCAGTATATGCTATAAATTGGCAATCGCGCGTTTAATGCGGTTCACCGTTTCTTCCTTTCCAATCATTTCGACGATGTCGAACAAATGCGGGCCTTTCAAGGCGCCAACAACGCTCAAACGAAACGGCTGCATGACTTTCCCCATTCCGATTTCGTTTTGTGTCAACCAGTCTTTAACCGACGTTTCGATGTGGGCCGAATCAAAATCAACAATATTTTCAAGCACATCAATCAATTGGCTCATCAATTCCGAAGTGTCTTCTTTCCAGTTTTTGGCGGCTTTTTCGTCGTATGATGCTGGCGCAACAAAAAAGAAATCGCTCAAATCCCAGAATTCCGAAACAAAATGTGCGCGTTCTTTAATCAGTGAAACGACTTTTTGTACGTAATCGAAAGTCGTGTCGATTTCCCTTTCCATCAATATCGGCATAAAATCTTCTGCCAATAAAACATCATCTTTCTTGACCAGATATTGGTGGTTGAACCATTTGTTTTTTTCAGGATCGAATTTGGCGCCGGCTTTGTGCACACGGTTTAAATCAAAGGCGTCGACTAATTCTTCGAGAGAATACAGTTCTTTATCGGTTCCGTCATTCCAGCCCAAAAGCGCAAGGAAATTAACGACCGCTTCAGGGAAATATCCTTTTTCACGATAGCCGGATGAAATGCCTTCTTCGGTTTTCCATTCCAACGGGAATACCGGAAAACCCAGTTTGTCACCGTCGCGCTTTGATAATTTTCCATTCCCGATCGGTTTCAGGATCAATGGCAAATGCGCAAACTCCGGCGCATCCCAGCCAAAAGAACGATACAATAAAACATGCAATGGCATTGATGGCAGCCATTCTTCACCACGGATGACATGTGTCGTTTCCATCAAATGGTCATCGACGATATTCGCCAGATGGTATGTTGGCATGCCGTCGCTTTTGAACAGCACTTTATCGTCAAGCAGATTGGTTTCAAATTTTATATCACCGCGGATGATATCGTGCAAATGCAAAGTCTCATCGACAGGCGTTTTAAAACGAATGACATAATCTTCGCCATTGGCAATTCTTTTCGCGGTTTCCTCAGCAGAAATCACAAGCGAATTGTCGAGTTTTAACCTGTTATGGTGGTTGTAAATGAATGTCTTTCCGGTTTCTTCATGTTGTTTCCTGTGCGCATCCAAGGCATCATTGGTGTCGAAAGCCACATAAGCATTCCCCGAATTGATTAGTGCATCGGCATATTCACGGTACAGGTGTTTTCTTTCACTTTGACGGTAAGGCCCGAATTTCTCATTATTTCCGACGGTTTCCGACGGTGCGATCCCAAGCCATTCCAATGCTTCAAAAATGTATTCCTCAGCGCCCGGAACATACCGGTTTTGGTCGGTGTCTTCAATCCGAAGAAAGAAAACGCCGCCGTTTTTTTTAGCGAATAGATAATTGAACAATGCAGTTCGGACACCGCCAATATGAAGCGGACCAGTTGGACTTGGTGCAAAACGCACGCGGACTTGCTTAGGCATTTTAAGTAAATTTTGCGCAAAGATACGATTTCAGTTGCAGCAATTCGAGCCAAAAAACTTTGGAATTTATTTAACGTTTTGCAATTCAGATAAAATCGTACTTTTAGCGGTTATTAAAAGCCTTGCTGTAGTGGAAAAATCCAATATCATTTACGGAAAACTAGAAGCTTTCATCAAAAAGTATTATACGAACGAGCTGATCCGTGGAATCATTTTCTTCGTCGGTTTGGGGTTGATTTATTTGTTGTTTACGCTTTTCGTCGAATATTTCCTTTGGCTAAAACCAATGGGAAGGACATTCCTGTTTTGGATTTTCATTGGCGTTGAGCTTTTTCTTTTGGTGCGATATATTGTTTTTCCGCTTTTTAAATTGTTCAAATTCCAAAAAGGGATTGATTATAACGACGCATCGAATATCATTGGAAACCATTTTGCGGAAGTCAGCGATAAACTGACCAATTTCCTCCAGCTTTCTTCCAATAGTAACCAATCGGAATTGCTTTTGGCTTCGATCGAACAGCGCGCCAATAAATTGCAGCCGATTCCTTTTGGCAACGCCATCAATTTTAAAAAGAACAGGAAATACCTGCCATTGGCGATTATCCCGATTTTATTCTTTGCCTTTTTCTATGTTTCCGGAAACAGCGCGATGATTTCGCAAAGCTTAAACCGAGTGGTAAATTATAAGAAACAGTTTTTACCGCCTGCGCCATTCCAGTTTGTGGTTTTGAATGACAAGTTGCAAACAGAACAAAACCAGGACTTTATATTACGCGTCAAAACCGAGGGCAAAGTCATCCCTGAAAACGCGATGATTTTTATCGGCGACGAAAGCTATTTTATGGAAAGCAGCAAACCCGGCGAATTTACTTTCAGGATTCCAAAACCAACAGGAAATGTATCATTTCACGTGGAAGCCAATGACGTGCATTCGCATGAATATGAGTTGGCCGTGGTTGCGGTACCGTCGATTGCGAACTTTGAAATGGTGCTGAACTTCCCATCATACCTGAATAAAAAATCTGAAGCCGTAAAAGGCACCGGAAATGCGATTGTTCCTGAAGGCACGCATGTGACCTGGAAAATGAACACACAGGCGACACAAAAGGTCGAATGGACAGATTTGGCGTCGAGTGTTCCGTTTGCAAAAAATGAGAACCAATTCATATTGTCCAGAAACATCTCACAGAATACAGAATACCAAATCCTGACCTCGAATGATAAGGTGACGAATTACGAAAAGCTGAATTACCGCATTTCCGTGATTAAAGACCAGTTTCCAACAATCAATGTCGGGAATGCGCCCGACAGCCTTAAAATCATGAAGAATTACATTTTGGGACAGGTTTCAGATGATTACGGATTGTCTAAACTGCAAATTGTGTATTATCCGAAAGACAGGCCTGAAGCGGGGAAACGCGGTATTATAGCCGTGAAGAAAGATATTTACGACCAGTTTGTGTTTTCGTTTCCGGGAACGCTTCCGGTGGATGAAGGCATTTCGTATGAATATTATTTTGAGATTTTCGACAACGATGCGCCGCACCATTTCAAAAGCACAAAATCTTCCGTGTTTTCTAGCAGAATCCAGACTGAAGCGGAATTGCAGGAGCAGGATTTGCAGCAGCAGAATGACAACATCAACAGCATGGAGAAATCGCTGAAGAACCAGGACAAGCAGATTTCTGAAATGGAAAAACTCCAGAAAATCGGGAAGGAAAAAGACAACTTAGAATTTAAAGACCAACAGAAAGTCAATGATTTCATCAAGCGCCAAAAGCAACAGGATGAAATGATGAAGGAATTTTCCAAAAAAATGGAAGACAACCTCGACAAATTCAAAACCGATAAGAAAGACGAATTTAAGGAGGAGCTTCAAAAACGACTTGACAAAGCCGATAAGGATTTGGAGAAAAACCAAAAGCTTTTGGACGAATTGAAAGAGCTCAACGACAAAATCCAAAACGAGGAATTGTTTGAGAAAATGGACAAATTCAAACAAACGGCTAAGAATCAGACCAAGACCCTCGAACAACTGGTTGAATTGACGAAACGGTATTACGTAGAAAAGAAAGCGGAGCAATTGTCTGACAAACTCAATAAACTTGCAGATAAACAAGAGGAATTGTCGGAGAAGGACAAAGAAAACAATGCCGATAAACAAGAAGAAATCAACAAAGAATTCGACAAGATACAGGAAGACCTAAAAAATCTTGAAAAAGAAAATAAAGAACTGAAATCGCCGATGGAATTGCCCAAAGACGACAAAAAAGAAAAAAATATTGATGAAGACCTGAAGAAAGCTTCTGACGAACTCAAAAAAGACAATAAGGATAAAGCCAAACCAAAACAGAAAAGTGCGGCCAAACAAATGAAGGAAATGAGCCAGAGCATGGCCGAAAGCATGTCGGCGGGTGAATCCGAACAAATGGAAGAAGACGTTAAAATGCTGCGCCAAATCCTCGACAATTTACTGGCATTCTCTTTTTCGCAGGAAGACCTGATGGACGATTTTAAAGGCCTGAAAAGAAACTCGCCGTCGTTCAATAAAGATTTGAAGCTGCAGCAGGATTTGAAGCAACAATTCAAACATGTCGACGACAGCCTGTTTGCGATGTCTTTGCGGAATCCAAAAATAGCAGAAAACATTACGGCTGAAATTGGCAACGTGCACTACAACATTGATAAAACGCTGGAATCGATGGCGGAATCGCAAATTCCGAAAGGGCTTTCGCACCAACAGTATACGATTTCGTCGGCTAATAAATTGGCCGATTTCCTCAGCGATATTTTAAACGGGATGCAAATGTCGTTATCCGGCTCTGGAATGGGCAAACCAAAACCCGGAAAAGGCCAGGGCGATATGCAGCTGCCGGACATCATCAAAAAACAGGAAGGTCTTGGCGAAAAAATGAAAGACGGCATGAAGAAAGGGGATAAGCCCGGCGACAAACCTGGAGAAGGCCAAAAGCCAGGAGAAGGTCAAAAACCCGGTGACGGCCAGAAACCCGGGCAAGGCCAAAAACCCGGAGGTAAAAATCCCGGAAGCAAAGGGCAATCCGGACAAGGCGAAGGGCAGGGCGATGGTGAAAACAGCCAGGATGGCGAAGGCGACGCAAGAGTCATTATGGAAATTTACAAAGAGCAAAGACAATTGCGCGAAGCACTGCAAAACGAACTCAACAAAAAAGGATTGGGCGGAAATGGCCAGGCTGCAATGGATCAAATGAAGGAAATCGAGAAGCAATTGCTGAATAAAGGCTTTAATAATGAAACGCTGCAAAAAGCGCTGAACCTCAAATATGAATTGCTAAAATTGGAAAAAGCGGTGCAGCAACAAGGTGAAGAAAAGAAGCGCCAGTCTGAAACCAATAAAAAAGAATTCAACAATAATGTTAATGCACTTCCTTCTGCTTTGCAGGATTATTTGAACAGTATTGAAATATTAAACAGGCAAAGCTTACCTTTGCGCTCCAATTACAACCAAAAGGTTCAGGAATATTTCAAAAACAATGATTAATTTCAATTACGAAACTGATTTTATTTTAGACAATGAAGCAGCTTATGGCAAATGGCTGTCTGAAGTCATAGTGTCTGAAAACAAAAAAGAAGGTGAAATCAATTACATATTTTGTGATGACGAATACCTGCATAAAATCAATGTGGAATACCTAAGCCACGATGATTTGACAGACATCATCAGCTTCGACTATTCTGTAGGAAACGAATTACACGGCGATATTTTTGTGTCTGTGGAAAGGGTTGCTGACAACGCCTCGGATTTCAAGGTTCCTTTTGAAACGGAATTGAAAAGGGTTGTCGTTCATGGCATATTGCATTACTGTGGTTATAAGGACAAATCGGAAGCCGATTCACTTTTGATGCGCCAAAAAGAAGATGAAAAGATTGAGATGTTTTTGGGCCAATGATTTTTATTAATTAAAATGTTTCACGTGGAACAATGAGTATGTTTCAAGATATATACGATGTAATTGTGGTTGGCGCAGGGCATGCCGGTTCTGAAGCCGCCGCCGCCGCCGCCAACATGGGGTCCAAAACCTTATTGGTGACCATGAGCCTGCAGAATATTGCGCAAATGTCCTGCAATCCTGCTATGGGCGGAATTGCAAAAGGACAGATTGTGCGTGAGATCGATGCGCTTGGTGGTTATTCGGGAATTGTTTCCGACAAAACGGCTATCCAGTTTAAAATGTTGAATAAGTCTAAAGGTCCGGCAATGTGGTCGCCAAGAGTGCAAAGTGACCGAATGCGTTTCGCGGAAGAATGGCGATTGATGCTGGAGCAAACACCGAACCTCGATTTTTATCAGGAAATGGTAAAAGGACTGATTATAGAAGACGGAAAAATAAAAGGGATTAGGACTTCGTTAGGTGTAGAAATCAAAGCGAAGGCTGTGGTTTTGACAAACGGGACTTTTCTCAACGGGTTGATCCATATCGGCGAGAAGCAATTCGGCGGCGGAAGGGCTGGCGAAAGCGCTGCTTATGGAATCACTGAAGATTTGGTAAATGTCGGATTTGATTCAGGACGAATGAAAACCGGCACGCCGCCACGCGTGGATGGACGTTCTTTGGATTACTCCAAAATGACTGAAGAAAAAGGTGATGCCAAACCGGATAAATTCTCTTATTCCGATATCACAAAACCACTGACGCACCAGAAATCGTGTCACATGACCTATACCTCGCTTGAGGTGCATGATAT
>DATHKH010000034.1:0-14182 GCA_035286325.1 Flavobacterium sp.
CTTTACGGACCGCATCACGCACTTTTTTGAATAAATCCGACGAATAGACAAAATCTACAATCGCTTCATTGTCGGTTTTAAAAATCTCCTCTTTTGTACCTTCCCAAGCCTTGAGCCCGTTTTTGAGGAATACGATTTTATCGCCGATTTCCATCACCGAGTTCATGTCATGTGTATTGATGACGGTCGTAATATTATATTCTTCGGTAATTTCCTTAATCAGGTTGTCGATCAGCATCGAGGTTTTTGGATCAAGCCCGGAATTCGGTTCGTCACAAAACAAATATTTCGGGTTGTTGACGATCGCACGCGCAATCGCGACCCGTTTCTGCATTCCGCCCGAAATTTCAGACGGCAGCTTGTGGTCGGCGTCGATCAGGTTCACGCGTTTCAAGACAAAATCAACACGTTCCTTGATTTGCGCTTTCGTATTGTTGGTAAACATTTTCAACGGGAAACCGACATTCTCAGCCACAGTCATCGAATCAAACAAAGCACTCCCTTGGAATACCATCCCGATTTCGGTGCGCAATTCGCGTTTTTCGTCCGGCGTCAGCTCAGAATAAATCCTGCCGTCAAAAGCAATCGTCCCCGAATCCGGCGTATGGATTCCCAACAGGCTTTTCAGCAACACCGTTTTTCCCGAGCCGCTTTGCCCAATGATGAGGTTCGTTTTCCCGGCTTCAAAAACCGTGGAAACGCCTTTCAGCACTTTGCTGTCGCCAAAAGATTTCTCTAAATTCTTTACTTCTATCATGAGCTTAATAGCAATTGTGTCAGGATGTAATTCAATAGGATAATGGTCACCGATGTCCATACAAACGACACCGTACTGGCTTTTCCGACCTCAAGCGCGCCGCCTTTCATATAGTAACCGTGGAATGACGGAATCGTTGCCAGCAGCAAAGCAAACACGAACGTCTTGATGAATGCATACGCAATGTGGAACGGGATAAATTCCATCTGGATACCGGCAATGAAGTCCGAACTCGCGCCAAATCCGCCGTAAACAGCCGCAATCCAACCGCCAAGAACGCCAAGAAACATCGCAATCCCAATCACAAATGGATATAAGAGCAACGCAATCAGTTTTGGGAATACGAGATAATTCAATGAATTCACGCCCATGACCTCCAAAGCGTCAATCTGCTCGGTCACGCGCATCGTCCCAATACTCGAGGTGATGAACGAACCCATTTTTCCGGCCATAATGATCGAAATGAAGGTCGGTGCAAATTCCAAAATCACCGATTGCCGTGTCGCAAACCCGATCAGGTATTTCGGAATCAAAGGATTGGTTAAATTCAACGCTGTCTGAATCGCGACAACACCGCCGACAAAAAAGGAGATGAACGCGACAATCCCCAATGAGTCAATGATCAGATCGTCAATTTCCTTAAAGATCAGGCCTCGCATCACGGACCATTTTGTGGGCTTATTGAAAATCTCTTTCCACATGAGAAAGTACTTTCCGATTTGCGATAAATAGCGAACAAGCATCATAGATTGATAATATCAGCTAAAATAGGAAGAAGTTACGAGTTTGGCGTAATGCGTTAGAAGTTATTTAAGAAGAATTTTGGCGTTGCCTTCGGCCGCGCTTTTCGCTATATCTTTTCTGTTCGTTCCTCTCAAAAAAGGATGCCACTGCAATCGCTAACGCAGCCATAAATTACCCGAAAATCTTTTCCTTCATTTTCCGCCAGCGGTAATTCCGGATGAATTTTGCCTGTTCTTTATCAACAAGCATTTCTTTTTTTGCGGCTTTGGCTTTCATAAACCCGCGGATATAATCAAAGAAAAGTATTGGCTTGTTTTTTTTCAGCGCGAGTTTTGCCGCCGCAATTGCCGAAATCACAAACCCATAACCCAAAGTATAAAACGCTTCGCCTTGTTTGTATCGCGCCGTTTTGTCGTAATTGGCGCCCGTCGGTTTCAGATGTTTGACTTTCAGATCCGGAACCGTAATAATTTTCCACTCGTAGAATTTCGCGAGCAATTCGTCCACCGTGTCCCAGCCCATTGCCGGTTTGAGTCCGCCAATCTGGTAAAAGCATCGCCTGCGATACGCTTTAAACGCGCCGCGGATATGGTCTTTATCGGTCAGGTTTTCAAGAATCCATTCGCCGTTTTTTTCGATATAGGCAAATCCGCCAACCATTCCGATCGCTGCGTCTTTCCTGAAAATGTTCATGATGGTTTCAAAATAATTGTCGGGCAGGATCAAATCGGCGTCGAGTTTTACGATGACATCATATTCATCGTCGATGCTGTCAAGTCCGGCCTGGAATGCCCTTACGACTTTACTTCCCGGCAAATGCACCGCTTCCGAAGGATTGTTGACCAAAGTGATGAAAGGGTATTTTTCAGCAAACCCCGACACGATTTCCGCTGTTCTGTCTGTGGAATTGTCATTGGCCACGACCAATTTTTCCGGCAATACCGTTTGTGAAACGATGGATTGCAAAGTCAGCGCGATAAATGCTTCTTCGTTATAAGCCGGAATGACAATGTAATATTTCATGGAAAAATATGAACCGCAAAATTATGATTTTTTTTGCCTTAAAATTTAAAAACGACCAAGTTACTCCTGAAATTTATCGATAAAAGGGAAAGGAATAAATAAATTCTTGATATATTTGGAAACAAGCTAAATTAATGGAATGAAACAGATAATTACCCTTATGCTTCTGGCGATCAGTTTTGGTGCCCAATCACAAATCGCGCCGGACTTGTTGTCGTATTATACTTTTGAGGGAAACGTAAATGATGTTTCCGGCAATGGTTATGACGCTACGCCATTTGGGGTGACTTATGTGACCGACAGAAATGGCAATCCAAATAGCGCCGTTCATTTTGATGGAATCGATGATTATGTCAACTTTCCAAACCTTGAAGCCTTAAAAACCCCGTTGCCAGTTTCGTTTACCTTCTGGGTGAAATATGAAAGTGCTGATTATCAACATCAAGTCCTTTTCAATACGTCATTTGAAAACGACAGAAGTACGGGAGTATGGTTTAATTCTACAAGCGAAACAGGGCATTATGCTGTTAATTTCGGTGACGGACAATACAATTATACGCCCGATACGAGGCGTACTTTTGTCAGTGATGCAGTCATAAGTATCAATACCTGGCACCATCTTGCCGTTGTGGTTACATCGGCCACGGACATGAAGATATATGTTGATAAAGTCCTTGTTCCAGGAACCTATTCCGGAAACGGAGGCGCGCTCCAATATTCCGATACCCCGGGATGTCTCGGAAGACATGACAGGAATATGTCGGGACCTGAAGATTATTTTCAGGGCGCTTTGGACGATGCATTTTATTTCAGCCGGGCATTGAGCCAGGAAGATATTAATACTTTGTATAATGCAAATTCAGAACTATCTGTTTCCCAGCCACAGCAAGTTTCTGAAACTTTTTACATTTATCCCAACCCAGCCTCAGGCGAGCTGTTTTTTGAATCGGCTTCTGATGCTGTTAAATTGCTATCCATTTACAATTCGTTTGGGCAGCAGGTGTATTCAGGTGTATTTCGGCCAAGGCTTGACATCAGCAATTATGCATCGGGATTGTATTATGCAAAAATGTCTTCAGGAGCCACAGTACAAACAAAGAAATTTATCGTAAAATAGTTTTTGTCGACAGGCAGGCTGAATTTTTGAATAAAATCAATAAATTTGCAATCTAAAGAACTCTGGCTTTCACAAGTCGGGGTTTAATTTTATTATGGGCATCATCAAGGACAATCTTTATCGTTTCTCCAGCAAAAGGTTTTTACCCGTTTTTAGGAAAGGGTCGATTTTTCCATATTACCACATTGTCAGGGATGAAAGTGTAAAACATATTGAAAACCTGTATGAGTTCAAGAATGTGGCCCAATTCAAAAGTGATTTGGATTTCCTGCTCCGGCACTACCAACCCATTGATCCGAAAGATCTTTTGATGGGTGAAAGGCCCGAAAATGGATTCTTGCTGACCTTTGATGACGGACTTGAGGAGGTATATTCAGTGATTTTTCCCATTTTAAAAGAAAAGAATCTCAAGGCTGTTTTTTTTATCAATCCTGATTTTGTAGATAACGGACAAAGCCTGTACAAACACGACATCAGCCTAATCATTCAGCACCTAAAAGAATTGGATTTCCCTTCAGGTAAGATGGAAATTGTGGCTGGGAATCTGTCTTTCGACTATTCTTCCGAAATTGATTTTGCGGCAAAATTCAAAAACGCCAAGTTTACTGACAGGCATAAAATCAGGGCCATAGCCAATGCACTTGGCGTCGATATCGACAATTATCTAATGACACAAAAGCCATATGTCTCAAAAGCCCAGATACAGGAAATGATCAATGGCGGGTTTTATTTTGGCGGGCATACGATGTCACATCCACCATTAGACCAGCTTGCTTTTGAAGCGCAAAAAGCTGAAATTATTGATTCGGTCAATTGGCTGAAAACAAATTTTGGCATTTCCTATTCGATGTTTGCCTTTCCTTTTTCGGATAAAAGTGCCTCTAAGACACTTATCAGAGAATTGTTTGAATATGATAAAGACCTGTTGCTGTTTGGCAATTCAGGGATGAAAAAAGATATTGACAAAAGAATCATCCAACGGTTTTCATTAGAGCATCCGAAAAAAGAAACGCAAAAACAAATCGTGACCGAGAACTTATATAAAATTTTTAATAAGCTTATCGGGAAATACCAAATCCGGAGAAATGATTGAGATAAAGAAAATATATAAAAAGGACATTCCGGGTTTGCTTAGCAATGTGGAATTCTGGAAAAATTCTTTTCTTGCAATCAGCAGGCACCGATTGCATGCCCATTTAAAAAACCCAACCAGCGATGACACGGATGTGGTCTTGTTATTGGCTTATCTCAACCAGGAGCTCGTTGGCTATATGGGCGTTTATATTGATAAAATTATCCTGGATGGCGCGGAAACCAAAATCGGCTGGCTGTCTACCTGGTGGGTTCATCCCAAAACAAAAGGGAGCGGCATCGGGCGGGAAATCCTAAATACGATGTATGAAGCCAATAATGGGAAAATAGGCATCTCACAATTTACGCCAAGCGCCAAAAGAGTATATGATAAATCGGGGTATTTCGCAACATTAAAAAAAAGCGTTGGCATCAAAGGCATTTTGAAAAGCCATACGGCCTATTTGATTCCCCAATTGTATCCAAAGATGAATTTCCTAAAACCTGGTTTTGCACTTTTGGATTTTTTAATCAATGCATTGGTTTCGGTAAAGCTTCTTTTTTTGGAACAGGTTATAAAAAAGAGGCTTCAAAATATTAAAGTTGATTACCTCACAACGCCCGATGCTGAAACCATTGAGATCATCAAGGCACACAATTCACATCATATTTCCGAGAAAAGCCCTGATTTTTTTGAATGGCTTAAAGCCTGTCATTGGGTTGAAGAAGCACCATTACTGGAGTTTACCGATAAAAGCAAATATGAGTTTTCGATGTACGACAAGAGCTTTGCCATATATCTGGTTAAAGTAACTGAAAACAACCGGTGCATAGGATTCTTTGTGTTGCAAAAAAGAAACGTGATGGTAAAGCTGCTGTTTGCTTATTACGATGGTAAAGATTCCGAAAAGATCACAGATATTATCAAACTGCAATGCCTTGCCCAAAACACCAGGGAAATAATCTGCTATGATCCAAAAATTTGTGCTGTACTGAAAAAATCGCATATCTTCCTTTATAGAAGAAAGAAGGTAAAAGAGTCCATTATCTCAAAAGCCTTTGGCAAGATTGACTTTGAAGATGTCATTGTGAATTTTGGAGATGGTGATTGCAGTTTCGCGTGATTATTTTATTTTCTCGGCATATACGATGTAATACCTATTTGTGAATAGCCGCATTAATGGGCGAATTCCAACTTGTTTTACCGGATTGGTCCATTTTTGCCTGTCTATGATTTTCCAGCCTGTCTTTTCCAGAAGCCAATCGAGCTGCCAGTCTTCAAATTCGTGGTAATGCCGGTCCCAAATATCTTTTTTGTTCCGGTAAGCCGGACTGAACCAAAGGCGCATTGGGATGGAGATGAACAATTTGTCGGCTGTTATATTTTTCAGGAGCGTGTATGGGTTGAGCAGGTGTTCGAAGATTTCAAAAGCCGTAACCGCATCGTATGCCGCATTGTGCAAGGCTTCCTGATCATTATCAAGGTCTTCGCCTGAAGTGTTTATTACTGAAAACCCTTCTTTTTTCATAATTTCAGACAGTGGATTTTCAATCCCGAGGTCAAGAATTTTTTCTGAAACCGCAAGGTGCTTTTTCACGAATTGCATTGTAAGCCGGAATCTTTTGTCTGGATAAACTTCTTCGTACATTTTTTGTTTGTTTTGCGAAGGCAAAGATAGGAGATAATATCGTTTATGTTATGCTGATCAGGGTTCGTATTCCTGTTTCAATAAAGAAAAAATAAAGGAATCCTGTATCTCACCATTCCGGATAAAATGCTGCCTTAAATGGCCTTCCTGGGTAAATCCGAACTTTCTGATTAGGCTTTGGGAGGCAATATTTGTTGGGCCGATGAATGCTTCGATCCGGTTTAAATTCATATTTCCGAAGCCATACCTGAGGATTGCTTTTAAGGCTTCGTCCATATAGCCTTTCCTTTTGTTTTCGTCTTTATGAATCATGTATCCCAATTCTGCCCTGAGATGGTCGTTATACCAATTGTGGTAGCCACATCTTCCGATGGTTTCACCGGTTCCTTTTGACACCAGCAGGAAGGCCAATATGGTTTTGTTATAAGTCGTATAACCGCCTTCGGATTTTGCCTTTTCTTTGAGGAATTCTTCGTCGGTGGTCAGTCCGAGCAGTTTTTTGATTTCGGTGTCGGAATAATTTTTAAATAGGAATTTAAATATTTCCGGCGTGAGCTTTTTTAAAAGTAGGCGTTGGGTTTGGAGGGTTTCGAATTCCATTATCTTTCAATTTGATTTTAACCGTTGTTAGCGGACGTCGCGCGATTTTAGCATAATTTCTCTAAGTTGTTCAACAAGTAAATACTTCCCATCAGTATATTTTCGATGAAGCATTCTATGACAATTGGCGCAAACCAATGCTAAGTCTTCAATTTTTGTTTTCCTAATTCCTCCGATAGAAATGGGGTTTCGATGGTGACATTCAATAAAACCATTTCCAAGTATTGGATAAATAACTTCAAAATTAAAATCGCATGCCTCACAGAATAAACGATTTTCTTGAATTGCGAGTAATTTTGCTTTTATAATCAATTCAGGTTTACGCTCTTTGAATTTATGGAGTTTGAACATTGTTCTTTCGGCACCTTCATCAAGTCCTTCCTCATCTTCTTCAGCTTTATCTTCGTTTTTTATTTCAATGATTAAGTCGCTATCCATTTTAAACAAATCAAATAAAAATTCCTGTTTTTGTTGAATTGTCTTATCTCCTCGTTTACTTTCTAGTGTGTCAACATAACATATTTGTCCTCGATTAGCTTTAAATAAAGACCAATTTTTATCAAGTGAAGAGTTTTCTTTAGGTATACCGACTACGCCGACCAACCTTGTATGTGGATGATTTGGATTTGAAGAATCTTTCCCAAAATCATTATCCAAAGGAGTAACTAAATGTGTAACAAATGTACCTCCAGCAAAATCTTTCGTAGCTTGCAATGTTTGAAATAAAACTAATAAATCACCAGGTTTTGCATTTTTATAATTTGTTGGAAACCATTTTGGATTTTTGGAAAAGTTTAAATTAAATGTATCTCCCAGTTGATATTTCATATAAGCCCAAGAAGTTCCTTTTTCCCTTGTAACACTCTTAATCCATTTTAAATCGGAAGGATTAAACATAAGCTAATTTTTAGTTGATAGTTGAATGCGATGTCCGCCAACACAAAATATACACGAAAGCCCTAGCCCTGATTGCAGCGAAAATCCTTTTTTGCAAAAAAAGATTGCAGCGAAAAGCAGGAAATAGCTCCTAATAAAAATTGATGAAAGTCCTAATTAATACCGATAAACAAAAGCATTAATGTTCATCCCAGCGCCAACCGAAGCGAAAATAAGCACTTCACCTTTGTTGACTTGCTGGTTTTCGAGTTTTCCCTTAACCAATAAATCGTATAATGTTGGCACGGTCGCGACGCTGCTGTTGCCGAGCGTGTGGATGCTCATCGGCATGACGGCTTCAGGCGTTGGCTGGTCGTATAGTTTGTAGAAACGGTGGATGATGGCTTCGTCCATTTTCTCGTTGGCCTGGTGGATCAGGATTTTTTTGACATCGGAAATCGGGATGCCGCTTTTTTCAAGGCAGCTTTTCATTGCAAGCGGCACCTGGTTCAGCGCAAATTCGTAAATTTTCCTGCCAAACATCTTGATGTAACGCACATCGGGGTCGAGGTCTTTGTTGTATGAATTGCCAAAGAAAAGAAATCCGGCTTCGTCGTAGGCAAATGTCGCGCTTTCGTATGCGAGCATGCCTTCGTTGCTATCAGTGCCTTCAATGATCGTTGCACCTGCGCCGTCGGAATAAATCATCGAATCCCGGTCATGCAGGTCGACTACGCGGGAAAGCGTTTCGGCCCCGATGACAAGGCAACGTTTTGCCATGCCCGATTTGATGAACGCATTGGCCTGCAATACGCCTTCAATCCAGCCCGGGCAACCGAACAGGATGTCGTAGGCGACGCATTTTGGGTTTTTGATGCGGAGTTTGTTTTTGACGCGTGTGGCTAAACTGGGCACAGTATCCGATTGGATGGCACCTTGCCTGAGGTCGCCAAAATTGTGTGCGAGGATAATATAATCAATGGTTTCGGCATCGATACCGGCATCTTCAATGGCTTTTTCGGCAGCAAAGAATGCAATGTCTGAAGTCATTAAATGGCTTTCGGCATAACGGCGTTCCTCAATTCCGGTGATGTCCCTGAATTTGCTGATGATGATATCATTGGTATGGTGCAAAGGCTCTCCTTCTTCACTGAGAAATGTGTGCGCCTTAAAATCTTCGTTGGCCACGATTTTCAGTGGAATGTAACTGCCCGAACCTGTAATTTTGATATTCATTGGTGTATGATATTAAGCTAATGTATTAAAAATTTGCTTTTGAAATAACAGCCGGAAGGAGAATTATTATATTCCTATGTTATTAATTTAAAAATGCGGATAATTTAATATTTATGAATGATTTTGCATTTTTATTTTCATGACCGTAGCGATTGACAGGGCGCGGGTTTTCATTTTTTCAGCATTTTCACCCAGGAAATAAGCATCGATTGCCGCGTATAGATGGGAAAGCCAAATGTCGAAATGGGCTTCCGTCAGCCTGATTTTATCATTCAAAGCCAAGTGGATTTTCATTACGTTGTTGGTATAATTTCCGGAATTCAGGATATTCTGTTCCCAGAAATCGACAATGTGCGGCAAGTGTTCGTCGAGATTTATTTGGGCGATATCCGTGAAAATATAATTGATCGAATCGTCGTTGAGCAGCATTTCGTAAAAATGCGCCATGAGGAATTCGAGGTCAGACCTGTTGGTGATGTCGCGCATTGCATTTGGATTTTCGGTAAGTTGCCTGTAAGAAAAAAGCCCTGTGCCGGATTTGGGACAGGGCTTTTGACAATTTATTTTATATTGATTTTTTCGAGTCTCACCATGACTTGTTTGGCTTCTTTGTCAAAATCAACCAGTGCAACGTAACCGACTTTTGCCGGCATCATGTGCAATGTGTTTTCGGTTTTTCCTTCTGAAGACAACATGATTTTGTCTTCGCTGAGTTCTCCGTCGTCATAAATAATGGTTTTGCAAGCATATTTGACATTCTTGCTTTTTACGCCAGCCCTGTCGGCATCGAGAAACATCGAATAAAAGCGGTCGTTCTTTGGATCGATTTGCGTAAATCCGTAATCGAACCAGCCGAAGGCTTTCGCGATATAAGCATTGATTTGTGGCGAACCGAACGGTGAAATATTCGGCAATGTCGACTTTCCTTTCTCGAATTTTTTGATGTCTTTGAGTTTCATGGCCTTATCGAATTTGAAAACCAATGCATCGGTCACAAGCATCGTTCCTGATGAAAGCCCAACCACTGCGCCTAAAGCGCCGGCGCCTTTGCTGTTCTTTTTATACCTTTCGCCAATTGCATAAAAATCGCCGTTTCCTGTCCTGACAATTTTATGGAACATCACATAACCGACTTCAGAATTGCCGGTTTCTTTTAGCAACGGGTCAACATCCTTATCCCAGCTCACTAAACTTTCATTGATGGTTTGGCCTGTCATATCGATTTCTTCTCCGAAAATGCCAATACCTTTATCTTTAAATGTGTTATCGTCCGGTTTGAAGTATTCGCCCATAAAAATGATGCTTTTTCCTGTAAACATCGCATTGGTAATAGTACGCGGATTGGTTTTCTTAACATATTCTTTCCTGAAAAGCAACTTCCCTGTATTGGCATCGAGTACGAGCGCAATAAGATTCGCTTTTTGCGACATCATGCCGGGTTTGGCATATTCCAGCACCAGCACAAAATCCTTATTCGCTTCAACCAGGTTGGCCATGAGCCATTCTTTCGACTTTGGATCTGACGTATATTGCCAGCCTTTGCCGCCATCAGTCGGATAATAATTTATAATATAGCCAAGTTTTTTGTTGTCGGTAATCGTATTAAACAGAAAACCCTTATCCTCATTGGCCAGCAGGAAATTGAAATCGCTTGACGTGGTCATGATGTCATACCACTTGACTACGCTGCTTTCCAAAGGAATTTCAACAGTTTCTTTTTGATTTGCCTGTTTGTCATACGACAAAAGTTTGATGAACTTTTTGTCGTAATTGGCCATCGCGAACATCATTCCCTGATTGTTGTAGGCACTGCTCATAAGTATCGTACTCCTATCGTCAACATATGTTTTTTTTGCCACCGAGGTCAGGCTGTTGTCAAGAATCTCAATATTGTATTCGAGTTGTCCTTTCTTAAGTTTGTCAACGGCATAAAAAAAGTAATAGCCATCCACATTATAATTTTTGTCTTTGATTGCGCCCGAGTTGCGTATCGAGAAGTTGTTTACCGCATCGATTGTCTTGCTTTGTGCAAACGACAAACCGGTCACGAGTAATACCAGTAATAAACATTTGATTTTTGTCATGTTAATTTTTATTTTGGTTAGGAGGGTTTAAATTTTTAAAAAAAGTGAAGGCATCCGCAAATGCAGCATCGTCTTTTGCTGAAGATTCGTTTTTCTGACAGAAGTAGTACCCGATTTTCCGGATGTTTTTCAGTTCGAGGTTGTGCAGGAACAGCAACACCTGGTTGTAATTTTTTTCTTCCACAAATGTGGTCAGGTAAGGGACACATTTCATGAAAGTATGATTGGCTTTCAGTTCGTAAGTACGCTTCAGGATATAGGCGACCGTGCTGCAATAAGTTTGCGGGTCAATGCTGTTTTTTTCTGAAAGGGCCAAAACCTGATACAATGCAAGATCGTAGCGGTCATTGTCTAAAGAAATGGTTATTTCTTCTCTGGCAACCCATTTTTTGATGTCAGACAATTGCGAAGAAGTAACTGCCGTATTTTTCCCGGCATAAAGTTTCCTCAGCGTTTCTACACGAAGCGGAATATCCGGGTGTGATTTCAACGAATCGCGATCCCAGGTATTATCAACTGCGGCTTCTTTTAGGTCAAAAAGGGTTTCGTTGGGGCTGAGCCAGGCTTCCCTGAACGGATAGTCATCAAAATTAAAATGTTTTTGCAGTTGTGGATCGGTAAGATAAAAATCCGTGTCCGATTTGGCTAAGCTCTCCAGCGATGATGCGGCCGCTGCCTTATTGTATTTGGTTTTATTAAAAAACACAAAGCCCAACGAGTCGGCTTGTGCTTCTACAGCGCGGCTCTTGTTTTGAAGATTATAAACATACCCTTTTACGACATCCGTAACTGCACGTGCTTTGCCGTATCTTGACCTTAAGGCATGATTTATTTTTTTCCTGGTTTCTCCTGAATTGGCCATGGCGACATGTGAACGGATCGATTTATTACTGTGGTCGAGCATTTGGTGTGCCATTTCGTGACAAATGGTAAAAGCGACTTCATCGTCGCTATTTTGCCATTCAAACAAACCAAGGTTCACAACAAAAATCCCATTTCCATGACTCGCAGCATTTGGGTATGGCGTTTTGTCAAAAAAGAAATAAAAATCAGCAGGGTTAATTACGGGATTGGCCCTATAGATTTCCCGAAGAATGGATTTCAGGTAATTATTGATGTGTTTGTCAAAAACATAGCTGCTGTCCTTAATTTCCTCAATAAAGTATTTTTTATTATTTTCAATGATTGTCTGGATGTCCTTGAAATGCTTATCGTTAGCAAAAACCTTATTCCTTTTTACGGTAATCGCACTGAGAAAATTCTTTAATGAGTCGATATTGTCAGGCTGGTATTGCGGTTTGCTGCTCTTTTGTGAAAAGCAGAAAGTGCCGCTCAATAAAAGCAGCAGAAGTAAGATTTTTGAACGGATCAAAATTATTTCAGTGTGTTTTGGAACTGCAATGATATAAAAAAAAGTCCTGAATACTCAGGACTTTCTTTATTTAACACTTTTACATATAGGCTTCAATCGGAGCGCAGGAGCAAACCAGGTTTCGGTCGCCATACGCATCATCGACGCGTCGGACGGATGGCCAGAATTTGTTCTCAGCAATATAATCCAATGGAAATGCCGCCGATTCCCTTGAATATGGAAAATCCCAATGGTCAGCGGTCAGCATCGCTAAAGTATGTGGAGAATTTTTAAGTACGTTGTTTTTATCGTCCGATGATGCAGCTTCAATCTCTTTCCTGATCGAAATCATCGCATCGCAAAAACGATCAAGTTCTTCAAGGTTTTCGCTTTCCGTCGGTTCCACCATTAACGTTCCTGCAACTGGAAAAGAAACCGTTGGCGCATGGAAACCATAATCCATCAATCGTTTGGCGATATCGGTGACTTCAATTCCTTTTTCCTTAAACGGACGGCATTCGAGAATCATTTCGTGTGCCGCGCGACCCATTTCACCCGAATACAAAGTCGCATAATGACCGCTTAACCTTTCCTTGATATAATTCGCATTCAATATCGCAAATTTAGTCGAATCGGTCAGGCCGTCAGCACCAAGCATCGTTATGTATCCATAGGAAATCAGGCAGACCAAAGCCGAACCCCAAGGCGCAGCAGAAATAGCGGTAATCGCATGTTCGCCGCCAGTCGGAATCACCGGATTCGTCGGTAAAAACGGAACCAAGTGCTTCGCTACGCAAATTGGTCCAACGCCCGGTCCGCCGCCGCCATGCGGAATGGCAAAAGTCTTGTGTAAGTTCAGATGACAAACATCAGCGCCGATTGTAGCAGGGTTTGTCAGGCCAACCTGTGCGTTCATATTGGCACCGTCCATATAAACCTGGCCGCCATTTTCGTGGATAATTTTCGTGATTTCTATAATCGCCGATTCAAAAACGCCATGTGTCGACGGATAAGTCACCATCAGACACGCTAGATTGTCTTTGTGCTCAATCGCTTTGGCGCGCAAATCCTCAATGTCGATATTTCCGTTTTCTGAAGTTTTGGTCACAATCACATGCATCCCGGCCATAGTCGCGGTTGCAGGATTCGTTCCATGAGCCGAAGCCGGAATCAAGGCAATATTTCTGTGTGAATCGCCTTTGGATTCATGGTAAGCTCGAATGACCATCAATCCGGCATATTCGCCTTGCGCACCTGAATTGGGTTGTAAAGTCGTTCCTGCAAAACCGGTCACGACATTCAATTGCTGTTCTAATTTTTTCAACATCGTTTGATAACCTTCAGCCTGTTCAATAGGAGCGAATGGGTGAATGCTGTTCCAATTGGCCATACTCAAAGGAAGCATTTCTGCAGCAGCATTGAGTTTCATCGTACAAGAACCAAGCGAAATCATCGAATGGTTCAACGCCAAATCTTTTCTTTCGAGCATTTTGATGTAACGCATCAAAGCCGTTTCAGAATGGTGTTTGTTGAACACTTCATGTTTCAGGAACTCGCTGGTTCTTTTTACAGAAGCAGGAATATTGGTTTGTGAAACCAGTTCAGAAACCTTGATTGCATCTTTTCCAACCGCTTCCGCGAAGATGGAAATGATCGTATTGATATCAGTTATTG
>DATHKH010000035.1:0-27629 GCA_035286325.1 Flavobacterium sp.
ATGACCAGTGCTTCAGTTGTCGTCAATCCGCAACCGTTTTTATCCCTGACCGTCACCATATGGAGTCCGGATGAAACATTGTCAAACGTCGGGCTGTCCTGAAAAGCGCCGTTGTCCAATTGGTATTCATAAACGCCGCCAACTCCGGTAGCTTGAATTGTCACCGACTGGGTGTCGCCAAAATCTTCAGAAACGGTATAGGCGACAATCGCAGGCTCAGATGGGCTGACTACAACCGGTGTCGGTTCAGACATACAACCGGTGGCATTGCTGCGCGCGGTTACAGTATATGTTC
The DNA here is from genome assembly GCA_035286325.1 of Flavobacterium sp. GTDB lineage: Bacteria > Bacteroidota > Bacteroidia > Flavobacteriales > Flavobacteriaceae > Flavobacterium. The sequence goes on from DATHKH010000035.1 coordinate 296, forward strand.
CGGGTAAAATTGCGGTATAAGTGCTTCCGACGCCGACAATAATGCCGTCTTCATTCAGCCATTGGAAAGTATGTGTCGTTGAACTCAGTCCGCTGGAAATCGTGTACGGATTCAGCAAGGTCTGAGTCTCGCTGTCAAAGCAAATGATACCATCAACAGGTGTCGGAACCGGCAGTTTATTGACATGGATGTTTATTGGTTGCACGTCAAAACAGTTTGGTGCCAATGCATTGCTGACCCTGACAAAAACCTGCAGTAAAGTCGTCGATGTGATGGCATTCGTTCCCGAATTGGCATCAGCGATCGATGTATAATAAGCGATGCTGAATTCAGCTGATGTCTGTGTACCCAAAACTGTCGAGGTCAATGATGTCAAATCAAATGATGTCACGCCGTCATTTGTGCCGTCTTCATCACAAACTGTTGTCAGTGATGCCGGTACAGGATGAGCAACTGGCGTATCGATAATGGTAATATTGAAATCGCTTTCGTCCGAACATTCAGGCTCAAAAGGTGATGCCGAATAGATGTGTAATGTTTGGGAAACTGTGATTGTTGTTCCAGCGTTCAATAAAGTTCCAGTACCGTTTGGTCCGGTATAATATTTTCCGTTTGTCAATATCGGAAGGATATAGCTTTCGCAAGTCGTCACATCCGGCAATTCATCAACATTGAAAATCTGTACGGTGAAACTCTCCTCGTCAGAACAAATTGGTGTCGTATTCGTATGCGCATAGACATAAACCGTTTGGTTTGTGGTCAGCACATCGCCTGCATTCAGCATGGTTCCTGTCCCGCCTGTTGCAGTATAATAGTTTCCTATTGTCAGGGCAGGCAAAGTATAGGAGCCGCAAACTTGTTTATTCGCGATCGGCGGCACCACCGGTGATTGATTGATGGTGATGTGCCATACATTTTCATCACTGCAATTGATCCTTTCACCCGATTCGGTATAGATGTACAATGTCGTTGAAGCTGTAATCACATCGCCGGCATGCATCATTCCGGTATTTGTTGTTGGCCCGCCCGAATTGGCATAATAGTTTCCAATAGTTACAGGAGGCAATGTAAAGCTGTCGCAAGCCGTAACATCTGCCGGTGAATCCGCTTCGACGGAGAAAATATAAATGTCAAAGCTGTTTTCAGCGGTACATGGCGGAGTGCTGTTGCTGGTTGCATAAATGTAGATGGTCTGCGAAGCCGAAATCACTGTTCCTGCCGGAAGCATGGTTCCTGTCCCGTTCGGGCCGGTGTAGTAATTTCCCTCTTCAAGTGCTGTCAGGACATAAGAGTTACAGATGTCAATATCAGACCTCGAATTGATAGGCGGTAATGGATTGATGGTCACGGTAAAACTACTTTCATTATTACAGTTTGCACCATTTGTCGAGAAAATGTAAACGGTCTGGTCACTGACGATAGCATCTCCGGCATGGAGCATAGTTCCTGCGCCATTTGTATCGGTGAAATAATCGCCATTCGTAAGCACCGGAAGCGTATAATTGTCACAAACTGTCACATTATTTAAAGTATCCACTGGAGGCTGCGAAATGCTGATATGGAAATTGAGGTCCGTAATACAAGCGCCTGCTGGATCAACAATATGGATGTAAACGGTTTGTATCCCGGTAATTACAGTGCCACCCGGAATAATGTCCCCTGTGGCATTCGGGCCGGTATAATAATTACCGACGGGCAAAACAGGAAGCGTATACGGAAGACACTGGTTGATGTCGGATGGATTGTCAAAACCAATGACGACCTCAAAACTCGCGTCATCAGTACATACTGGTGTGCTGGTATTTTGTGCATGGACATAAATTGTCTGCGTTGATGTAATAACAGTTCCGGCCGGAATTTCTGTTCCGCCGCCGTCAGGCATTGTATAATATTTACCTACCGATATTGGAGGCAAAGTATAGGAGTTACAATTGAAGACATTTTGGAATGTGCCCACTTCAGGCGCATTCAAAATAGTGATGTCCATATCAGTATCGATGACACAAAAAGGCGTAGTCGGCGTGATATAATAAACATAAATAGTCTGTGACGATGTAATTTCAGTACCCGCAGGGATTTCGGTTCCCGTTCCGCCCGCAGCGGTAAAATAGCCGCCATAAGGCAACGTTGGCAATACATAGCTTCCACAATACGAGCCGTTTCCAGGCGATAGCTGGTTTGGGTCGAGTATGGTTATCTTGAACAGACTTCCTGAAGAACAAGCTGTCGGACCGCCAGGTTGGTTGAAGATATAGATGGTTTGCGTATGCGTAATTACATCGCCTGCAAAAAGCGGCGTTCCGGTACCGTTTAGCCCGGTAAAATAATTCCCGTTTGTCAATGGAGGCAAAGTATAGCTGGTACAAATAACCATGTCTTCCATTACATCAACAAGCGGCAGTGGATTGACGATCAGGTTAAAACTGGTGATGTCGAGGCATGTCGGATCGGTGATGTTTTTTACCCTGACATAAATGGTTTGCCCCGATGAGATAAACGCATTGGGATTGGTAATGGCATTGGTGTTGTTTTGCGCATTGGCCAGCGAAGTATAATAAACCACACTGTAAATAAAAGCAGCCTGTCCGCCAAGAACACCTACATTTTGCTGTGACAGGTTAAATGTAGCGTTGTGTTGTGTCAAAGAACGCTCACATTTAATGATATCAGGAACGATATGTGCCACGGCAGCCGGCGTCATTACCAATTGGAACGACTTGACTTTAAAACAATGTGTGTTTGGATTTTGGATCCTGACATATATGGTTTGTCCGCCTGCACTCATGTATAATGTTGGCAATGGGTTGACATTGTTATTGGCATCAGCAGCAGACGCATGGTAAGTAACCGTCGGCGTTGGTGTCAATCCCGCAGTTACTATAGAAGTGTTGACCGCCAAATTAAACTCGTTGGTAGCAGCGCCAGTATTACATTTATAAATGGTGATCGGATTTGGAGTCACGAAATCCGGAAGGTATTCAATAGTGATTGAATCCGTTACGGGCTGACAAACGCTGGTAGTATTAACATAAGTTACGCCATAAACGCCAGGCTGTGTCACATTTATCGATGGACCGGTCGCTCCAGGAATTGGGGTGCCATTTTTTGTCCATACGAAAGTATAATCTGTTGCCGGCAATCCTGTTGTAAGGGTATAAATCGAACCTTGGCAAAGCGCCGTTGAATTCGCGACTGTCAGGTCTAGGCCCAAAACATCTTGTCCGATATTGAAACTGTCGGAAGAAATGAAGATGGCCGAATCAGATTGCTCATCTGTACGGTCAGCAATGACCAGCTTAATGTGGTAAGGTGTATTTGGCACCAAAACTGAAGAAGCATTCAATACAGCCGTCTGTCCATTAAAGTTAATGGCTGATGCCGCAGCACTCGAACCACCGTTAAAGCTTCCGAAATATTGAGCATTTGCGGATGGACACGAAGAATTGTATAAAAAATCCCTGATGGTCACAACGGAAATTGGCGTAGTGGTATTGGGAACCACGGCCAGGTTTGTTGTCACGCCAGTAGTTTCATTGGTAAGCAAAAAGGCGAATGCATCGGAAAACTGGCATTGGAAATTTCCATATTCCTCAGAAGCAAAAACGAAATCGAAGCTGAAATTTGGTGAAATTGGGGTAAAATCAAATTCCAATACAGTTGCATTTGTTGAAGTCATTGGGATTCCGGCTGCTGCCAATGTCGCTTCCAAAGAAGCATCTCCAATCCATGAAGGTGTGCCATCGCCAAGTGGCGTGGTGTTTGGGCCCGGTGCGTTTTGCACGTTTCCGGTACTTAATACGACACCGGATTGCATTGGGAAATTTGGATTGGTGTTTTGGAAATAACCAATTCCGTTTGCAGAACCGAAATTCGTTCCTGTTCTCCATGTCACATTCGTTGCCTGGGCACAGGGCGAATTGATAAGAACATTGTTAACCAATTGGGGGACAGTGTGGCTGGTAGTGCTCACTGTAATCGCCTGCGAAATACTGCGGCCAGAAAACAGCACCAGAGCGATGAGTAATAATTTTTTCATTGTGTGATAGATTTGACGCTCCAAAGATTGTATAAAATATCGTTTAAAAGCAAATAAAATCGATGAAATACAGTTTTAGCTTGATTTATAATGTAAAAGTCTTACAATTTAGCAGCATAAAAACCTTCAAATGTAAGGGTGTTCTCATACAGGGCTTGGACGCAGTTATGTCGGGACAGCATTTTGTTACTAAACCTTTTGGCTTATCTTTGCACCTTAAAATCCGGAAATTCTAATGACACTTACGCAAATCCTTTCTCCTCAAATTGAAAAAGCCATCGGCGCTTTATTTGGCATAAACCTCGAAAAAAGTGAGTTCCAGGCGACTAGAAAAGATTTTGAAGGCGACATCACGATGGTTATTTTCCCACTTTTGAAATTCATCAAAAGCAGCCCTGCCGAAATCGGGACAAAAATCGGGGAATATCTTGTCGAAAATGTTGCTGAAGTGACCCGTTTTAACGTCGTTGCGGGTTTCCTGAACATCGTCATTTCGGATGATTATTACATCAATTTCCTTAACGGCATTAAAAACGATTCCCAATTCGGTTTTATCGCCCCAAAGCCCGGCGACAAAGCGGTCATGGTCGAATATTCTTCACCAAATACGAACAAGCCATTGCATTTGGGGCATGTCCGCAATAATTTATTGGGCTATTCCGTAGCTGAAATAATAAAAGCGTCAGGAAAGAAAGTCTATAAAACACAAATCATCAACGATCGCGGCATCCACATTTGCAAATCGATGCTGGCATGGCAAAAATTCGGCAATGGGGAAACGCCTGAAAGTTCCGGATTGAAAGGCGACAAATTGGTCGGAAATTATTATGTCGCGTTTGACAAAGCCTATAAGGAACAAATCAGTCAGCTAATGGCCGAAGGAAAAACCGAGGAAGAAGCCAAAAAACAAGCGCCAATCATTCTGGAAGCCCAACAAATGCTACTTGATTGGGAAGCCGGGGATTCTGAAGTCATCAAACTCTGGAAAATGATGAACCAATGGGTTTATGACGGATTTAATGCCACCTATAAAAATCTCGGCGTCGATTTCGACAAATATTATTATGAAAGCGACACGTATCTTTTAGGAAAAGATGTCGTTCAAATGGGACTTGAAAAGGGCGTTTTCGAAAAAGACCCCGACGGTTCGGTATGGATTGACCTGACCGATGAAGGCCTTGACCGTAAAATCGTACTTCGTTCCGACGGCACTGCAGTTTATATGACACAGGATATCGGTACTGCAATCCAGCGTGTAAAGGATTTTCCTGATGTTGGCGGCATGGTTTACACCGTTGGCAACGAACAGGATTATCACTTTAAAGTTTTGTTCTTAATCCTGAAAAAACTCGGATTTGACTGGTCGCAAAATCTTTTCCACTTGTCATATGGCATGGTCGATCTGCCTTCGGGCAAAATGAAAAGCCGCGAAGGAACGGTTGTCGATGCCGACGACCTGATGCGCGAAATGACCGAAACGGCCCAACAGATTTCCGAAGAATTGGGAAAACTCGACGACTATTCTGATACGGAAAAAACAAAACGCTACAACACCATTGGTATGGGCGCCTTGAAATATTATATTTTGAAAGTCGACCCAAAAAAGCGCATCCTGTTCAACCCTGAAGAATCGGTCGATTTTGCAGGAAATACCGGCCCGTTTATCCAATATACGTATGCGCGAATCCAGTCGATTTTGCGCAAGGCAAATGATTTGAACCTGGCTTCAGACACATCAGGAATTGTGTTGCATGAAAAGGAAAAGGAACTTTTAAAACAGCTCACTTTATATCCTGAAGTCATCCAGAATGCGGCCGAAAACCACAGCCCTGCGTTGGTGGCCAATTTTACTTACGATTTGGTGAAAGAATACAATTCGTTTTACCAAAGCCTTTCGATCCTTGGAGAAGAAGACGAAGTAAAAAAAAGTTTTCGCGTGCAATTGTCCAAAAAAGTCGCAGATACCATCGCTTCCGCATTCGGGTTGTTGGGCATCAATGTGCCGGAACGGATGTAATTAAAATTTTCTTAAAATTTCCCGCGAACAATACGAATGTAATTTAGGCGTTGTAAATTAGAGACTAACTAATTTTAAAGCCTTATCACTATGAAAAAAGTATTTTATTCCACGCTCGCATTTGCATTCGTATTAACGACAACTTCATGCTCAAACGATGACAGCGGTTCTTCAAACACGACTGTTGCCGAAGTGACCACGACAATTACCGATGGCGAATGGCGCATCACCAATTTCACAGAAGACGGCGATAGCCATACCAGTGATTTTACGGATTATGTTTTTACATTCGAAGACAACAATGTCATTATTGCAGACAACGGAACCACTGAATATTTTGGCAATTGGTTGGTTGCCGAAAGCAGTGACGATAACAGTTCCAACGATGTTGATCTGGATATCGGGTTCAATTCCCCGGCCAATTTTGCCGAATTGACCGAAGACTGGGATGTCATTGAAAGAACAAGCACAAAAGTAAGGCTCAAACACACCAGCGGCGGCGATGGAAGCGTCGATTACCTGACTTTTGAAAAGAACTAAAAAAAGAAACCGGTCGATGCCGGTTTTTTTATGTCAAAAACTGACTTTTAAGCTCACATTTGGCGTGCGTCTAAGCGAATAGGTATTCACGCTTTCAATCGAATTATTTGTCGTATTGACGCGGTAATAACGATTGATTGTGTTCTTTTTGTCAAACAGGTTCAAAATTGAGACCCCGGTTTGCAAAGTCGTTTTTTTGTTGAATTGCCATTTCAAAAATGCCAAAAAGTTGACCTGAAAATAATCGCTCAGTCTCGAATTGTTCGGATTGTTGTATACGATAATTCCCGAGCCCGTATCATTGCTGATTGGCGTTGTGACCGGTTTTCCGGTATACCATTTTGAACCCAATGCGAATTTCAGGTTGTTCTTTTCATAAATGCCGGCCCAGGAAATGCTCTGTACGATTTCAAAATTGCTGTCGAACCGCTTTGGCGTATAATTGTCAAAAGTATATTTGTTGTTGTTGTAACTGTAAGCCAGCCAGGAATAGAAATGCCCGAAATTTTTCTGCACCAGCAATTCCGAACCCCAAACGTTGTAATCACCGCGCATTTCCTCAAATTCCAACTGATTTTGGAAAGATTGGCTCGTACTTGAAATACCGCTGACTTTCTTATAAAAATTGTCCAAAGCCAACAGCCAGTCATTCTTTTTATACGTAAATCCAACGGAAATCTGCCGGCTTTTCTGTATCGGATTTTCACGATTGTCGGCCAATGTCCAGCGCCGTTTTTCCAACCCGAGGAAATCCTGTTGCAAGTCTATAATTTGCGACGCGGTTTGGCTTTTGAATTCGCCCAACACTTCTATTCCAAGCTCATTTGTCAATGCATAATTGAACTGCAACCTCGGCTCAGCCAGAAAAATATTAAACTTGCCGAAGTAATTCAGCCGCAAACCGGTTTTCAAAACCAATTTCTTATTCGGGTTGAATTGCGTCTCCACAATAAAAGCATGCGACCGCAATACATTCTTGATTTTTCTCGAAAATGCCGGATTATTGATGTTGTCGTAATTTGTGATTCCGGTTTCGTTAAACTGATAACCATCGCTTACACTGAAATGTTGATTGATTATATGTTTGTTTTCCAATCGGAATCCAGTGTCAAAAACCGAATTCTGCTGTGCCAGGATTTGGTTGCTTTCCACTGAGCGATTCACGGCGTCAAGATTGAAATGCGAGCCATAAGTATTTATTGAAGTGGTATTTTTGGTATTCCAATTGGTTTTCCAGGACAGGCTTCCGCCATAATTCTGTTGGTCGAGGCTGCTGTTTTTTGACAATACACCATCTGAATCCGTCTTTTTCTGCAGCACATCCAAAGCATTTGAAATCCCTATGAAATCTGCCAAAAGCTCACTTTTTAAACCGATTTTTTGTTGGTATTGCACCGTAAAATCGTAAAAATAGAAGTCTTCAGAATGTGAATAATCCACTGCCTGATTGCTACTCAAATTGGTGATGACCGTATTCTGGAACACGCGGTCTGAATAACTTTTATACGTTGGCGTTTCCGCCAAATCCGTAAACGAGCGCCGTGCTGAAATGACAAATGATGCTTTTTCCGAAGCTTTGATTTTGGCATAAATGTCGAAGCTGATGAGGTTCGTACCAAAACCGAATTCCGATTTTTCAACCGCACCCGATTTTGTCGAAATGTCAACGACACTTGAAACACTTTCACCATAAAAAGCCGGGCTGCCGTTTTTCAGGATCTTGATTTCTTGTGGTAATGAAGGGTTGAATGCTGAAATTTGCCCAAAAAAATGGCCGGTTTGGAACATCCGGATGCCATTCCACACAAACAGGTTTTGGTCGTGTGTGCCGCCGCGGACATTGATGTTGGATACCGTTTCGTCGACGCTCATGATTCCCGGAATCTGCTGCATGGTTTGCAAAACATCGGCTTCGGTCAGGCCCGGCAAAATCCCGAATTTCTTTGGAGAAACGATATATGAACCGTCGGTTTTTTTGGTGATTCCAGTCGTCAGGTAATTCGAAATGACGACTTCCTGAAGCTGTTGCGACAAAACGGTTTCTGCGGCTTCTGGCTTTTTTACTGTAGAAATGCTGATGGAATTGGCATCGGCAAAATCAAAAACGAGTGGCGTGTTCTGCTCGATATAAGCGAGTTTTTCCTGCAATGAAAGTGACTTTTCCGGAGGCTGCATTTCATATTTGGCAATGTCTTCATCAAGGAAATTGAAATGGACCTGATGCTGTTTTTCAATATCCGACAGAATGGCTCTTAACGGAATGGGGAAATGGCTTTTCTGTGCCAACGCGGACTGAAAAGCAATGAAAACCAATAAAATGACCAGCCGTATTTTACTCATTTGGGGAAAGAAGTACTTTATTTTTGGTGATAACGGATTTCAGATTGTATGTTTTTTCCAGGATTTTTATGGCTATTTGCAAATTATCGGAAGGGATGATTCCGGTAAATTGCTTGTTTGCAATGCGTCCATTGCGCTCCATTTTGATATCGTATTGGCGCTCCATTTCGGCGGTGATTTCATTCAATGGTGTCGAATTGAAACGCATTTGTTGCTGCATCCAATACGGTTCGCTTTGGTTTGACGGACTGACAGCGATGATTATTCCGTTTTCGAGCGCAATGATTTCTCCTTTTGAAAGGAATTTTTCCGCTTTTCCAAAACGCACGCGAACAGCGCCTTCAAAACATTCGACTTCAAAACGGTGGTTTCTGGCTTTGACGTTAAATTGCGTCCCGACCACGGTGACTTTCCCCAAATCGGTATTGACATCGAAGATTTTGCCTTTGGCAGCGTGAAAAAAAGCTTCTCCTTTAAGGCTTAATTCGCGGTTGTTTTTCCAATTCCATTTTTTATAATGGATTTCGGATCCTGAATTGAGGACGACTTCTGAATTATCAGGCAATGTAAATGTCGTTTGCTTTCCATTTCCGGCATATTGCGTTTCGGAAATTTGTGGTTTTACAGCGAAGAATAATCCCAACGCAATGACCAATATTGCAGCAATTCTAAAGGCAAATGTCTGATAAAACCGAATGACTTTGGATTCCGGTTTTTGATGTGAAATGACATTGTCGTACATTTTATCGGCATCAAAATCCGGCGTTTCCAATTGCGCAGAATAGCCTGCAATTTTATTGTACATCTCGAATTCCGGGGTTTTTTGAAATGCCTGCAATTCGGCTTCATCCATTTCGCCAGCCAGCCATTTTGCTAAATCGTGTTGCTCTCCCATAATTTTTATTTTAATCAGAAAGAATCTGATGTTTTCAATTCTTTTCGCAATGAAACCAAAGCGCCGCTGATTCTTTTTTCGACGGCTTTGACAGAAATGTCGAGCATTTCGGCAATTTCGTGGTATTTTTTTCCATCAATCCGATGTAGTAAAAAAGCACTGCGCTGTGTTTCAGTCAGGTTTTCAATGGCATTTTGTAATCTTGATTTAAATTCCTGCTCTTCCAAAATAAATTCAGGACTTTCAGAAGTATGTTGGATCGGATTCGCATTTTTCGCATATTCCAAAACGACTTTCTGGTGGGCGATTTGGTTCAGTGAAGAATTGTTTGCGATCGTATACAAATAGGATTTGGCTTTTTCCAACGGCACATCGGCGCAATTTTCCCAAAGCTTGATGAACGCTTCCTGCGACACGTCGTTCGCCTTTTCTTCATTCCCGAATTTATAGTACATGAAATTCCGCAATGCTTTTGCATGGGCTTTAAAAATCCCCGAGAAAACAGGCTCTTCGCAAACGCCTTCAATGGAACAATTGACCATACTTTTTGCCTTAGTTTTTATTGAAACAGTTTAAAAGCGATTTACCCTACATTTATGGTGAAGTTTTTTTCAAAAAAATAAAATTCCAAAAAAAATCATTTCACGGTAGGGTTTTTTGCAGTTCATTTGTTTTACTGCCAAACCATTTAACTTTACAAAGATGAAACATTATTTAAAACTTATCGCCGCGGCAGTTGTTTTTGCAATCGTATTGAATGCCTGCCAGAAAGAAGAAAACCAAACCACGGAGAATCCTGAAACCTTGAGCAAATCTTCCGAGTTGACGACATTGTTACAACGCGCTGCTTCTAATGAAACTGCGATTGATAATGTGATTGACAGTACGAGTTGCTTTAGCATTGACTTTCCGTATCAGGTTGCGACAACTACTACAGGGCCGCTTATTACTATTGATTCGGTAGATGATTATCAGCTTATTGAAGATTTTTACGCATCGAATCCGAATGGCAATGTGCAGATAATCTATCCGGTAAACGTAACCTTTTCAGATTATACGACCGGAACTGCTACAAATGATGCCGAATTTAATATTTTAAGGCAGCATTGCGATTTTCTTCCTGTTGATTATGGCGTGCCTTGTTTTGCTATCAATTATCCGATTACACTTTTCTTGTATGACAGCAACTCGCAATTGGCAGATACTTTTATTATCCATAACGATATGGAATTGTTTACACATTTATTGAACATGACAACAGCATCGCTTTATAGTATTGACTATCCGATTTCTGTTGTCGATGTGAATGGAGAAAATGTTACTATAAATAATAATGCGCAGTTGTTTGCAATTCTTCAGGCTGCCTTTACAGCTTGTGCGCCAATTGACCCGAATTGCCCGAATCCTGAAATCCTGACCGACAGCTTGGTCGTATACATTCCTATCGCGAATGAAATTCAGGACTTGACGGGTTATTCGACGCCAACGATTACAGGAAATTACCATTTCGTTACAGACAGAAGCGGTCATGCCAATGGCGCTTTGTCATTTGATGACGAAGAAGACAATGGGGCGAATATCATCCAGACTTATCAAAGTGTTGCCGGCAATTTAATGCAAGACAATAATTTTACGCTGAGCGTTTGGTTTAACAGGCAGAACACCAATCCTGCTGTCATGAATGAACAATTAATTAATTCTGTTGTTACTGTGTTGTCGCTGGGTAATCTTTCGACTAATGACGGAAATATGGGGCCATGGATGGTCGGTGGCGGAAACGGAGTGCAAGATCAATCTTGGATTACACAAAATTTGCTTGGTGATATTGGACAATGGCATCACGTAGTAGTAACTTATCAAGGCAGCCTGAATCTGATGTCGTTGTATCGCGATGGCGTATTAAGGGGAAGTTATACAACAGTTGATACAATGCCGTCAACAGTAGTGGGAATGAGTTTTGGTAACGCATTTAAAGGTTTTATGGATGATATCCGCGGGTATAAATATGCGCTAAATGCGTCACAAGTGCAGACGCTTTATAATCTCGAAGGCGACGTCAACACCTGTATGCATTAGAATTATCAAGTATTATCATAAAATGAAAAACCAGCCGAAAGGCTGGTTTTTTTTATTTAATAGTTGACTTTATGTGCTGTGGTGGTTTGTGTTTTTCCGTTTCCGTTTGTGGAACCGTTTGTCCCGGTTCGGTCAGAAGATGAGCCTTTGAAACCGGTGGCACAAGACATCATCAATAAAGCCGCAAAAGCCATCAGCAAAAATCTTAAGTTGTATATCGTTTTCATGATTGTTGGTTTTAATATCCTAATTTACGGTAATTTATGGCCGTGAAACGTACATCTTTCCGCTAAATCCTTACACAATTCCAACCCATTTTTAATTGATTTTTTATTGGAATAATCACTGAAACTTCTAAACCAAATCCTTAAATTTGCACTCAATAAAATGAATTCCAAATTATGTTCGATAATTTAAGCGATAAGCTCGATAAAGCCTTTCACATCCTAAAAGGACACGGAAAAATCACCGAAGTCAACGTTGCCGAAACTTTGAAGGAAGTCCGCCGCGCCTTACTTGATGCCGATGTGAATTTCAAGATAGCCAAGGATTTTACGACCAAAGTAAAGGAAAAAGCCATCGGGCAAAACGTACTCACAACATTACAACCCGGACAGTTATTGGTCAAGCTCGTGAAAGACGAACTGACCGAATTAATGGGCGGCGACGTAGCCGGAATTAACCTTTCCGGAAATCCGTCCGTCATTTTGATGTCGGGCCTGCAAGGTTCGGGAAAAACGACTTTCTCGGGGAAACTTGCGAATTTCCTCAAAACCAAAAAGAACAAGAAGCCACTTTTGGTGGCCTGTGATATTTACCGTCCTGCGGCAATCAACCAGTTGCACGTCGTTGGTGACCAAATCGGTGTGGAAGTCTATTCTGAACCGGAAAATAAAAACCCTGTTGAGATTGCACTGAACGCTATCAAGTACGCCAAAGCGAACGGGTTCAATGTCGTCATTGTCGATACTGCCGGACGTTTGGCCGTCGATGAGGAAATGATGGCCGAAATAGCCAATGTCCACAAAGCCATCCAGCCGCAGGAAACCTTGTTTGTCGTAGACGCGATGACTGGACAAGATGCTGTGAATACAGCCAAAGCATTTAACGACCGCCTGAATTTTGACGGTGTTATCCTGACAAAATTAGACGGTGATACCCGTGGCGGTGCTGCGATTTCAATCAAATCTGTTGTCGACAAGCCGATTAAGTTTGTCGGAACCGGCGAGAAAATGGAAGCCATCGACGTGTTTTATCCTGCGCGTATGGCAGAAAGGATTCTCGGAATGGGTGACGTGGTTTCCCTTGTGGAACGCGCACAGGAACAATTCGATGAGGAAGAAGCCAGAAAATTGCAAAAGAAAATCGCGAAGAACGAGTTTGGTTTTGACGATTTCCTGACCCAAATCCAACAAGTGAAGAAAATGGGTAACATGAAGGATTTGGTCGGAATGATTCCCGGCGCTTCAAAAGCCATGAAAGATGTCGAAATTGAGGACGATGCCTTCAAGCATATCGAAGCCATTATCCATTCGATGACACCGACGGAAAGAAGCCGTCCGACAATCATCGACATGAAAAGAAAAAACCGCATCGCAAAAGGATCGGGAACAAAAATAGAACAGGTCAACCAACTGATGAAACAGTTTGACCAAATGAGCAAAATGATGAAAATGATGCAAGGCCCGGGCGGAAAGAACCTGATGAAAATGATGGGTGGCATGAAAGGCATGAGATAAATATCGAGGCGCAAAAGAAATTTTGCGCCTTCTTCTTTAAATATAAAACCATTACAAGATGCAGTTACTGGACGGAAAAAAAATATCCGAGGAAATCAAAAACGAAATTACCGCTGAAGTCAATGCGATGAAAGCCAAAGGCGAAAAAGTGCCGCATCTGGCCGCTGTGATTGTCGGAAACGACGGCGCAAGCTTAACGTATGTCGGAAGCAAAGTCAAAGCCTGTGAGCGCGTCGGTTTTGAATCGACGATGGTGCGCATGCCAAGCACGACTTCGGAAACGGAACTGCTCAAAAAAATCAAGCAGCTGAACGAAGACGACAACATCGACGGCTTTATCGTACAGTTGCCATTGCCCGAACAAATCGATACCCAAAAAGTCCTGATGGCCATCGACCCGAGCAAAGACGTTGACGGTTTCCATCCTGAGAATTTTGGAAAAATGGCGCTCGACATGACAACTTTTATTCCGGCGACGCCTTTCGGAATCCTCGAATTGCTCGAGCGTTATGGCGTCGAAACCAAAGGAAAGCATACCGTTGTCATTGGCCGCAGCCATATCGTTGGAAGACCGATGAGCATTTTGATGGGAAGGAAAGGTTTTCCCGGAAATTCAACGGTGACATTGACGCACAGTTACACTAAAAATATCGCGCAAATTACGACACAGGCTGATATCATCATCACTGCGCTTGGCGTACCGAATTACCTCAAAGCGGAAATGATCAAGGATGACGCTGTTGTCATTGACGTCGGAATCACGCGCGTAGAAGACAAGAATTCCGAAAAAGGATACATCATTACCGGAGATGTCGATTTTGAGAACGTCAGTAAAAAAGCCTCTTATATTACGCCGGTTCCGGGCGGCGTTGGGCCAATGACGATTGCGATGCTGCTCAAAAACACGCTGCTTGCAAGAGAGCAAAAACGCGAAAAGAACAAATGAAAAAAGCCTCAGAAATGAGGCTTTTTTGTTAATCCAGATATTTTAAATATACCCAGAGTTTTCCGGTTTTTGTATTGAGAATCAGTTTGTAGGATTCCCATTTGGTTTGGCCTTCGCGATAGTAAAGCGATTTTGTATCGCTGAATTGTGCTTGGCTTTTTTCAAAAGCAAAATCTGAAATGGGAAGTTTTTCTGCTGCACTGACTTTCCTAAAACGATTCTTTCCGGCGTATTCAACGAGGTTGACATTCTTTTTGTCGAGGGTAAAAATGACTTTTTTCGCTTCTTCGGCTTTGTCGTAATTGCAATTGCAATCGGTTGTGGATGGAATGTCGGTTTGCGTACGCATCTCGATGTTGTCGATGTTCGCCCATTCACAATCGCGGCTGTTCATGACCGATTTCGTAAAACTGCGCAATCCTAAAAATCCGAAACAGACCATCGGGATAACGATGATGGTGGCAATCAATAAGGGTTTTCCTGCTTTCATAAATTGGTTGTTGGTTGGTTTATATCCAACGGGAAACCGCTATGAAAATTGCATGAGATTAATAATCGCCTTTTCTTTTAAAACGCGGGTCGTCTTTTCTGATGAATTCTGCCCTTGGCCGAGGCGGCGCATTTGGATCTTGCCTTCTCGTTCTCGGTTCCTGGCTTTTTTCACGCGGCAGGCTCGCTTCTTCGGTTTTGCTTGACGGTTCGATGAGCTGGTTTAGTTCGGCAATCTCGGCATCGGTCAGGTCGCGGTAACGCCCGACAGGCAAATCAAGAGAAATATTGATGATACGGATTCTTTTCAAAGCTGTAACTTCATAACCCAAATATTCGCACATGCGGCGGATTTGGCGGTTCAATCCTTGTGTCAGTATGATTTTGAAGATGTATTTGCTGATTTGCTCGACCTTGCATTTACGGGTTACGGTATCCAATATCGGCACGCCGTTGCCCATGCGTTCGATAAAACGGTCTGTGATTGGCCGGTTGACCGTAACGGTATATTCTTTTTCATGGTTGTTCCTGGCGCGCAATATTTTGTTGACGATGTCGCCGTCATTGGTCATGAAAATCAATCCTTCGCTGGCTTTGTCGAGTCGGCCGATTGGGAAAATGCGTTTTGGATAATTAATGTAATCGACGATGTTGTCCTGGACTTCGAGATTGGTTGTGCATTCGATACCGACGGGTTTGTTGAACGCGAGGTAAACGGGTTTCTCATTTTTCTCGCGTATGAGTTTGCCGTCAATGCGGACATCGTCATCGTTGGTGACTTTCATGCCCATTTCTGCGGGCTGCCCGTTGACAACGACACGGCCTTCTTCAATGAGCTTGTCGGCTTCACGGCGCGAGCAGAATCCGGTTTCGCCGATGAATTTGTTGAGGCGCTTGAGGTTTTCTTCCATAGGGCAAAGGTAATTATTTCATCCGGTTTGTCAAGCGTCGGAATGACAGACCAGAACTGAAAACGAAGACATCAACAATAGCCCTGATTGTAGTGGAAATCCTTTTTTGAGGAACGAAAAAAAGATTGAAACGAAAAGCAGGACGAATCACGATAAAAGCAATATCACTCTGCTTCAAACAAAAAGTCACTGACTTTTTGATACAATGCATCGTCGTGCATGCTGTGCCCAAGGCCTTTGGTTTCGATGAATGTTGCGGTTTTCCAGGAACCGGCGATTTTTTGGCTTCTTCAAATGAGACGACATCGTCGTGGATGTCGTGGGCAATCATGCCTTTGACGCTCAGCGCCGAGCCGAAAATTTTACCGGAAAAATCGTCGAGCTTAAACTTGAACCTTTCGATGAAATGGTTTTCGAGCATGGTCACGATTTTTGCATTCAGGCTCAAGAGCGCGACATAATTCTGCACCAGCGTTTTCAGGTCTGACGGTGCGCCAAGGATGACCATTTTCTGCAACGACGTGCTTTGGTATTTGTACTGGTAATAAATGCAGGCCGCGCCGCCGATGGAATGCCCGATCAAAATGTTCGGGTTGAATTTCTGTACGGCAAAATCGATATATTCCGCATAAGCCGGAACGTTGAATTCGACACCGCTTGACAATCCGTGGGCCGGGCCGTCGATGGCGATGATCGTGCTTCCTGAGCTTCTCAGATAAGGCAGCATTTTTTCCCAGCGCGAGGCATTGCTTTCCCAGCCGTGGACGAGCAGGATTATATTGTTGTTCCCTTTCCAGATGTATGCCTGTATTTGCTGCCCGTTATGATTGAATGTTTCTGTTTTGGCATGCTGCAAAACAAGCGGCAGGCTTTCTTTGGACAAACGTCCGAGCCTTGGTTCGCTGAAAAAACGATAGGCGAGCTGCCCGGCTTTTTTCGGATGGGCATAACTGAGGAAGTTGATGTACAACCCGATGGATTTGGCGAGCAGTAGATTTTTTAACTTTTCCATATAAAAAAATCCCGAGGGATAAGCTCGGGATTGATGTATTTAGATTGTAGAGAACAATTGTTCCATTTTTTGTCTTTCTTCTTCAGCGAGTGAACTGTCGACCAGGATTCTTCCTGAGTGCTCATCGGTGATGATTTTTTTTCTTGCGGCGATTTCGACTTGTGTTTGTGGCGGAATCGTAAAGAACGAGCCGGCTGATGCGCCTCTTTCGATCGAAACGACAGCCAGGCCATTTCTGACGCTGGTGCGGATTCTGGTGTAAGCCGCCAGCAATCTTTCCTCGATCATTCCTTGGTATTCTGTTGATTTTTCAGAAAGGAATGCTTCTTCTTTAGCCGTTTCCGACATGATCGCATCCAATTCAGATTTTTTATGTTTCAGGTGAGAAGATTTCAATTCCAGTTTTTCTTTAGAATTGGTAATGACTTCTTTCTTGTGTTCGATCGACGCTTTCATCTCCTTGATTTGCTTTTCAGCCAATTGGATTTCAAGTTCCTGGAATTCGACTTCTTTTGTCAAAGAGTTGAATTCGCGGTTGTTGCGAACGGTTTCCTGTTGCTTTGCATATTTTTTGATGGATTCTTTGTGATCATCAATTGCAATTTTCTTTGCTTTGATGTTTTCCTCGATCACTTCAAGATCGCTTTTCAATTTGTCAAGGCGTGTGCTTAAACCTGCCACTTCATCTTCCAGATCTTCTACTTCGAGAGGCAATTCGCCGCGTACATTTCTGATTTCGTCAATCCTGGTATCGATCAACTGTAAATCGTATAACGCTCTTAATTTGTCCTCTACACTCAATTCTTTTGTATTCGCCATGTTTATAAGTACTTAACCGGGTTTGTATTTATTTCGGATAAAATGATGGCAAAATTAGTGATTTTTTTCTGAAGAAAATCAACAATATAATTTTTTGTATAGCGCTCACTTTCATAATGCCCGATATCCGCTAAAAGTATCTTGTTTTCGGCTTCGTAAAAGTTGTGGTATTTTAAGTCGGCCGTAAGAAATGCGTCCGCTCCGGCTGCAATGGCATTGGAAATGGCAAAACTTCCTGAACCGCCAAGCACGGCGACTTTTTTAATATTTTTATTTAGGAATTCAGAGTGGCGTATGTAATCGATTTTCATGTCGTCTTTGACCTTTTGGAAGAAATCGCGTTCGGTCAATGCGGTTGGCAATTCGCCGATCATGCCAAGCCCGATGTTTTGGTGTTTGTTCTGCAAATCGTAAATTTCATAGGCGACTTCTTCATACACATGATTTGCGAAAAGCGCTTTCAGGATTTTGGATTGGAGGTGTTTTTCAAAGGTGACTTCGATTTTTAATTCGGGCGATTCCACAAATTCAAAACGTTCTCCAATTTCGGGATTGCTGTTTTCATTCCCCATAAATGTCCCGATGCCTTGCGAGGTGAAACCGCAATCGTCATAATTCCCGATTTTTCCTGCGCCGGCGTCAAATAAGGCATTGCGCAATTTTCCGGCATTTTCAGGAATCGTGAACGTAATGAGTTTTTGGATGAAATTTTCCTTTGGGATCAATATTTTGGTGTTGACCAAACCCAACGCATCGCTGAAAATCTTGTTTACGCCTTCCATATGATTGTCCAAAGCCGTATGCACCGCATAAACCGCAATATCGTTTCTGATCGCTTTGATGACGGAACGCTCGACGTAATTTTTGCCGTTGAGTTTTTTCAGCCCTGAAAAAATAATCGGGTGGAAGCAGACGACAAGGTTGCATTTTTTGGCAACGGCTTCGTCGATTACGGATTCCAATGCATCATGGCAAACAAGAATTCCGGTGGCTTTGGTTTCTGGATTGCCAACGAGTAAGCCAACATTGTCAAAATCTTCGGCATAAGCCAATGGCGCCATTGTTTCGAGCACCGCAATAATTTCTTTTATCTTCATATTGTTATGTTGACCATGCGTTTAAAAAATCTTTGATCACCCAATTGCCATTGACATTTTCGAGCAGCAATACGCTGCCATTATTGTGTTCGATGCTGCGGTAAAAAACCACCTTGACCAAAACGTGTTTGTTGTCGGAATAGAAAATCGGCTTACTGACAATCATCAATCGCTGGTTATTTAAGTTGAAACGTTTTTGTTTGACCTGATATTCTTCCAAACTCAGGCAGGCATTGATTTTTATTTTGAGGTTCGTTTGGTCGGTCGCGTAAATTTCTTCGAGTTCTTTGGCCCAGTTTTCAGGTGCCAAATCGGTCGTGACGTTGTGGCGGATTTGTTTTGCTACGGCTGGCGGAAGATTCATTCCGTTGATGGTTTCGAAAATCTCCTCGTTGTTGTTGCTTTTTTCACAGTAAAAATAGAGCAATTGGTTCCGGCCTTTATAAATAGCCTTTTCTGTTTTGTAATAATTGGCCAGAATCGCTTTTAAAATCGGTGTATCCGATACTTCCTGCGCAGATGCCATCTGGCAGAATAAGAAAATAAAAGTCAGTTTTAAAAATGCGGTTTTCATTTGGGGCAGCAATATTATTTTCTTCCAAAGATAAAAAATCGCTACTTTCGTAGGATGATTTTGCTGAGAAAATTGCTGTTCCCGTTTGCCATTTTATATGGCATTGTCACTGGCATCAGGAATTTTCTGTATGATAAAGGTATACTGAAATCGGCGACTTTCAACATTCCGGTCATTGCTGTCGGAAACCTTAGCGTTGGCGGCACCGGAAAAACGCCGCAGATCGAATATCTGATCCGGTTGCTTTCTGACAAATATAAGGTTGCGGTGCTTAGCCGCGGTTATAAAAGGAAATCCGAAGGTTTTGTTTTGGCCAATGAAAAGGCAAACGCAGAAACTTTAGGCGATGAGCCGTTCCAGTTTTTTGCCAAATTCCCAAATATATCCGTTGCCGTTGATGCCAATCGCAAAAATGGCATTGAACTACTATTGGCATTGAAAAAGCCAGATGTGATTTTGCTCGACGATGCATTCCAGCACCGAAAAGTTAAAGCCGGTTTATATATTTTACTGACTTCCTATGGCGATTTGTATGCGGATGATTTTATGCTGCCAACGGGAAATCTTCGCGAAAGCGGAAGCGGAGCGAAACGTGCCGATGTTGTCATTGTCACCAAATGTCCAAAATCGCTTCCTGCCGAAGAACAAGTCCGGATCAGGAAAAAACTAAAGCTGTCCGAAAATAAGGAATTGTATTTCACTTTCATCGATTATGACGACAAGGTTTATTCTGAAAACCATTCGATTGATGTCGATGACATTCGCCATTCCGATAAAATACTTGTGGCCGGGATTGCCAAGCCGAAACCATTTTTCGAATATTTGAAAGGGAAAAATGACGTGGTTTTGGAATTTCCAGATCATCATGACTTTACTGAAAATGAGATTGCCGATATCAAAAACAAAACAGCAAATAGAAAAATCATCACTACTGAAAAAGATTATATGCGCTTAAAAAGCGGCGACTTGACTGGTCAATTGTACTATCTGCCGATCAAAAGCGCGTTTATTTCGGGAAGTGAGAATTTCGATAAAACTATTTTAGATTATGTCGGAAAGCAACTGATTTAATAATTATTCAACGCCAGGATATATTTGTCTATATACAACTGCTTTTCTTTGGATTTGTACTGTTGGATATATCGTGGATGCTCAAGCACTTTTAAACGCTCAAATAGTTTCGCTTCCTTATTCAGCTTTTGGATGAAATCGGCGTTTTTCTTTCCCAATACAAAAACTTCCGAAGTGTCCAATCCTAAGCTGATATGTTTTTTCAAGGACGCTATCATGAAATCTTTCACCATTTCAAAAAGAGCGGTATCGTCATAATAATTGGCGTTAAGCCATTTGCCATCTTTTGATTGCCGGATAATGGCTAAAGGAAAGGGCGAATTGATATAGAAATGTTTGTAAAAATCTGCTGCGCCACCGTATTCGGATATCATTTCGTACATAAACACGGAAGATATCTCGTGTGTATGTGCCGATTTCATTTTGATGCCGCAAACGCTTTCCAGTCGTTTAGTATCTGTAAAAGGCACGCCAGTCACTCCGGCTCCGTGCCTGCTGGGATTGATTCCGATAATAAATTTGCGTTGTGCCGAATCGTTGTAATATTTATGGTAAAACTGTTGCATAACATCCATTGTCTCAGGATTGTCGAGATAGGGGTTCATGACCTGAAAACCTTCCGGTAATTGCCCCGAATAGCGTAAATGGCGGTTGAAATCAATCACGTTATCGGCAAAGGTTTTTGACATACAAAGTTGCTTTTTTTGTGGTTTTATCCAATTTGCAGTTAAGGGCAAATACAATCAAAAATACACTTAAATCTCCGGCAATTCAAATTCAGATATCTTTCATATTAATTACTACTTTTGGCAGATATATTTTAAACAACGAATGACTATCTATATGTGGGACAAAGTACAGCAAACCGTTAATTACATTAAAGAAAAAACCAATTTCACTCCGGAATACGGTGTCATTTTAGGCTCCGGGCTTGGCAGTTTTACCGATGATATGAACATCGAATTCACGTTGCCATACAACGAAATCCCGAATTTTCTGGTCTCAACGGTTGAAGGCCATAAAGGTGCATTGGTTTTCGGAACCATTGGCAACAAAAAAGTCGTCGCGATGCAAGGCCGTTTCCATTATTATGAAGGCTACGATATGAAAGAAGTCACATTTCCTGTTCGTGTCATGAAATATTGCGGCGTTGAAAAACTCATTGTTTCGAATGCTTCGGGCGGTGTAAACCCACATTATAAAGTCGGTTCGATTGTCATTATCAAAGACCACATCAATATGCTGCCTGAACATCCGCTGCGCGGGAAAAACGACCCGCGTTTCGGCCCCAGATTCGTGAACATGAGCGAACCATACAGCAAAGCCATGATGCATAAAGCCAAAGAAATTGCCTACGAACTCGAAATTGACGTCAAAGACGGCGTTTATGTCGGCTTGCAAGGGCCAACATTTGAAACGCTTTCGGAATACCGCATGGTCAAAGCGCTTGGCGGCGATTGCGTTGGGATGTCGACAGTTCCTGAAGTGATTGTCGCGCGCCACATGGATTTGGAAACGTTTGGCATTTCGGTCATCACCGATATGGGCGACGAGGAAAGCATCGGCGAAATCACGCACAAAGAAGTGCTTGAAGCGGCAGTTAAAGCGGAACCGTTGGTGCGTAATTTAATCAGGGAGTTGATTTTGAGATATTAGCTCCGGCTCGTGCGTTAGGGATAGAGGCAAGCACCGCGTGCCGCCGAAAGCCCGGCCGAAGGCAACGCCCAAAGCTTTTGCTTAAATATTCTGCGAAATGACCTTGTAGAAATTGTTCGGGTCGAAAGGTTTCGTAATCACGTCATTCATCCCGTAAGACAACAGCATTTCGCGGTTTTCGTTCAAAGAAATCGCCGTCAGTGCAATGATTCGCGTATGCGTGTCGAAGGTACGAATCGTCTGTGTCGCGATTGTCCCGTTGATACCCGGCAAATGCACATCCATCAAAACGAGGTCGTAATAATTGTTCTTGACCGCTTCAATCGCATCTTCGCCATTGTCGATGATTTCGACCAGCATCTGCTTGTTGGTCAGCATTTTTTGGGTAATCATCTGGTTGATTTTGTTGTCCTCAATCAACAGTACTTTTTTGTTGATGAATATTGATTCGTCGTATTCTTTGTTGTCTTCGACGCACAATTCTGAGCCGAGCCTGAATTTCAGGCCAAAGGAGAAAGTCGATCCTCTCCCGACTTTACTTTCCAAACGAATCTGTCCGCCGAGAATCTCAATCAGTTTTTTGACGATGTTCAATCCGAGGCCTGTGCCGCCGTATTTCCGGTTGATTTCAATCGAGCCTTGTGAGAAACTGTCGAAAATCGCTTCCTGTTTGTCTTCAGGAATCCCGATTCCGGTATCGACGATCTTGAAATATATCGCAGTGGTTTCTTCTTCGAGCGACATCAGTTTGGCGATGACTTTCACTTCGCCGTTCTTCGTGAATTTGAGGGCGTTGTTGATCAGGTTGATAAACACCTGCGACAATTTTGTCGGGTCGCCAATGAGGTTATCCGGAATCGTCTCGTCGATTTCAATGATGTAGCGGTTGTTGTTTTTCATCGCCATTTCCTTCATCGAATTCTGGATGTTTTCGAGCAAAAGTTTCAGGTTGAAATTGATTGCTTCGGCAACGACCGTACTCGATTCAATCCTGTTGATCTCGAGGATTTCATTGATGAATGTCAGCAGATAATTCCCTGAAAATTCCAATGACGTCAAATAATTCAACTGTGATTTTTTTGGGTTTTCCTGCAAAAGCAAATGCGTAATCCCGTTAATCGCGTTCAGCGGCGTCCGCAATTCATGGCTTACGGTTGATAAGAATTCAGCGCGCGCTTTCGATGCTTTTTCAGCTTTGTCTTTTGCAAGCTGGAGTTCGTTGTTTTTTTCCTTGAGCAGTAAATTCGACTGATTGCGGATGATGTTGTTTTTGTATAGCGACAAACTCAAAAGCGACAGGATCGAAATCAGCGCAATTGCCAGGATGCTGATGACTTTCGCAAACCGGTTGGCTTCTTTTTGCTGCCTGTTCTCGCGATGCATCTGCTCAATGGTCTTGAGTTTTTCACTTTCCTTGAAATTGTTGTAATCTTCAGCGCCAAGACGTTCTTTGTTGATTGCCGAAATGCTGTCCTTGAGCTCGATGTGTTTTTTGAGGTAAATGAACGAGTTGGGCACATCCGAAATCTCTTCATACACGCCGCTCATCGATTTGTAGATCTTCGATTTCAGGTCGATGTTATTGGTCCTTGAATTGAGCTCCAGCGCGCGTTTCATATAATTGATGGCGAGGTTGCTGCGGCCTTGTTCAGCTTCAATCGTTCCAATCTGGTAAAGCGCTTCGGCTTTTATCTTATACGGGTCATCATTTTTGGCGATAATCGAACTGAATATAGATGACGCGAGCTTGTTTTTGCCTTTTGCCTTGTAGACAATTCCTTTTTGGAGGTTCAGCAACTCTATCGCATCGGGAATTTTAATGGTCTGGTAAATGGTTTCGGTTTT
The DNA here is from genome assembly GCA_035286325.1 of Flavobacterium sp. GTDB lineage: Bacteria > Bacteroidota > Bacteroidia > Flavobacteriales > Flavobacteriaceae > Flavobacterium. The sequence goes on from DATHKH010000035.1 coordinate 24,359, forward strand.
GTTGAAAGTGGCTTCTGCTTTGGTGTAGTTCTCTTTTTCCATATAACACAGACCAAGATAATAATAAGCATAAGCCTGTTCTGCCGAAGGCTTTAAGGAATTGTATAGTGCAATGCTTTTGTTGAAAATCTCAACCGCATCGTCGTATTTTTTCAATTCAAAATAAAGCGTTCCCATGGCTGATGCGGCATTGGCTTCGGCGTGGACGTCATTTTTGCCATGCGCAAAATCGATGGCCTTTTGTGTGTAATCGAGGGAATTTTTGTAATTGTTGATTTTGGAACTGAAGTTTGCCAACTGTATGTAGTAGCTCACGCTGTCTACTTTCTCAGATTTTTTCTGTGAAAATACCAGTGGGCCGATCAATAACAATAATAAAAAGTATGACCTCATGCTCAGGCAGGTTTTTTTGAAAGCGGGTTTAAATATAACTAATTATTTTGTAACTGTTAAATTTATGAGGTCAATAATTCGTGAAGAATACCCGATTTCATTGTCATACCAGCCTACAATCTTGACCATTTTATCGATTACGGAAGTCAGTTGTGAATCAAAAAGGCACGAATTGGTGTTGCCGATAATATCGACCGAAACAATCGGGTCTTCGGTATAAGCCAAAATGCCTTTCAGTTCATTTTCGGCAGCATGCTTAAAGGCCGCATTGATTTCTTCAATCGAAACTGCACGTTTGACATAACACGTGATGTCGGTCAAAGAACCGTCGGGAACAGGAACTCGGATGCCGCTGCCACCGATTTTGCCGTTCATTTCCGGGAAAATATTGTTCAGTGCTTTCGCTGCGCCGGTGGTTGTCGGCACAATCGATTGGGATGCGCCACGCGCACGGCGCAAGTCTTTGTGCGGCTGGTCGTGCAGACTTTGGTCGGTCGTGTAGGAGTGGACCGTTGTGATGTAAGCCTGTTCGATCCCGCACAATTCATTGATGATTTTAATCATCGGAGCGGCATTGTTTGTGGTACAGCTCGCGTTGGATATGATGGTTTCGCTACCGTCAAGGATGTGCTCGTTGACGCCAAGTACGACGGTTTTGATTTGGTCGGTCTCCGACGGCGCAGATAAGATTACCTTTTTGGCGCCCGATAAAATGTGTGCGTTGATCTCGTCAAAGGTTTTGTATTTTCCTGTTGATTCGACGACCGCGTCAATATTAAGCCATTTCCAATCGAGATTGGCGATGTTTTTTTCGTGGAAAAAAGCGTAGGATTTTCCGCCCACAACAATCGAATTTTCATCAAACGAACAATCCAAAGGCAAAATCCCATGAATGCTGTCATACTTGATCAGATGCGCCATCGTCTTGTTGTCGGCGATGTCATTGATGGCGACGACTTCGATTGTAGGATGATTCAGTAATAACCGAAAAAGGTTTCTTCCGATGCGCCCGAATCCGTTGATGGCGATTTTTGTTTTAGTCATAGTTGAATGTCGAAAGTCAAATGTCGAACGAAATGTAGCGGTTAGTTGTGAACTGCGTTAGCGATGGAAGCGAAATCTTTTATTTACCTGTAGCGCAGCGAAAGGAAATAAAAATTAAAGCGGACAGCGCGGGCCGAAGGCAACGCCAAAAATTACAAAATATGCTTTTGAGCCTTATAAGAACTTCTGACCAAAGCGCCGCTTTCCACATGCCTGAAACCCATTTCCAACCCGATTTCTTCGTATTTTTTAAATTGGTCGGGTGTGATGAATTCCTTTACGGGAAGGTGCTTTTTGCTTGGCTGCAAGTATTGTCCGATGGTCACGACATCGACATTCGCATCGCGCAGATCGCGCATGGTCTGGATGACTTCTTCTTCGGTTTCGCCGAGGCCGAGCATGATGCCTGATTTGGTGCGGTTGATGCCTTTTTCCTTCAGGTATTTCAAAACGGCAAGGCTTCTGTCGTATTTGGCCTGGATGCGGACTTCACGTGTTAATCTTCGTACCGTTTCAACGTTGTGTGACACGACTTCAGGATTGGCCTCGACAATGCGGTCAAGATGCCTTTCGATGCCCTGGAAATCCGGAATCAGTGTTTCCAATGTCGTATTTGGGTTCATCCTGCGGATCGCTTTGACGGTTTCAATCCAGATGATCGAGCCCATATCTTTCAAATCGTCGCGATCGACGCTGGTCACAACTGCGTGCTTGATGTTCATGATCTTGATTGAACGCGCGACTTTCTCCGGCTCATCCCAGTCGACCGTTTCGGGCCTTCCGGTTTTTACGCCACAAAATCCGCATGAACGCGTACAGACATTTCCCAATATCATGAACGTCGCCGTGCCTTCGCCCCAGCATTCGCCCATGTTCGGGCAGCTTCCGGAAGTACAGATTGTGTTGAGTTTGTATTTGTCGACCAGCCCGCGCAGTTCGGTATATTTCTGCCCGATCGGCAGTTTTACCTTGAGCCATTTGGGTTTCGCGAGTGGTAAATTATTATCTAGGATGGTTTCCATAGTTGGAATTTTGAACAGCAAAGATAAGGAATGTTTTGTTTTAAAAAGTTAATATGGCGTGAATGGAAATTTGATTTTTTGGGAGCCCGAGTCCTGCTGTTCGCTATATCTTTTGCGCCACTGCGTTCTGCAAAAGGATGCCGCTTCCATCAGGGCTAGGCTATTGATTAAAATTCAAGATTTGGTTCTCATTGGCTTTCTTCTTTTGTTTCAAGAAAAAAGAAAAGAAATCATTCCACAAAATCCAAATCCCTGCCATGCGTTTCTTCAATCGTCAATGTCGAGTAAATCCCCAGCGCAAAGACAATCAACCCGATAATCACTGCAGAATAAATGACGCCAGTGCTCACTTTGAAAAAGTCAAAACCCATTAACATCACCGGAACCAAACCACGCACCATATTCGGTACCGTTGTCGTGGCTGTGCTGCGGACGTTGGTGCCAAACTGTTCGGCGGCAACTGTCACGAACATCGCCCAATAGCCGGTTCCCAATCCGAGCCACGCGCAGTAGAAATAGTACATGTTTTCGGTTTTCGTACCGCCAAAAAGCATCAGTACAATCCCGACGGCCGTGAACAGCATCATATACAGGATGGCTTTTTTCCTGGAACGCAGCGCATGCGAAATGAGTCCGCTGGCAAAATCACCGACAGAAATCCCAACATAAGCCCACATGATCGCTTTCCCCGGATTGATGTCGCCGATACCCAATGATTGCGCAAACTGGTTGCCCATCATCGCGAGAATCCCGACGCAAAACCAGGTCGGCAAACCAATGCAGATGCATTTTAGATATTTTGTAAACCGTTC
>DATHKH010000036.1:0-63017 GCA_035286325.1 Flavobacterium sp.
AGTTCATCAGTGCAGGTTGTGGAATCGCAATTGCCGCGGTCGTCTTTATGGCGATGAAAGAAAAGACTTCTGTCACCCTCGGAAATTTTTACAGCTTTTTTGTCCGTTCCTGCACAAGGATTTTATTGCCATTGGCTTTTGTCGTGGCGATTGTTCTGGCGTTCAACGGAACCCCGATGACATTTCAGGGAAAAGACACCATCACAACTTTGGAAGGCAAACAGCAGCAAGTAAGCCGTGGGCCGGTCGCTGCCTTTGTTGCCATTAAGCAATTGGGTACAAACGGCGGCGGGTTTTACGGCCCGAACTCGGCAAACCCGATGGAAAACCCGAATTACCTGACCAATATAGTCGAATCGGTTTCCATTGTATTAATCCCGATCGCGTTGATTTTCGCACTTGGGTATGTCCTCAAAAGGAAAAAACTCGCATGGACCATTTATGGCGTCATGACTTTAGGGTTTCTGATTTTATTGATCCCGTCTGTAATCAGTGAAATGCATGGAAGCCCGACAATTGATAAAATGGGAATTTCTCAGGCCATGGGAAGCATGGAAGGAAAAGAAGTCCGATTCGGTTCGGCGGCTTCCGCCAATTGGGCGACTTATACGACCTGTACCAGCAATGGTTCGGTAAATGCGATGCACGACAGTATGACACCAATGACCGGCGTGACCACATTGTTAGGAATGATGATTAACTGCTTTTATGGCGGAGTTGGTGTTGGGTTTTTAAACTTCTACATTTTCATTATCCTCGGCGTATTTATCAGCGGATTGATGGTGGGAAGAACTCCTGAATTTTTAGGAAAGAAAATAGAAGCCAAAGAAATGAAAATCGCCATGATGATTGCTTTGCTGCATCCGTTCCTGATTTTAGCGGGAACTGCCATGGCAAGCCATATTTATGTTGGAAACCCGCAGGAATATTCCGCTTGGCTGGCCAATCCGGGCTATCATGGGTTCAGCGAAATGCTTTATGAATTTACTTCATCGTCTGCCAATAACGGCAGCGGGTTCGAAGGACTTGGAGACAATACGCCCTTTTGGAATATTGCCACGGGTATCGTGATGCTGATGGGCCGATATTTACCTATCATCGGGCCGGTGGCTATCGCAGGAATATTGGCTACCAAACAATACATTCCTGAAAGCAACGGTACATTAAAAACCGACACATCCACTTTTGGTCTGCTGGTTTTTGCAGTGATCATGATTGTAGCGGCATTGTCTTTCTTCCCGGCGCTGACTTTAGGTCCGATCGCCGAATATTTCTCAATTAAATAAGTAAAGTATCATGAGTAAATCTCAAAATAAATTGTTTCAGAAGGAATTGGTCAATGAAGCCTTTTGGCAGTCATTCGTGAAACTCAATCCGAAAATAATGTTCCGCAACCCGGTAATGTTTACCGTAGAAATTGGAACAATGGTCATGTTTTTTGTTTGCATATGGATTTTGGCCGGAGAACAATCACAGGGCAACTTCGGCTATAATTTCACAATATTCCTGATTCTGCTCATCACATTGCTTTTCGCAAATTTCGCCGAAGCCATCGCCGAAGCCAGGGGAAAGGCGCAGGCCGACAGTTTAAGGAAAACACGCGAAGAAACCCCTGCCAGATTAGAGAATGGCCAGGTAATATCTTCAGCACAGCTTAAAAAAGGCGATATCTTCATTTGCGAGGCCGGCGACCTGATCGCTACCGATGGTGAAATCATCGAAGGTCTTGCTACAATCGATGAAAGTGCCATCACGGGAGAAAGCGCTCCGGTAATCCGCGAAGCCGGAGGTGATAAATCTTCAGTGACAGGTGGAACAAAGGTGCTGTCTGACAAAATCAAAGTGATCGTGACATCGGAACCGGGAGAAAGTTTTCTCGATAAGATGATCGCATTGGTAGAAGGCGCAAACCGCCAGAAAACACCAAACGAAATCGCATTGACAATCCTGTTGGCCGGATTTACCCTTGTATTCATAATCGTAACGGTTACCTTGAAATCCTTTGCCGATTATGCCGGAACGCCAATAACAATCGCAGCTTTCATATCCCTTTTTGTCTGCCTGATTCCGACGACCATCGGCGGATTGCTGTCTGCCATCGGAATTGCCGGAATGGACAGGGCTTTGCGCGCCAACGTAATTACAAAATCGGGGAAAGCGGTAGAAACTGCGGGTGACATCGACGTATTATTACTCGACAAAACCGGAACGATTACCATTGGAAACCGCAAGGCAACAAATTTTTATCCTACCAAGGGAATTTCTTTTCATGATTTTACAGAATCGGCTGTACTCAGCTCGCTTGCCGATGATACGCCCGAAGGCAAAAGCATTGTCGAGTTAAGCCAGAGTATGAAAGATGATGTCAATATCAGGTTGGAATCATTGACTCCACAAATTGCAAAGTCAATAAAATTCACGGCAGAAACAAGAACCAGCGGAGTGATATTGAACGATGGCAGCGACATCCGTAAAGGTGCGCAGGATGCTGTTCGGAATATTGCCGAAAAATCGGGAAATGCATTCCCTGAAGACACTGCCCAAAAAGTGATTGATATTTCTTCCAACGGCGGAACGCCTTTAGTTGTCATCAAAAATAATGTTGTTCAGGGCGTTATCGAATTGCAGGATATCATCAAAACCGGAATGAAAGAGCGTTTTGAGCGTTTGCGCAAAATGGGAATCAAAACCGTGATGGTTACCGGCGACAATCCATTAACGGCGAAATTCATTGCCGAAAAAGCCGGTGTCGATGATTTCATTGCCGAAGCCAAACCTGAAGACAAGATGAATTATATCAGAAGGGAACAGGCCGAAGGCAGATTGGTAGCGATGATGGGCGACGGCACAAATGATGCTCCAGCCTTGGCGCAGGCAAATGTAGGTGTTGCGATGAACAGCGGAACACAAGCGGCAAAAGAAGCAGGAAACATGGTTGACCTTGATAATGATCCGACCAAATTGATTGAAATTGTTGAAATCGGCAAACAATTGCTGATGACGCGCGGAACGCTGACGACATTTTCGATTGCCAATGACGTAGCCAAATATTTCGCCATCATTCCGGCATTGTTCATTACCGCAATTCCGGCTTTGCAGGGATTGAACATCATAAATCTCCACAGTCCTGAAAGCGCCATTTTATCGGCGGTCATTTTTAACGCGATCATTATCCCGTTCCTGATTCCGCTTGCACTCAAAGGTGTTGCATACAAACCTATCGGCGCATCGGCTTTGCTCAGGCGGAATTTGTTTATATACGGATTGGGCGGCGTGCTCATCCCATTTATAGGAATAAAATTAATCGACCTTTTTGTCACCTTATTCATTTAATACCAATATCATGAAAGTAAACTTCATACTTCCAATAAGGCTCACGCTATTTTGCGCCTTGTTCTTTTCGGGAATCTATACGCTGAGTATTTATGGGATTGCACAATTCTCCCCAAATAAAGGAAATGGCGAAATCGTAAGTGTAAACGGGAAAAACCATCATATTCACGTGGCCCAGAAATTTACGATGGACAAATACTTCTGGCCGCGTCCGTCAGCTGTTGATTATAACGCCGCCGGTTCAGGCGGAAGCAACAAAGGCATCGCGAATCCTGAATACCTCGCAGTTGTAAATGGAAGGATTGATACCTTTTTGCTCAAAAACCCCGGTGTCAAACGAAGCGAAGTGCCTTCAGACATTGTGACGGCTTCAGGAAGCGGCATCGATCCAGACATTTCAGTCCAGGCTGCAAAAGTGCAGTCAAAACGTATTGCCAACGTACGCCATATCCCAGAAGATAAGATTTTGGAACTGATTAAAAACAATACTGAATCTCCGTTATTGGAAATTCTGGGAACAGAAAAAATAAACGTGCTCGCACTCAACATCGCATTAGACAAATTAAAATAACAAACCATCCTTATGAAACAAATCACTACAGCAGCATTATTACTTATTGGATTATTCAATGGTTATGCGCAAACAGACACGATCGCTAAAAAATCCGCAAAAATCCCATTTGAAAACATGGACCTGTCATGGATAAACGGACAGAACCGCCAGACTGATTTTCCGTTGACCCTGAAAGACAAAGATGGCGAAACCATCCTTACCGCCGTGGCATATGTGGATTCCTATTACAATTATGATTTCAACAAGCCTATAGACAATACGCATACGATCTCGTCGGCAATAGGCCGAAGCAATGAGTTTACGATCAATATGGCCAGTATTGGTATCGAGAGTTATTATAAAAATATGATTGGCAGGCTTTGGTTGCAGTACGGACAAATGGGTTCGATTGTGCAGGACCTGGACGGAACAGTAAATCACGGGCGAAACACCAGTATCAACAACCTGAAATACATTCGTGAAGCCGCTGCGGGATATCACTTTAACGTCATGCACGGACTGAATGTTGAAATGGGGATTTTCATGAGTTACATAGGCCTTGAAAGTTATGTGCTAAACGAGAATTGGAACTACCAGCGCAGCATGGTTTGCGATTTTACGCCGTTTTATTTCCAAGGTGCGAGGGTGCAATTATTTCCTTCCGCGAAATTTAAACAGGAAATATGGCTGCTCAACGGCTGGCAGACATACAACGGCTGGAATCAAGGCATTGGCCTGGGTTCATCGAGCTATTACCGCCCGAATGAAAACCTGCAGCTGGTCGCAAATTTTTACCTCAACGGGCAGGACACGCGCAATAACTCAGATGTCAAACGTTTCCATCATGACAACAGCGTCGTTTACAGATATTTTAAAGACAAGCAAAGTTCAGGCATTTCACAAGCCGCATTCAGCCTTAACAATCATTATGGTTTTCAGACTGGAGGCGGTGTGAAGGCTTCAGAAAATTATATGCTTGGGGCTTCATTGGCCAACAGGCTATGGTTCAATAAAAACAAACTTGGCTTAACTTTACGTGGCGATTATGTCACCAATCCCGGCGCATACCTGGCTTTTTCGCCGTCGCCGGTAGCAGATAATGATTTCAATGACGCGCTCGCAGCTGGTGAAGACCTTAAAATGTTTCAGGGAACAGCCACTTTCGATGTCATGCCAAATGATTTTGTCACATTCAGGTTGGAATATGGCTACAGAAGCAGCAACATCCCATATTTTGCGGGTAGCGGTGGCACCACAAGTCCGGATGGTTGGGTAGATACGAATACTGACGGATGGCGCCCGGATCTTCGCAAATCGGAAAACAGGATTACGCTGGCGGTAAGTTTTAGATTATAAGATATTTTTGTTTTGTTTGATACTGTCCGGGAAACTCCATTTGGTGTTTTCGGGTTCAGTAATTTTAAATAACCACAATGGAGAACGAAAAAGAAAATAACGCACAACATTTCCTTGATCTGATTCAAAAATCACGCAAAGGGAAATTTAAGGTCTACATCGGTATGAGTGCCGGCGTGGGCAAAACTTTTCGTATGCTCCAGGAAGCGCATACCTTGCTCAAAAACGGCATTGATGTCAAAATTGGCTATATCGAAACACACAACAGGAAAGAAACCCATGAATTGCTCGACGGTTTGCCGGTAATCCCGAGAAGGACGCTTTTCTATAAAGGCAAACAGCTTGACGAAATGGATCTGCAGGCCATCATCAACCTGCGCCCAGAAGTCGTTATTGTCGACGAATTGGCACATACGAATATTGAAGGAAGCAAAAACGAGAAGCGCTGGCAGGATGTATTCGAAATCCTTGATGCAGGAATAAACGTGATTTCCGCCGTAAATATCCAGCACATCGAAAGCCTTAATGAAGACGTCAAATACATTACGAATGTTGAGGTACAGGAACGGATTCCCGATGATGTCCTGCGCCAGGCCGACGAAGTGGTCAATATTGATTTGACTGCCGACGAGCTCATCGCAAGGCTTAAGGAAGGAAAAATCTATACGGCCGACAAGATTCCGACTGCGTTAAACAATTTTTTTAAATCCGATCAGATATTGCAGTTGCGTGAACTGGCGTTAAAAGAAGTGGCCGGACAGGTTGTCCGGAAAGTAGAAAATGAAGTCCCGAGAGGCATTGCGCTTAGGCATGAAAGATTGTTGGCATGCATCAGCAGCAATGATAAGACGGCAAAAATTGTGATCCGGAAAACGGCGCGTTTGGCTACATATTACAACAGCCGTTGGTATGTGCTTTATGTCGAAACCCCTAAAGAAAGCAGCGACAAGATTGCGCTCGACAAACAGCGGCATCTCATCAACAATTTCAAACTTGCCACACAGCTTGGCGCCGAAGTGATTAAAATAGAACGAAACCACATCACCGAGGGCATCCTTGAAATTACCCGGGAAAAACAAATCACAACGGTTTGCATCGGCAAGCCGCACCTGAGTTTATTTAAAGTAATTTTGTCTACAAACATTTTCAATAAATTACTGAATAATCTTTCGTCATCTAATATTGATCTTGTTATATTATCATAGTCATGAAATAGCTGCCCGACAATGCATGATTTGATTAAAAAGCTTCAAACCAGCTATTCCATAAGACCGATAAAAACAATAAAAATCTACTTATGAAAATTAAAACCAAATTAAACCTCGGCGTCGGATTATTATTCTTAATGATACTCCTGTTGGCGCTTGTCAGTGCCTTTTATATTTTTTCGATAAAAAAGGATACTGAAAGCATCCTGAAAGCCAACTACAATACGCTGGAATATTCAAGGAATATGTTACTTGCCCTTGATAAAATCACGACAACCGACGAAAATTCAATTGCCTTTTTTGAGTCGAATCTCTCAAAACAGTTTTCGAATATTACCGAAGCTGGAGAAGACAAGGTGACGGACGACCTGAAAAGCAGTTTTGCATCATTGAAAGCGGACAGGTATAACGAAAATCTGAAAAGCAAAATCCGACAGGACATATTCCAGATTATGAAACTCAATATGTCGGCCATTAAAAAGAAAAGTGATATCGCTAAGCGAACTGCCGAAACAGCGAATCTATGGATTGCCATGACTGGAACCCTCTGCTTTTTGATCGCTTTCAGTTTGCTGTTTAACCTCCCGAGTAATATTGCCAATCCGATAAAAGAACTGACGGAAAGCATCCGGCAGATTGCCAATGAAAATTACTCGGAACGCGTCAATTTCATGAACCATAATGAATTCGGGGATTTGGCAAAATCCTTCAACACAATGGCACTGAAGCTCCAGGAATACCATAACAGTAATCTTTATAAGCTTTCTTTTGAGAAGAAACGGCTTGAAACCCTGATCAATAATATGCACGACCCGATTCTTGGTCTGGACAATGCCGGCATCATTTTATTTGCAAATGACGAGGCATTAAAAATCATGGGGATGAAATCTGACGATGTGATTGGAAAACCTGCCACAACTTTGGCTTTGAGCAATGATTTAATGAAATCGCTTATCATCAGTCAGCTGGAAAACGGCAAACCACATCCGATAAAAATCTTTTATGACGGCAAGGAAAGCTACTTCGAAAAGGAAACGGTAAACATCACCATAACGCCAACCGGAGAAGATCTGGCTATAAATATTGGGGAAGTGATTATTTTGCGGAACATCACAATTTTTAAGGAACTCGATTTTGCGAAAACCAATTTTATAGCGACTGTTTCACATGAGCTTAAAACGCCGATTGCCTCGATAAAGTTAAGTCTTCAGCTTTTGGAGAACACGAAAACAGGGAAAATCAACGACGACCAGAAACAATTGATCGACAACATCAAAGGCGATAGCGAGCGATTGCTGAAAATTACAGGCGAGTTACTCGAATTGTCCCAATTGGAAACCGGAAATATCCAACTGAATATTGAGCACAGCAATCCGTATAAAATTATCGAGTATGCCACTGAAGCAGTGAAAAAAGAAGCGGCGCAAAAACAGATCGAAATTGTCATAGAAGCAGATGAAAACCTGCCTGACGTAAAAGCCGACAGCGAAAAAACAGCCTGGGTATTGATAAATTTCCTGACGAATGCCATTCGCTATTCCTCAGAAAACAGTAAAGTGGAAGTGCGGTTGAAAAAAGAGCATAACCAGCTGGCCTTTCGTGTGGCCGATAAAGGAAAAGGCATTGAAAGCCGTTATAAAACCAAAGTTTTCGATAAATATTTCCAGGTTCCGGGAAGCCATAAATCGGGCACCGGGCTCGGGTTGGCTATCAGCAAGGAATTTATTGAAGCGCAGAATGGCTCGATTGGTGTAGACAGCGAGTTAGGACTTGGCAGTACTTTTTATTTCAAATTGGGCGTGGCTTAGGCTGACAGTAGCTTCCGTTACTTTTCCTTACGATTGTTACGAACTGATTTGTAATTACTTGTCGTTTTCTTGGATAGGTAAAAAAAATCATGTAGATTTATTTTTCTAATCAAACAAACCTTTATGAAAAAAATTACCACAACACTGATTCTTATCGTTTTTGGACTGGGATTGTTTTCCTGCAGTAAAGACGACGACCAGAATTCCGGAGCCGGAACCTTAAAACTAAGCGGCAAAGTCATGTCGCCTAACAATTCCTTTCCAATTCCCAGGGCGAAGGTGAAAGTCTATAATGGCAGTGAGCTGATTGCTGAGAAAACCACTGACGCACTCGGCGCTTTTACTGTTGAACACTTGCCGGAAGGCAACCTGACGGTCGAACTCAGCAAAGGCAAATTTACGCGCGAAGTGCAGGTTAGCCTCCATGCGGATTATGAATTGCCAACGACCGAAAGAAGCCTTGATACGTTTCCGCATATGGCAGTTGTGACTGGATATTATGACGCTATTGAGGACATCCTGTTCAATATCGGTATTGTTGACCCGGTAACCGGTGCGCCGGCTTTTGATATCATTGACGGACAAACCGGAAGGCCATCGATTGCTTCAAGACAGGCGCATGGCCACGGCGATATTGTTGGACGTTCTTCCACATTAGCGCCGAATGTTACTTTTAGTGTTTCGCAATTGCTGCACGACACGACGATGCTGAGTACTTATGACATTCTTTTCCTCGATTGTGGTGGCAATGATACCGTAACCGGAGATGCAGTGGCAATGGCGAACCTTAAAACATTTATCGAAAACGGCGGTATCGTATATGCGACAGACTGGACTTATACTTACATCCAATCGATGTTTCCGGCCAACGATTATATGAGTTTTTCGACACCTGAAAAAGGCGGTGACAGCCTGACAGCCGATGTCGCAGTGACCAATGCCGATCTTACGACCTGGCTTGAAGGACAAGGAATTACAGTAACACCAACGGTACAAATCAATGGTTTCCTTACTGCCTGGCAGATGATCGATACTTTTAATCCTGCGAATGTCGATGATTGGGTAGTTGCCAATAGCGTTCAATATGACGGCGTTACCGTAAACAATAAAGCACTTGCCTTTACATTCAATTATGGCTGCGGTGGTGTTTTTTACTCGTCATTCCATACGCATGGCAATAACACTTCTGAAGTGACCATTGAGCAAATGATGGATTATTTCATTTTCGAACTTTCAGCACTCGGCAATTGCAATAACGGGAGCTAAAGATATTTGATAATATAAAAGGGGCTGGTTTTAAACCGGCCTTTTTTTATTGGCATTACCGATGCGGTTGCAATAATTTCAATGTATGTTCCAATGAGTTTTTGTCTGCCCAACTAAAATGCCCGGGGATGCCGTGCGCTTTTCCCAATTCATAAGTCTGTTTTGTAGACCATGTTTTTATCCCTTTTGACTTAAGAAAATCCAGCCCGGCCGTACGGTCGTCATGGAAATGCGTTACCAGGCAGAGCATTACTTTTTTATTATGGCGCTTTTCAATGGAATCGAGCAGTGGTTGGCATTGCGCTTCGTCCCATGGCGTGTCAAACAGGATTACGCCGTCATCGGTCACCAGGTACATGCTGTTCGATGGGAATGGTTTCCCATCATAATCATGGTATGTCGTATAGACATAAAAATCACCTGCGAGTTGGTGAATTTCCAGCTTTTGTGCCTGGATAGTGTGGGATAGAAAACCGGCAAGGACAATAAATATCTTTAGGTTTTTCATACTTCAATACATTTTTCAATTTCCTAACAATCCGCCATATTTACAGCAATCGCGAGTCCGCCTTCAGAAGTTTCCTTGTATTTATTATTCATGTCTTTTGCTGTCTGCCACATCGTATCAATAACTTTATCCAATGGCACTTTCGCATTTTTAGGATCGGTTTCCATAGCGAGCTCAGCAGCATTGATCGCTTTGATCGCACCCATGGTATTTCTTTCGATACACGGAATTTGTACCAATCCACCAATCGGGTCACAGGTCATTCCCAGATGGTGTTCCATCGCAATTTCGGCTGCCATCAAAACCTGTTCGGGTGTGCCGCCCATGACTTCGCATAACGCTGCCGCCGCCATCGCTGACGACACGCCGATTTCTGCCTGGCATCCGCCCATCGCTGCGGAAATGGTCGAACCTTTCTTAAAAATACTCCCGATTTCGCCTGCAACCATTAGGAATTGCTTGATTTCTTTTTCGCCGGCTTCATGGTTTTCAATGACCAGATAATACATCAAAACGGATGGGATCACGCCGGCACTTCCATTGGTTGGCGCAGTAACGACGCGGCCTAATGCGGCATTGACTTCGTTTACCGCAAGGGCAAAACAGGAAACCCATTTCAGGATTTGGCGGAATTTCACTTCGGTTTTGCGGATTTGCCCGAGCCATTCCTGCGGGTTGCTGTAATTTGCCAGCCCGATCAGGTTTTGGTGCATATCGAAAGCACGTCGGCGCACATTTAAGCCTCCGGGCAAAATCCCTTCGGAATGGCAACCGATGTACATGCATTCGAGCATGGTTTTCCAAATGCGCATCAGTTCGTGGTTGATGACTTCTTCAGAGCGCATTGATTTTTCATTCTCATAAACGATTTCTGAAATCTTTTTGTTTTCGGCAATCGTGTAATTCAATAATTGTTCTGCGGTATCGATTGGGAAGGGGAAAGTCGATTTTACGACTTCTTTTTTTATCGCATTCGTACGCTCTTCCTTGACTACAAAGCCGCCGCCAATAGAGTAGAAGGTCGATGCATATTCTTTGCCATCCGAAGTGTAAGCCGTAAATGTCAGCCCATTCGCATGGAACGGCAGGAAATTTTTGTTGAAAACGATATCCATCAAAAAGGAAAACGGAATGGTGGTTTCATTCCCGAGTTTGATTTCATTTTTGTCTTCAATGGATTTGACGATGCCGGCGATGTTCTCGACAGGAATGTATTCCGGATCCTGGCCGCTCAGGCCGAGCATGACAGCCAAATCGGTCGCGTGGCCTTTGCCAGTCAGCGAAAGCGAGCCATAGAGATCGACTTTCACGCGATCGGTTTTATCCAGTAGGTTTTCCGTACGGAGTTCGGCGAGAAAACGTTCGGCGGCGCGCCAAGGCCCAAGCGTATGAGAACTTGATGGCCCAACGCCGATTTTAAGCATATCAAAAACGGAAATGGCTTCTTGCATGGGTTGTTTAGCAGATTTTAAACAAAGATAATCCACTTTATGCGATACTATAACGATTGAGAAAAAAAATTATGAATTCCATATCGACCATTCAACCCCGTTTTGCTGTTACTATTTCCACATAAATGATACAAACAGGAAATGCAAAACCAACTTCCGATGTTTAAAACCCTCGCTTTCACGGTATTTTTTATGCTGGCTTATACAGTTCAGGCGCAAACACTTCAGGAACTCAATGCGCAAAGTACGAAAGCTTATGAAGGTAAGGATTATGCAAAATTCCTTTCATTGGCGGAGCAAATAAATGTCATGAGGCCATCGCATCCGGTGTATACTTATAACCTGGCCTGCGCTTATGCGTTGAATTCAAATCCCCAAAAAGCTATTGAGACACTGAGAACATCGGTGTTGATGAACAACAAGACTGATTTTGAAAATGATGCGGATCTGGCTGCTTTAAAACCATTGGAATCCTACCAAAATTTGATAAAGCTTAAATCGGATTTGGATATACCCCTTGTCCATTCACAAAAAGCCATTTCGCTTTCCGAGAAGGATTTGCATCCTGAAGGATTTGCCTTTTTATCGAAAACCAAAACATGGCTTGTGACCAGTATCCGCAAAGGCAAAATCGTTTCGTTTGACAAAACTGGAAAATGCACCGATTGGCTGAATGGGGAAATGTTTTCCGTATTTTCAATCAAATCCGACAAAGCTGAAAAATATTTATGGGTCGCCACGGCAGCCATGCCCGAACAGAAAGGGTTTGTAAAAGCCAATGCAGGCAAAGCCGAAATCCTCAAGGTTGACATTCGTGCAAAGAAGATTGTGCAACGGTTTTCGGTTCCCGGCAATCACGTTTTTGGGGATTTGGTTGTCGCGAAAAATGGTATAATTTACATTTCCGACAGCGGCACGGCGATTATTTATAAAATTGAAAATGATACCCTTTCAGAATGGCTGGATCTCAAAAATCAGGCGTTTAACCTGCAGGGCATTACGCTAAACGCGCGGCAGGATAAAATATATATCGCCGATTACCTGAAAGGCATTTTGGAAATTTCGATTCTGGATAAAAAATATTCCTGGCTGGATTTTCCCGATGGCACCGTAGTGAAAGGCATTGACGGTTTGCTATGGCATGACAATTCCCTGGTTGCAATCCACAATGGCGTGAAACCCATCCGTATTATCAGGTATTTTTTGAATGAAACCGGAGACAAAATCAGCAATTATAAAGTGATTGACAACAACCGTCCTGAATTTGACGAACCGGCTTTGGGGTGCATTGTCAATGGGGATTTTTATTTTTTCGCCAACAACCCCTGGAAAGGTTATGATGCCGATTTCAACCTTGATGAGACCAAATTTGAAAGCCCGATGCTTTTTAAGTTTCCGCTATAAATTCTCATTACCTTTGCGGATAATTTCTGAACATGCGCGTCAACAAATATTATTTAGCCGCTTTTACGGCATTTGTCATTTGGGGTTTTTTCAGCTTGGTGTTGAGGCCTTTGCATAATTATGCTTCGCTCGATATTCTTTTTTACCGGATTTTTTATGCGACGGTTTTGTCGTTGGCAATCAATCTGTTGTTTAGGAAAAGCGCATTGAAAAATGATTGGGCGGCATTGAAGAAACTCGATATCAAGCAGCGACGAAAAGTCTGGATGCTGACTATCGGTGGCGGATTTTTACTGATGATGAACTGGTTCCTGTTCATTTATGCCATCAATCATGTCAGCCTGAAATCGGCGTCGTTTGCGTATTTGATTTGCCCGATCCTGACTACGATTCTTGCGTATGTCATTTTAAAAGAAAAACTCAGCAAATGGCAGTGGTTTGCTGTCAGCCTGAGCGTTGTCAGTTGTGCCATACTGTCTTTTGGGAATGTCACCGATTTGATTTACAGCCTTGTGATTGCCTTGTCATTTGCCTTGTACCTGATCAGCCAAAGAAAAAACAACCAGTTTGACAGGTTTGTCGTACTGACAGTCCAAATGCTGATTGCTTCGGTGGTGATACTTCCGTTTTTTCCTTTGTACAGTGGGCCGGTTCCAACCGAGCCTTTGTTTTATATTATGCTGGCGTTGATTGTTGTGTTCTTTACGATTATCGCGCTGTTTCTGAACCTATATGCTTTGAAAGGAATGAATTCTTCCGCAGTTGGGATTTTGATGTATATCAATCCGTTGATCAATTTTCTGTTGGCGGTTTTTTATTTCCATGAAGCAATTGACATGCTGCAGATTGTTTCCTATTCGTTGATTTTGGTTTCTGTGGTTATTTTTAACGAGAGAGCATTGTTTGGTAAGCGGATAATCTGAGCTAAACAAAAACCGACTGCAATTTTAACGTAATTGAGCCTTCCATAAATAATATTTTTAGTTAATGTATTGATTTACAATTTATTAACGTATTCATTTTTTTTAATCAAACTAAGATTAGCGCCATGAAAAAAACATTTTTAATTTTAAATGGCACCATAATTTGGAGTAGATTTGTGCCAACTTGTCAGATAAATAACTGCAATACTGACAATGTTTATGACTTTTCTCCAGTGGCATAGTCATTGTCTAAAGCGCCTCGAAGTTTTAAAAACAAACAAAACCTTAACTTAAAATAATAAAAATGGGTAAAATAATTGGAATTGACTTAGGTACGACAAACTCCTGCGTTTCTGTAATGGAAGGACAGGAGGCAGTAGTTATCCCTAACTCAGAAGGAAAAAGAACGACACCGTCGGTAATTGCATTCGTTGAAGGCGGTGAAATTAAAGTAGGTGATGCTGCCAAAAGACAGGCTGTTACGAATCCTACCAAAACGATTGCTTCAATCAAACGTTTCGTTGGACATACTTTTGACGAAACCAAAGAGGAAGCAAAGAGAGTTCCATATAAAGTAGTCAAAGGCGACAATAATACACCACGCGTGGATATTGACGGGCGTCTTTATACTTCTCAGGAATTGTCTGCCATGACACTTCAGAAAATGAAAAAAACAGCCGAAGACTATTTGGGTCAGACGGTTACAGAAGCGGTCATTACCGTTCCAGCTTACTTTAACGATGCGCAACGCCAGGCTACTAAAGAAGCGGGTGAGATTGCTGGATTGAAAGTAATGCGTATCATCAACGAGCCAACTGCTGCGGCTTTGGCTTACGGGTTGGATAAAAAAGGAAAAGACCAGAAAATTGCAGTATACGATTTAGGTGGTGGTACTTTTGATATTTCGATCCTTGAATTGGGCGACGGAGTATTCGAGGTATTGTCTACAAACGGCGATACACACTTGGGTGGCGACGATTTCGACCAGGTCATCATCGATTGGTTGGCTGACGAATTCAAAAATGACGAAGGCATCGACCTGCGTTTGGATCCAATGTCATTGCAACGTTTGAAAGAAGCTGCTGAGAAAGCTAAAATCGAATTGTCTGCCGGTGCGGAAACTGAAATCAACCTTCCATATGTAACGGCTACCGCTTCAGGTCCGAAACACCTGGTGAAAAAATTATCGAAAGCAAAATTCGAGCAATTGGCTGACAGCCTCATCAAAAGATCGATGGCACCGGTTGAAAAAGCGTTGAAAGATGCAGGTTTGTCAAAATCAGATATCGACGAAGTAATTTTGGTTGGTGGTTCGACAAGAATCCCAAGAATCCAGGAAGAAGTCGAGAAATTCTTTGGCAAAAAACCATCAAAAGGCGTTAATCCTGACGAAGTTGTAGCGATTGGTGCAGCGATCCAAGGTGGAGTTTTGAGCGGAGATGTGAAAGACGTATTGTTGTTGGACGTAACGCCTTTGTCTCTTGGAATTGAAACTATGGGCGGTGTTTTGACGAAATTAATTGAGTCGAATACAACCATCCCAACAAAAAAATCACAAGTGTTCTCTACAGCTGCAGATTCTCAGCCAAGTGTTGAAATCCACGTATTGCAAGGAGAAAGGGCTTTGGCCACAGACAATAAAACAATAGGACGTTTTCACCTGGATGGCATTCCGCCAGCGCCAAGAGGTGTTCCGCAGATTGAGGTGACATTTGACATCGATGCCAATGGTATCATCAAAGTGTCGGCTACAGATAAAGGAACAGGAAAATCACATGATATCAGGATTGAGGCTTCTTCAGGCTTGACCGCAGAAGAAATCGAAAGAATGAAAAAAGATGCCGAAGCTAACGCCGGAGCTGATAAAATCGCAAAAGAGCGTATCGAGAAGCTGAATGAAGCCGACGGTATGATCTTCCAGACTGAAAGCCAGTTGAAAGAATTGGGTGAGAAATTATCCGACGAGCACAAAACGGCTATCGAATATGCGTTGACCGAATTGAAACTGGCACACCAGAACCAAGATTTGGAAGCGGTTCAAAAAGGACTTGACAACGTAAACGCAGCCTGGAAAACAGCTACCGAAGCGATGTACGCACAAGGCGAGGCACAACAAGGACAACCGCAAGGAGAGCAGCCACAAGGCGAGGCGCAAGGCGATAATGTCCAGGATGTGGATTATGAAGAAGTAAAGTAATTTCTTTATTATAGATAAAAAACCGGAATGAGAGTTCCGGTTTTTTTTATGTTAAGTTTTTTATTTTGGAAATAACTTCCGCATTTTTCCGTTTTGTGAATCAACGAATTCCATATATTGCCATCCTAAAAAAATAAACATGAACAAGAAAATCCTACTGCTGCTGTTGTGTGCGTTTTGCCTTTCGGCCAACGCCCAAAAATCTAAAAAACCTGCAAAAACAAAAACCGCCACAACGACTGCAAAGAAAACCACGTTGGCTAAAGCCGAAACCCTGTCTGCCGAACTCCTCGAGAAAAAAGACAACTACAAATTCTATTTACTGGCGGGAAAAGATTCAATCCTAATCAAGAATATTTCAGGAAAAATTGGTACAAATGTCCCGACGGAATGCAAAATCACGCCATTCACCACCAAAGGCGCCAAACTTTACAGCGTGAGTTGGATAGAAAGAAACACCGTTGGTGATGCGAAATCCAAACTCGAAAATATCACTGAAACGCACACGGAAATCTGGGATGTGCCGAATAAAGCGCAATTGTATGCGAATACCCAAATGGTCGATAACATCAGCGAAATTGTTTGGCTCGACCCAAATAAAACCGCTTCAAAAACGGTAGAAAAGATACGCCGCGACGGTTTTGAACTGACTTTATTGCCCGATGGCGACATCAACATCAAAAACAAAACCATGGAAGACAAGCTGACTTATGATGCCGCGCAAAAGAAATATGTATCGGCAAAGAAGAAATAACCCAATCCCTTAATGGTCCAAAAAACAAAAGCAGACGTCAGTCTGCTTTTTTAATTCTTTCTTTTTGAGTTATTCCGAAACCTTAATCTCAAACATTTTATCCCAGTTTTTTCCCGTTACGAAAATCGTCTTGGTTTTCGGGTTGTAGGCAATGCCGTTCAATACATCCGCCTCACTGTTCAGGATTTGTTTCTTCAAATCTGCGAGATTGATAATGCCTTCCACAACACCCGTTAAAGGATCGATGACGGCAATTGCATCTTTCTGCCACACGTTTCCATAGATTTTCCCGTTGATGTATTCGAGTTCGTTAATGCTCTTGATTTTGCTGTCGGAAGCATAGACATTGATATAGTCTACCATTTTCTGCGTCGCCGGATCCATTTTCCAGATTTTCTCCGTACCATCCGACTGGTAAATGAATTTCCCGTCATTCGTCATGCCCCAGCCTTCAATCGGCTTGTCGTAAGTAAAAGTCTTTTCTTTTTTGAGCGTATTTGCGTCAAAGATAAATCCGGTGTTGTCCTTCCATGTCAATTCGTAGATTTTACCGCCAATCACCGTAATGCCTTCGCCAAAATACTGTCGGTCCATCGTGACCTGTTTGTATATTTTCCCAGTTTTGTAATCGAATTTCCTAAACCATGATGTGCCAGGCTGTCCGGTGCTTTCCATCAAGGTGTCGCGGTAAAATTCAAGCCCTTCGGTAAAAGATTTCACATCGTGAGGATAGGTATTGACAATCGTATATTTCAGCAATTTCGGCTCCACGTTTGAAACCAGTTCGACCCTGTCGGTCGTTTCGACATTCTGTCCTTCATAAAATACCAGCGCTTTCAGGTTCTGGTAGCCCAGTTTCTTTCCTGCCAGGTCAAAAGTCATTTTTCCGGCGCCTTTCACCGATCCCACATTCTTGTCATTGACATAATAAACGATACTGTCAATGGTTTTATTTTCCGCATTCAGGATTTCCAAAGACACTTTGTCGTTTGGTTGGTATTGTTCTTTCAGCACCGCGCCGTTAAAAGAGAAGAACGATTCGTCGCTTTTTTTATCCCCGCAGCTGTTCACGGCGGCAGTTAATAAAATGAGTGACAGCAGGTTATATTTCATCATTGTTTTTAAATTATTTTAAGCAATATACAACAGTATTTCATTTGCGAAAATACAAAAAGATTGTATATTTGCAACGGCAAGTCCTACACGACCAGCTCCTGCAGAATCCTCCAGGATGGGAACATAGCAAAGGTATGTGGTTGTAGCGGTGCGATGTAGGTCGCTTGCCATTTTTTTCTTAATATCACGTCTTCCTTCGGGAAGATTTTTTATTTTTATAATGTTTGTTTTGGGAGCTGATTCCTGCTGTGCGCTGTATCTTTTGTTTCGTTCCTCACAAAAGGATGCCGCTTCCATCAGGGCTAGGGCTTCCAAACAAATAATGACCTTACTCTTAACCAAAAAAACCAAATATTATGAAATCAATCCTAATCGCACTTTTATTCTCCTCAGCCATGGCTTTCGCCCAAAGCGATGTAAAAGCACAATATGATGCTTTCCAGGCAGAGCTCGAAGCGTATCGTTCCAATCCTGAAGTTTCTTCAGAAAACAGCACCGTAAAAGCGGCGCCGTGCGGCCAATACAACCTGAAGTTTATGGTCGTCGGTAAAGGCTTTAATGAAGTCGTGACTGTTCCGCCGGCGCGAAAACTGTGTTATGACCTGAACCGGTTCGATAAAACCAAAAACCCTAAAGCGCCAGCCGATTGGGATTATGAGTTCAAACCTGTCGGCAACAAATATTATGTCATCCGCGCGGACAAAAAAGGTGCTGAAGGCTTACAGGAATTCTATTACTACGAACGGAATCCGCAAAAATAATTGTTCAATAATCCCTAATGAATAAAGTCATCCTCATCACGGGCGGTTCATCCGGACTTGGCAAAGCCATCGGCGAGTTCCTGCACCAAAAAGGTTTCGTCGTTTATGGCACAAGCCGGAATCCTGAAAATAGTACCAATTCCATTTTCCCATTGATCGCGCTTGACGTGCGCAATGTCGAAAGCATCCAGGCGGCAGTCGCGAAAGTCATTTCGATTTCCGGAAGATTGGATGTCGTGATCAACAATGCCGGCGTCGGCATTATCGGCCCGCTGGAAGAAATCCCAACGGCCGAAATCCGCAATAATTTTGAAACGAATCTTTTTGGCCCGATAGAGGTCATGAAAGCGGTTTTGCCGCAGTTGCGCGAACAAAAAAGCGGCCTGATCATCAACATCACATCGATTGCAGGTTATATGGGTTTGCCGTACCGCGCGGTTTATTCGGCGTCGAAAGGCGCTTTGGAATATGTCACCGAAGCAATCCGAATGGAAGTCAAGCCTTTCGGCATTGAAGTCACGAATGTTGCGCCGGGCGAATTTTCTACCAATATCGCCGCGCACCGTTATCATGTGCCGGTTTCTGAAAATTCTGCATACAAAACCTATGAAAAAACAGTCAACTTGATCAACGGGCAGGTTGGCGGCGGTGACGATCCGTTGTTGATGGCACAGGCAATCTATAAAATCATCAACACCTCAAAACCAAACGTGCATTATAAGGTTGGGCCGTTCATGTCGCGGTTTTCGATCGTGCTGAAACGGATTTTGCCGGATAAGATGTATGAAAGGATGTTGATGAAGCATTATAAGTTGTAGCGTCTGAGCAGTTGAAAAACCGAGTTGTTTTGTGGGAAAAGTATATTCGGAATACTAAATTTTAATTGTAATTTTGCAGCCGCGTTAAGGAGTGAAGCAAGGTGCCGCGCACCGCGGAAAGCCTGGCCCGCAGGGAAACGCCCAGAATATTAGAAACAACACTTAATTATTTTATATGAAATTTTTTATTGATACAGCGAATTTAAACGAAATCAAGGCAGCCCAGGCGCTTGGCGTTTTGGATGGTGTGACTACGAATCCGTCGCTGATGGCCAAGGAAGGCATTACCGGGAAAAACAATATCCTGAAGCATTATGTCGACATCTGCAATATTGTGACCGGAGATGTCAGTGCTGAAGTCAACGCGGTGGATTATGACGGCATGATTCGCGAAGGCGAGGAATTGGCTGACTTGCACGACCAAATCGTTGTGAAATTGCCGATGACAAAAGAAGGAGTCATGGCCGCGAAATATTTTTCGGATAAAGGCGTGAAAACGAACGTGACTTTGGTGTTTTCTGCAGGGCAGGCTTTGCTGGCTGCAAAAGCCGGAGCGAGCTATGTTTCGCCATTCATCGGGCGTTTGGATGATGTTTCTACGGATGGTTTGGCTTTGATTGAAGAAATCCGCCTGATTTATGACAATTACGGCTATGAGACTGAAATCCTTGCGGCTTCTGTTCGCCATACGATGCACATCGTGAACTGTGCAAAAATTGGTGCTGATGTCATGACTGGCCCATTGTCTGCGATTTTAGGGTTGTTGAAACACCCATTGACGGATATCGGATTGGCGCAATTTATTGCTGACTTTGAGAAAGGGAATAAATAGTATTGAGATATTAGAATTGAGATATAAGGTTCTCATTAAAATAAAAAGGCGGCTTCTGTTGAAACCGCCTTTTTGCATATTATAAAATCTCAATATCAATTCTAATATCTCAATACTATCTCAAATTGTCCTCAAATTTATTATCAAACAAACTTGTAAACGCATTCTTAATCGTTCCGTCAGGACTGAGGACAATCGTGCGGTGGATTTTGGTGATTGCCCATTTGGCTTTTAGGTCTTCAAAATCGCTGGTGCGCAGTTCGGTAATCCCGTCAAATTTAAAATTGGCCAATACCTGTTTCCATTTGTCCTGGTTGTCATCAAGGTTGACCGCGACAAACTGGTAGTTTGGATATTGTTTTTTATATGCCAGTACCTTTTTATGCGCCTCAATCAAATGGGTTGATGCTTTTTGTGTCCAGAAGAAAATAACGGTGCTTTTGTTGATCAGCGAATCGGAAGAGACCATATTGCCATTGGTATCATAGAGTTTGACTTTTGGCAATGGATTTCCGGCTTTCAACAATTGTATCGCGTTCCCGATTTTGGTGATTTCGTTTTTCTGGCTGCGGTCGGTCGAATATTTGTGGTACGTTTCCAGGAATTTCTGGTTGTTGACCATATTCTGGTCTTCGAGCAAATACGTAAAGGCGATGTTGTTTAAAATCGTGTTTTTGATTTTCTCGTTTTTAATCAGCGTATCGGCGATGTTGAGTTTGTTGATATTGGTTTTCAACGACAAATCGGCTTCCGTAAAATGGTTGTGGTAATTGATGGCCGCGACATTGTTGAGCATGTGCGTAAGGTATTTTACAAACGGTGCAAAATCGGATAACTCGGCATTGTTGAAGTCAATTTTTCTGCGATATGCATAATAATTTTTTGGCAGCTTTTCAATGACATCGTTTCCGGTACGCAGCTGGTGAATGACGGGATACAATTCTTTTTTGGAATAATACGGGAAATCAAGCGCCGCTTTCGCAAAATTATCAAAATCTTCACTCCATTGGATTTCTTCTTTTTTCGAACCGTAAAATTTTTGGTTCTTGGCGTAGTTTGAATCGATGGTTTTATTGAAGGTATTGATATCACTGTCATAAACCATAAACATGTTTTCACGGTCTTTTTCGTTGTTCAGGTACATTTCCATCAGGAAATTGTTTTTCTGGTCACCGCGTCCGCTGAATACGATCGAGTTGTCAAAATCCTGGGAATTGATTGATACCATTAAACTGTCATTCTTGTCGAAATAAACATATTGGTATTCGGGCTCATGCCTGAAACTATACAATCCCGGCGTAAGCGAATCGAATTTGATGAAGAAACGGTTGTTTTTATCGAGCTTTAACGTATCGATAACTTGTGAATCTCTGCAAAACAGCACATACGGATTGGTTGGGTTTGTGACTTCACCACCAAAGTATGCGGTATAATCGCCAGATTTGAATTCCTTGTTGCAGGATGCGCAGAGTAGTGCCAAAGAAGTGGCAAAGAATATAAATATATATGTCTTTTTAACGGTCATTTGTAGGGTTGTCTGTTTACAAATGTATTCACCCAGTTCATATGTTGTTGTTAATGCATCGTTAAATTAGCTTTTGCCTGAAATTGCAGGGATTTTAAGCCTGAAAACTGCGGTATTTTTTATATTTTTGCACGCAAATTAAATAATACTATTCGATGTTATCAGTTAATAATTTATCAGTCCAGTTTGGCAAAAGGATTTTGTTCGATGAAGTGAACACGGTTTTTGCCGATGGGAATATATATGGCGTTATTGGTGCCAATGGTGCCGGAAAATCAACGTTCCTTAAAATACTTTCAGGCGATTTCGACCCGACTTCAGGGCATGTGCATCTCGAACCCGGAAAACGGATGTCGGTGCTGAACCAGAACCACAACATGTTTGATGACCATACGGTTTTGGAAACCATCCTGATGGGAAACAAGGTTTTGTTTGCCGTGAAAAAGGAAATGGACGAATTGTATCTCGATTACAACGATAAAAATGCCGACCGTATTGGTGAACTCCAGGTGCAGTTTGAGGAAATGAACGGCTGGAATGCCGATTCAGATGCGGCTGCGATGCTGTCGAATCTTGGCATCAGCGAGGAATTCCACTATACTTTAATGGGCGACCTTGACGGAAAGCTGAAAGTCCGCGTGCTTTTGGCACAAGCCTTATTCGGGAATCCTGACGTACTGATTATGGATGAGCCGACGAACGACCTGGATTTTGAAACCATCGCATGGCTCGAGAATTTCCTTGCCAATTATGAAAATACGGTGATTGTAGTGTCGCACGACAGGCACTTTTTGGATGCGGTTTGTACGCATATTTCGGATATTGACTTCGGGAAAATCAACCATTATTCAGGGAACTATACTTTCTGGTATGAGTCGAGCCAATTGGCTGCAAAGCAACGTGCACAACAAAATAAGAAAGCAGAAGAGAAGAAAGCAGAACTGGAAGAATTCATCCGCCGTTTCAGCGCGAATGTAGCCAAATCAAAGCAGGCGACTTCGCGTAAGAAAATGATCAGCAAATTGAATATTTCTGAAATCCGTCCGTCAAGCCGACGTTATCCTGCAATTATCTTTGACCAGGAACGCGAAGCCGGCGACCAGATTTTGAATGTACAGCATCTGAGCGCTTCGGTTGATGGCGAGGTGTTGTTTAAGGATGTCGATTTGAATATGGCGAAAGGCGATAAAATCGTTTTGTTTTCCAAAGATTCGCGCGCGACAACCGCATTTTACGAAATACTGAACAACAATCAGAAAGCCGATGCCGGAACTTTCGATTGGGGAATTACGACCAACCAGGCGTATCTTCCTGTGGACAACCATTCGTTTTTTGAAAACGATCTGACGCTTGTCGATTGGTTGCGCCAATGGGCAAAAACCGAAGAAGAACGCGACGAGGTTTACATCCGCGGGTTTCTGGGGAAAATGATTTTCTCAGGAGAAGAAGCTTTGAAAACCAGCCGCGTATTGTCGGGAGGCGAAAAAGTACGCTGCATGTTGTCGCGAATGATGATGGAACGCGCGAATGTATTGATGCTCGACGAACCTACGAATCACCTGGATCTGGAATCGATTACGGCATTCAACAATTCGCTGAAAAACTTTAAAGGTTCGGTGATTTTTACGACGCATGACCACGAATTTGCACAGACCGTCGGAAACCGTGTTGTGGAACTGACACCAAAAGGTGCCATAGACCGCTACATGACATTCGACGATTATCTTGACGATGAGAAAGTACAGGAGTTGAGAAAGAAAATGTATTCATAAAAACAAAAAATCCCGGTGCACAGCCGGGATTTTTTTCCAATTTAATTAACCTGACAATTTTTTTATTTTTTGGCCTTGCTCACTACCCAAGCTATAATAGCAATGACGAGAATTACAAGGAATATCCCGACGCCCATGCCTGTTTTAAAGATGTCGCCAATGATTTCGCAGCTCGTAAATGAAAATAGCACCAATAAAAGCGCGGCTGTCCTTAATGTGAATTTTTTCATGATTTTGATTTTAAGTTCGGTTTTGCATTGTAAAATTCCTGAAGTTTAACATGAAAATCATTACACAATTAATCCTAAAGCTTATATAATTCTAACGATTGCCAGCAAAGGCTTTTGGGAAAATTAACGGTGTCTTCAAAAACATTCCTGCCGTTTTAAAAAAATGCCTATTTTTACAAACCAAACAAGCACTTGCATTATGGGCCATAAAGTACTGCTCACTTCAAAGGAAGTCAACATTATCCTTCACCGTTTGGCCTGTCAGCTGATTGAGAAGCACCTCGATTTTTCAGAAACCGTTCTTGTCGGGATACAGCCGCGGGGTACTTTTCTTGCGGAACGCCTTAAAAACTTACTCGAAAAAGAATACAACGTAAAAAATATTACGCTGGGTTGCCTTGACATCACTTTTTTTCGCGATGATTTCCGCAGGACAGAAAAGCCGCTTGAGGCCAACGAAACCAAACTCGATTTCCTTGTTGAAAATAAAAAAGTCATATTTATAGACGACGTTTTATATACCGGTCGCAGCATCCGTTCGGCTTTGACCGCGATCCAGTCGTTTGGCAGACCATCAGAAATTGAGCTGTTGGTGCTGATTGACCGCAGATTCAGCAGGCATTTGCCTATCCAGCCCGATTATCGCGGCCGCCAGGTTGACGCCATCAACGATGAAAAAGTCAAAGTCAACTGGGCAGAAAAAGATGGGGAAGACAGCGTATTCTTAATAAACAATAACCAATAAATAAAAAATGAGCGAGCTTTCAGTAAATCATTTATTAGGGATTAAATACATCACGAAGGATGATATTGACCTTATTTTTGAAACAGCCGATCATTTTAAGGAAGTCATCAACCGCCCGATAAAAAAAGTGCCTTCGCTGCGTGATATTACGATTGCGAACATCTTTTTCGAAAACTCAACCCGTACGAAACTTTCTTTTGAATTGGCACAAAAGCGCCTTTCGGCTGATGTGATCAGTTTTTCGGCAGCGCAGTCATCGGTCAAAAAAGGAGAAACGCTGATTGATACCGTCAACAATATCCTGTCGATGAAAGTCGATATGGTCGTCATGCGCCATGCCAATCCCGGTGCGGCGTATTTCCTGTCCCAAAATGTAAAAGCGAGCATCATCAATGCCGGCGACGGTGCGCATGAACATCCAACGCAAGGCTTGCTAGACAGTTATTCCATCAGAGAAAAACTCGGTGGAGTCGGAGGGAAGAAGGTTGTGATTGTCGGCGACATATTGCATTCGCGTGTCGCGCTTTCAAACATCTATGCTTTGCAGATGCAAGGCGCGGAAGTCAAAGTCTGCGGCCCAAAAACATTAATCCCAAAATACATCGAAAGCCTTGGCGTAACGGTTGAACCAAATTTGCGCAAAGCACTGGAATGGTGTGATGTAGCGAATATGCTCCGCGTGCAAAATGAACGTATGGATGTCAATTATTTTCCATCGACAAGGGAATATGCGCAGCAATACGGCGTTGACAAAGCATTATTGGATTCACTCAATAAAGAAATTGTGATCATGCACCCAGGCCCAATCAACCGCGGTGTCGAAATTACCAGTGATGTCGCCGATTCACAACAATCGGTTATTTTAAACCAGGTTGAAAACGGCGTTGCGATACGAATGGCAGTCATCTATTTGCTGGCTTCCAAAATAAAGTAAAGCCATATCTTAACTTTTCATATCCAAAAAATCTCAGTAACTTAGCGACTCAGTCATTCAGGCTCACATCCATGAAAGTAGAAGAAAAAGGGCATACATTCATCATTAAAGACACTCAGGGCAACTGCAATGCTTTCCTGATGAAAGTCACGCACGAGCACAAGTCTTTTGAAAACCACAATTTAATATTGGATATTTCGCAGGATAAAAATACTACGCCGAAAAGCATATCGCAGTTTTTGCCGTTGTCGAAAACCCACAGGAAAAGGAAAAAATCCTTTGTCATCGTGGCTTCCGGTATCGATTTTAATGCTGTTCCGACTTCACTGCTCGTCGTGCCAACACTGCTTGAGGCACATGATATCATTGAAATGGAAGAAATTGAGCGCGACTTAGGATTTTAAATCAAGTTATAATGGATAATTAAAAATTGAAAATTCCAATGTTACTAATTAATCCATTTCCCATTATTACTTATCAATTAAAATGAATCTCACCATACTTGGCTGTTATGCAGCTACACCGCGCACTTTTACAAATCCGACTTCTCAAGTATTGAATATTTGCGGCAGGCTTTTCCTGATTGATTGCGGTGAAGGCACACAAGTCCAGCTTCGGAAGAACAAGATCAAGTTTTCAAAAATCAACCATATTTTTATTTCACATCTGCATGGCGACCATGTTTATGGGCTGATTGGCCTGGTTTCGACATTTATGTTGCTGGGCCGTGCTGCCGATCTGCACATTTATGGCCCGAAAGGGATTAAGGATATCATTACGCTGCAGTTGCGGCTTTCCAATTCCTGGACGACTTATGGTTTGTTTTTCCACGAACTCGAATCGGATGAAAGCGAGTTGGTATATGAA
Organism: Flavobacterium sp.; assembly: GCA_035286325.1. GTDB lineage: Bacteria > Bacteroidota > Bacteroidia > Flavobacteriales > Flavobacteriaceae > Flavobacterium. The sequence continues at coordinate 26,362 of DATHKH010000036.1, forward strand.
GACGAGAAAGTCACTGTGACGACCATTCCACTAAAACACCGGATTTACACCAATGGCTATTTATTTCGTGAAAAACGCGGACTGAGGAAACTCAACGCCGAAGCAGCGGAGCAATACAATATCGACAAATGTTATTACCGCAATATCGTACTCGGCAAAGACATTGCGCTTGAAGACGGAAGAATCGTCAGCAATGATGAACTGACATTTGAACCCATTCCGCCAAAAAGTTATGCCTTTTGTTCTGATACGATGTATGATGAGCGCATTATACCTATTATAAAGGATGTCGATGTGCTTTACCATGAATCGACTTTCCTGCAATCTGAAGAAGTATTGGCTGAAAAAACCATGCATTCTACGGCAAAGGAAGCGGCGACGATTGCGCTTAAGGCAAATGTCAAGCAATTGATTATGGGCCATTATTCGACGCGTTATGGCGACATCAAGCTTTTTCGGGATGAAGCGCAAACCATTTTCCCAAATGTGCTTTTGGCTGACGATGGCGCGGCGTTTGAATTTTAATGCGTAAATTTAGCTGACAATTATACCTGATGGAAGATCTTAGCAATTACAGAAAATCATACGAAAAATCGCAATTGAGCGAATCGGAAATCCCCGAAGACCCGATCAATCTTTTTCACCGTTGGTTCCATGAAACCGAAGAAATGGATGCCGCCGGTGAAGTCAATGCCATGACGGTTTCGACAGTTGGATTGGATGGCTATCCGAAATCGCGCATCGTATTGCTGAAAAAGTACAATGAGGAAGGATTCATTTTCTACACCAATTACAATTCTGAAAAGGGAAAGGCAATTGCGGCCGATCCAAAAGTGTCGCTTTCCTTCTTTTGGCCCGCGATGGAACGCCAGATCATTATAAAAGGCATAGCTGAAAAGACTTCGGCCGCCGTTTCCGATGCTTATTTTGAAAGCAGGCCTGAAGGAAGCCGGCTTGGCGCAATTGTTTCCAACCAAAGTGAGATCATCCAGTCGCGGGCGCAACTTGAGGAAGAACTAAAACAACTGGAACAGAATTTTCACGGAAAAGAAATTTTGCGGCCGAAACACTGGGGCGGTTATTTGGTGAAACCATTATCTGTCGAGTTTTGGCAGGGCAGGCCAAACAGGCTTCATGACCGCATCCGTTACCAATTGGAAAAGGATTATTCGTGGAGTATAGAAAGACTGGCTCCATAAAATTCCGGTTATTAAAAACCAACTGTTATGATACTATCCAATTGGGTAGTATTTTTTTTTGACTATTTGTAAGGTAATATCCCTATAAAAACATAAAAAGATGCATTTCATCGATTTTATTTGGCACTTAAACGATGTTTTGGGTATGTTTGGCATAAGAAATTAAAACAACGTTCTTACAACTATAAAGAAGTTTGCCCCACAATCTACTTTATTCAAAACCTAAAATTAACCTTAAAGAAGTTTGCCCCACAATCTACTTTAAACTTAACCTACAATACTATGAAAGCAAAAGTACTACGTTCATTGTTGCCGTTGGCATTGGTGTTCACTATGATTTCCTGTTCCTCAGATGCGACAGAGAGTTCAGCTACAGATACTTCAGCTGATTTAGCTTTACCTTATACATACAATCCGACCGAATTGAAATTGGTCACCCTGATCAATAACTACAGGACAAGCATCGGATTGAATGAACTACAACCTATCAATTACGTTTCCATCAAATCGGAAGAGCACAACGAGTATATGATTGCGAACAATGTCGTGAATCATGCTTACTTCCAGGAGCGTTCAGAAAATATCATTCATGTATTAAATGCTGAAAAAGTCGGTGAAAACGTAGCATACAACTATGCCACGCCGGAAGCCGCATTCAATGCATGGTTAAACAGTCCCGGACATAAAGCAAATATTGAAGGCGACTATACAAGCTTCGGAATCTCAGTTACTGAGAATCCTGATAACGGAAAAAAATATTTTACGAATATTTTTGTGAAACAATAAATTGGGTAGAATTTAATTGTGTTTTTTGTTTTGACAAACAACCACCCTTTTTTGGGTGGTTTTTTTCCCTTATGCCATTCATATTCTTAGAGTTTTCGATATGCCCCTAACCTAAAAAACCAACCATTATGCTGATATTCCTAATTGTAGTTACGATAAAGAAAGCCATGAGCGCCTCGGGCGAAAGCCAAATGAGGAAACTCTGGCCGGCTTGGGTAAGGCCTTAATTTAAAGCATCCGTGAGGATGCTTTTTTTGTGGGATTTTTGACTGTTAAAAGAATTAAAATCCTGAATTTATCGTTAAATTTAGTATTAGTAGATGTTATATGCAGTCTAATTAATCAAATTTTTTCATAAACTCTATCATGCTTAATTTATAACCATTCAATAGTTCATATAACTCTTTACTTACTATAAACATGTTAAAAGCATAATCTACTTTTTTGCTGATCGAAAATTCTGTAGTTTCTGCAATTCTTATATACATCATAAAATTATCACCGTCGTCGATTCTGTCATTATTTAGTTTAATGTGCTCATTCGAGAAATGAATAAACCCGCTTGTATTCTCATATAATAGTCTAAATCCTGGATAGAGTTCGTCTAATTTTTGGGATAAATGAAAATCAGTCATTTTGTTATCTTCAGCATCTTTTATATCCTTAATATGTTCTCCGCTTTGAATTCGATTGTAAAAGTCTAATCTATCTCTAACTAAACTTAAAGCAAATAATCTCATGCAATTATCGGCTTGAAGTCTTAATAAATTTATTGCTGTTATCCAATTATTTGCTTCTGCAAGTGTTTTGAAACCTCTATTTAGTTCTATTGCTCTATGAACAATTGAAAAAGTGAAGTGACTTGGTTTGGAAAGTAATTTTCGTTGTGTTTCATTTGCAAAAATATCAAGTGCTGTTTGATTTAATTTTTTATTCAATTCCTCTAATGAATCGAATATTTTAATTAAATCGGCGTCTGAAACATTTTCATTTAAAGATTGTTTTTCCATTACGTTTCCTAAAAGATTGCATAGACCTTTTAAGTTTACCCAAAAGTACACAAAAAACCACCCATAAAAAAAGCCTCCTGATTTCTCAAGAGGCTTTAAAGTTTTGGTGATAATTTGTATTACAATGCAGTAATGATAAACTGGCTGCGTCTGTTCAACTGGTGTTCTGCTTCCGTACAAGGTACGCCATCTGAACATCCATTGACCAATTGCGTTTCGCCATAGCCTTTTCCGACTAAGCGATCTGCTGCAACTCCGTTTTTAACCAACCATGCCATGGTTGATTTGGCCCTTCTGTCAGACAGTTTTTCGTTGTATTTGAAGCTTGCGCGGCTGTCGGTGTGTGAACGGACATCCAGTTTCATGGCTGGGTATTGTTTCATCACGTCGAGTATTTTTTCAAGTTCCAATGCTGCGTCCGGACGGATATTCCATTTGTCGAGGTCGAAATAGATTTCTTTGATTCCGAATGCTTTCGCCAAATCGTCACCCACAGTCACCGGTTTCACTTTTTTCTCTAACTGAATAGGAAGGTCGGTCTTTCCGGATTCTTTTGAAATCGTAATTTTCTGCTCTTTGGTTTCGTATTCCTCTTTTTCAGCCCTTACATAATAAGTAGTGTCGCATTCGACTTCGAATTCATAATATCCTTTTTCATCAGCGATGACTTCGGCAATTTTATTGAATTTGTCATCCAGCAAAGTCACTTTGGCACCAGGAAGGATCGCGCCTGTTTCGAGGTCGGTTACAATTCCTGACAGCATTTGCTCACAGATCAGTTCCCTTGTTTCGAGGAATTTGTAGATATCATCATATCCTTTTCCGCCATCGCGGTTTGAAGTGATAAAACCTTTCCTTGTTTTGGTATCGATCAGGTAAGCGAAATCATCTTTTGGCGAATTCGCCGGGGCGCCAATGTTAACAGGAACTTTGAAAGTGCCATCATCTTTTAATTTGGCCATGAAAACATCCAAACCGCCAAGTCCGGGATGACCGTCGGTGGCAAAATACAATTCGTTTTCATTGGTCATCACCGGGAAAGTTTCTTTTCCGGGCGTGTTGATCGTTGGTCCTAAATTAACCGGGGTTCCAAAAGTGCCATCATCACTGATGCTGACTTTCCACAAATCCGATTGTCCTAAAGTTCCAGGCATGTCTGAAGCGAAATACATTGTTTTTCCGTCATCGCTCAAAGATGGATGCGCGGTGCTGTAACTGCTGCTGTTGAAAGACACTTCGGTTACATTGGCCCAATCTTCCTTATCGCCATTCTTAACGAGTTGCGCTTTGTAGATTTTTATAAGTGTATTTTGTTGTGCATCGCGGCCTCTTTTACCATCGTTAAAGTCATTTCTTGTGAAATAGACTGTTTTTCCGTCTTTGGCAAATGCAGGCGAAGCAGCTTCGTTGAATTTTGAATTGGTCTTTTTGGCGAATTTCTCTACTTTTCCAACAGAATCGCCGGTCATTTCTGCTGCATACAAATTGGTGAAATACTGGTTGGTCCATTTGTGGATTCTTTTCGAAAAATTTCCCGTATCCCTTGCAGAAGCAAAAACCAATTTGGTTCCGAAAAATGCGCTTCCATAATCAGAGTATTCTGAATTCACACCGGCATCGGCCATTTCATACCTTCCGGAATTTGACTTGATGACATCAAGATAATTCTTGTTGGCATTGTAATTCTTGGCCCTTAAGTCGTCAGCCATTTTCTGGTTGAACATATCCATCATCTGGTTGGCTTTGGCATAATCATTCACCGCTTTCAGCGATTGCGCATACCTGTAATAATATTCACCTTCCTGATCGGCATTCAAGGCGAATAACTCGCCATACCATTTGGCGGCCTTATCAAACTCAGAGTTGAAATAGTAGGCATTTCCAAGCTTCTGGAATAAATCAACAGATTTGTAACCTTTGTCAGCGATACGCTCATAAGTTTTTATGGCGTCGATGAAGGCATAGCGTTCGTACTTTTTATCAGCACGTTTTTCTGCGCCTGTCTGTGCATTGGCGTTGAAGGCCAAAACACATAATAACGTGATATAAACTATTACTTTACTTTTCATAATCTTGTTGTTTTAGAAGAATCTTGGTGTTGTTATACGATCGTAATTGTTGAATAGTTCATAGCGAAGAAATATCTCATGTGAACCTGAATTGTAATGGCTCAGATTTGTTGTCTCATGGTCATATGCATAGCCAATATAAAGCCCGTCCGTTACCTGGAAACCTACCATTCCGCTTATTGCAGCGCTCCATCTGTAGGCAACTCCGACAACAAATTTGTCATACAGCATGAAGTTTCCGGAAACGTCCACCTGGAGCGGCGCACCTTGTACCATTTTTGTCAACAAAGCCGGTTTGAATTTCACGTCCGGGTTCAGATCAAAAACATACCCGGTAATGAAGTAGTAATTGATTTTTTCTTTGTTTACAGAATAATCGTTGTCACTGTAGCTTGTTGTCTGAAGGAAATTCGGCACCGAAAAACCGGCATAGAATTTATCAGAATGCAGGTAAATACCGGCTCCGATGTTCGGGTCAAACTTGTTGTCAATGCTCTGCAAATGGTCGTCGCCCGGATCTGCCGGATTCAAATCACCTGAATCGAGATTGAACAAGTTGGCACTTCCTTTTAAACCAACCGCCAACTTATAGGTTTCGTTCATCTGTATCGAATACGACAGGTCGACGGAAATGTTGTTTTCATTTGTCGGTCCGATCTTATCGTTGATAAATGAAACGCCCAGTCCGAGACTGCTGTTATTGATTGGCGTATTCACAGAAAACGAGTTCGTAGTCGGTGCGCCATCCATGCCTACCCATTGGGTACGATGCAAACCGAATATACTCAAGGCTCCTCTCGATCCCGCATACGCCGGATTGATATTGATTGTGTTGTACATGTATTGTGTAAACTGCGAATCTTGTTGCGCATAACTTACAACTCCTGTAAACATCAAAACGAAAATTAGTATTCTTGTTTTCATTAGTTTTTGTTTTAAACCTGAGGGCTGTTCACCCTCAGGAGTTAGATTTGAGTTTGGTTATCTTGAAAGGTATAAATATCCGTCTTTTTTTACAGTTTTACCCTCTGTGGTATCGTATTGTAATATATAGAAGTAGGTTCCGGTCGGCAATTCTGACGCTTTGTCTACTGTCGTTCTTCCTTCGGAAATTCCTTTGAAAGATTTGACAGCATTATCATATTGCTTCGTTTCATATACTAACACACCCCAGCGGTTGTAAATCTCTACGCTGTTTTTCGGGTAGCAGTCGAACAACTCAAGGTTATCAATCTGGAACCATTCGTTGAGACCGTCGTTGTTTGGCGAGAAGGCATTGTGAACCAAAATGCTGGCACAAGCTTCAACGATACCACAATCATCATCAACTTCCATGTGGACATTGACAGTCCTTGAACAGTTTCCATCGGCAACCACATACTGTAAGTCATAGAAACCGACAACAATGTTTGAAGGGTTGAAAGATGAACCTGTCAATCCGCCAGTTGCACTAAGATCTGTCCAAGTACCGCCGGCAGGAGTTCCTTGTGGCAATAATGTGTTCAGGTCAATAGCGGTAGCTTGCGTTGCATCGTTGCATATGGCGTAACCTTGAACCGTAACCGTAAAGGCTGGGTTAGGCGTTACATTTACAGTCTGTGTAAATACTGATTCGTTTCCACAAGCGTCAGCAACAGTCCAGGTCCTGATGATGTCATAAGTCGTGCTTCCGGTTGGGTTGTCGATTACTTCAGTAAATACTGGAGTTCCAACAGTCGAGCAATTGTCAATGAATGTCAATTGCGGTGCAACAGGAATGTTATCACATGTTCCGACAACAACATTTTGAAGTGTTCCGTCAATTGTTGGTCCGGTTGTGTCAGATACATTGATCACCTGAACAGCAGGAACCGCTTGGTTGCCACAAAGGTCAGTTGCGATCCAAGTCCTGGTCAATACATAGCTTGAAAGACAAAGTCCGTCAGCTCTTGTTTCAGTATAAGTTACTGAAGCAGTTCCACAGTTGTCTGAAGCTGTAATTGTAGCAGCAGTCGGAACAGCATCACATGATACAGAAATGTTTGCTGGTATCGGCGCATCAAATGTCGGTGGCGTTACGTCCATTACAGTAATGACTTGTGAAGTCGTAGCTGTGTTTCCGCAAGCATCGGTAGCACTCCATGTCCTTGTGATTTCTGAAGCATTTGGACAGTCACCCGCAACAGTTGTTTCTGTCATGGTTACTGGTACTGATGCGTTATCACAATTGTCAACAGCAGTTAATGTCGCTGCAGCCGGAATGGCGTCACAAGATACTGAGATATCAGCAGGTGCTGTTTCAACAAATGTCGGCAACACTGTATCGGTCACAGAAATGGTTTGTGTAGTTGAAGATGTATTTCCACAAGCATCAACGAATGTCCATGTTCTTGTTGTTACAAAAGAGTTTGCACAAGCACCGGCTACAGTCGTATCAACACCCTGAACAGTGATTTGGTCACCACAGTTGTCAGTCGCTGTCAATGAAATCATCGCAGGAACGTCTACCGTACAAGTACCGGTTACATCAGCAGGAGCAGTTGGAGGTACTGGAGCAGTCGTATCATTTACGGTAATGGTCTGTGTAGCTGACGATGTGTTTCCACAAGCATCAGTAAACGTCCACGTCCTTGTTGTTACGAATGAATTCGGGCAAGCACCGGCAATAGTCGTATCAACACCTTCAGCCGTGATTTGCTCACCACAGTTGTCTGATGCTGTCAATGAAATCATTGCAGGAACTTCACCAGCACATGACACAGTCAACGCCGCTGGCGCTTCCGGCGCAACTGGTGCAGTCGTATCGTTAATAGTTATAGTTTGGGTAACTGAAGATGTGTTGCCACAAACATCAGTGAACGTCCAAGTTCTTGTTGTTACGAAAGAGTTTGGACAATCGCCTGCAACAGTCGTATCAACACCTTCAGCAGTGATTTGTTCACCACAGTTGTCGGTAGCTGTCAATGAAATCATTGCTGGAACATCGCCGGCACAAGAAGCGGTTACATTAGCAGGCGCTTCAGGAGCAACCGGCGCAGTCGTATCGTTTACAATGATGGTTTGAGAAACGCTTGATGAATTTCCACAAGCATCGGTAAATGACCAAGTCCTGATTACGGTGAAGTTATTGGCACAAGCACCTACAACAACCTGATTCAGGTCAGAACCTGCAGAAGTGATTTGGTCACCACAATTGTCGGTCGCTGTCAATGAAATCATCGCAGGAATCTCACTTACACAAGATACAGTAACATTCGCTGGCGCTTCAGGAGCAACCGGCGCTACAGTATCGTTTACATTGATGGTTTGTGAAACATTAGATGAGTTTCCACAGGCATCGGTGAATGTCCATGTTCTTGTTGTCACGAATGAATTCGGACAAGCGCCTTGAACAGTAGTGTCAACACCTTGAACAGTGATTGTACCGGCACAATTGTCGGTAGCTGTCAGTGAAATATTTGCCGGCACATCCGAAGCACAAACTACATTTGCAGCAGCTGGAGCTTCAGGCGCAACCGGAGCAGTAGTATCCTGAACAGTAAATGTTGCAGAAGTAGTCGATGCGTTTCCACAACCATCAGTAGCAGTAAATATTACAGTTACGGCAGCTGAACAGTCGCTGGACAAAGCATTAAAGTTATTGGTCCATGTCACATCAGAACAAGCATCGGTAGCAATCGCACCGGCATGGTTGTCTAACCAGGCAGTGATAGCACCAGTGTTTCCTGAACCGTCACATTGTACAGTTAGGTTTTGTGCTTCGGCAGTGATTGTCGGAGCAGTGATATCCTGAACGTTTATAGTTTGTGAAGATGTAGCTATATTTCCACACGCGTCAGTGGCGGTCCAAGTCCTTGTTACCGAATAATTACCGGCACAAGACCCAGGCGTTGTCACGTCTGCAGAAGTCAGTGTGAATGCACTTCCACAAGCATCAACAGCGTTCGCCTCGGCAAATACCGGTTGGGCAGGACAGTTGATTGTCGAAGCTGCAGGCAATTGTGAAATTACCGGAGCCGTATTGTCCTGAACGTTGATTGTTTGTGTAGCAGTTGCAGTGTTTCCACAAGCATCTGTCGCAGTCCATGTTCTTGTTACAGAATATGAACCGGCGCAAGTACCTTCAGTAGTCGCATCAACAGAAGTCAATGTTACATCACCTGCACAATTATCAGTTGCAGTTGCTACCGCAAACGCAGGAGCAGCAGGGCAATTGATTGTTGAAACAGCAGGCAATTCGGCGATTACCGGTGCAATTGTATCATTAATAGTTATGGTTTGAGATACTGAAGAAGTGTTTCCACAAGCATCAACAAACGTCCATGTTCTTGTTGTCACGAATGAATTCGGGCAAGATCCAGGAACAGTAGTGTCGACACCTTGAACAGTGATGGCACCGTTACAGTTGTCGGTTGCAGTCAATGAAATCATCGCCGGAACGTCGCCGCCACATGAGGCAGTAACATTCGCAGGAGCCTGAGGGGCAATTGGTGCAATGGTATCATTAATAGTTATTGTTTGTGAAGTTGATGATGAGTTTCCACATGCATCAACGAATGTCCAAGTTCTTGTTGTCACGAATGAATTCGCGCAAGATCCAGGAACAGTCGTATCGACACCTTCAACAGTGATGGCACCGTTACAGTTGTCGGTTGCAGTCAATGAAATCATCGCCGGAACATCGCCAGCACATGAGGCAGTAACATTTGCAGGCGCTTCAGGAGCAACCGGAGCCACAGTATCATTTACATTGATGGCTTGTGAAACATTAGATGAGTTTCCACAGGCATCGGTAAATGTCCATGTTCTTGTGACAACAAATGAATTGGCACAATTGCCAGGAGTGACGACGTCAACACCTTGAACAGTGATTTCGCCGGCACAGTTGTCGGTAGCAGTCAATGAAATGTTTGCCGGCACATCCGAAGCACAAACTACATTTATAGCAGCCGGAGCTTGAGGCGCAACCGGAGCAGTCGTATCCTGAACAGTGAATGTTGCAGAAGTCGCAGAAGCATTTCCACAACCGTCAGTTGCAGTAAAGATTACTGTAACAGCAGCTGAACAGTCGCTGGACAAGGCATTGAAATTATTGGTCCATGCCACAGTTGAACAAGCGTCAGTTGCAGTAGCACCACCGTGGATATTTAACCAGGCAGTAACCGCACCTGTATTACCAGTTCCGTCACATTGTACAGTGATGTTTTGCGCTTCAGCAGTGATTGTCGGAGCAGTGATATCCTGAACATTGATGGTTTGTGTAGCAGTCGATGCATTTCCACAAGCGTCAGTGGCAGTCCAAGTCCTTGTTACCGAATAATTACCGGCACAAGATCCAGGGGTTGTCACGTCAGCAGAAGTTAAAGTGAATGTGCTTCCACAAGCGTCAATCGCAGTTGCCACGGCAAATTCCGGCTGAGCAGGACAATTGATTGTTGAAGCAACTGGCAGTGGTGCAATCACCGGTGCAGTTGTATCAGTTACATTAATGACTTGAGAAGCAGTCGCAGTGTTTCCACATGCGTCAGTTGCAGTCCAAGTTCTTGTTACAGAATACGAACCCGCACAAGCACCAGGAGTTGTTGCATCAACAGAAGTCAATGTCACATTTCCTGAACAAGTATCAGTGGCGGTTGGTGTTGTCCATTGCGGCGTTGCAGGACAAGAGATTGTTGAAGCCGTTGGCAATTGTGAAATTACCGGTGGCGTATTGTCTTGGACGATGATTGTTTGTGAAGCTGTAGATACATTTCCACAAGCGTCAGTCGCAATCCATGTTCTTGTTACAGAATAAGAATTCGCACAAGCGCCAGGCGTAGTCACATCGGCAGAAGTCAATGTGAATGAGCTTCCACACGCATCAGTTGCGGTAGCCACGGCAAATTCCGGTTGGGCAGGGCAAGAGATTGTCGATGCAGCAGGCAATTGTGAGATTACTGGCGCTACAGTATCGGTAACGTTGATTACTTGTGTTGCTGTCGCAGTGTTTCCACAAGCGTCAGTTGCAGTCCATGTTCTTGTTACAGAATACGAACCTGCACAAGCACCAGGTGTAGTCACATCAACAGAAGTCAATGTCACGGTTCCTGAACAAGTATCAGTGGCGGTTGGTGTAGCCCATTGCGGTGTTGCAGGACAAGAAATTGTCGAAGCAACTGGCAATACAGAGATTACCGGTGGTGTATTGTCTTGGACAGTGATGGTTTGTGTAGCAGTAGCTGTATTTCCACAAGCGTCAGTCGCAGTCCATGTTCTTGTTACAGAATAGGCATTGGCACAAGATCCTGGCGTAGTCACATCAACAGAAGTCAATGTTACGTTTCCTGAACAAGTGTCCGTTGCAGTCGGTGTTGTCCATTGCGGTGTTGCAGGACAAGAAATTGTCGATGCAGCAGGCAATTGTGAAATCACCGGTGGTGTATTGTCAATAACATTGATCACTTGTGTCGCAGTTGCAGTGTTTCCACAAGCATCAGTTGCAGTCCATGTTCTTGTAATTGTATTGGCATTGGCACAAGCGCCAGGCGTTGTCACATCGACAGAAGTCAATGTCACGTTTCCTGAACAAGTGTCAGTTGCAGTCGGTGTTGTCCATTGCGGCGTTGCAGGACAAGAAATTGTCGAAGCAGCTGGCAATTGTGAAATCACCGGTGGTGTATTGTCTTGGACAGTGATGGTTTGTGTAGCAGTCGCAGTGTTTCCACAAGCGTCAGTCGCAGTCCATGTTCTTGTTACAGAATAGGCATTGGCACAAGCTCCAGGCGTTGTCACATCGACAGAAGTCAATGTTACGGTTCCTGAACAAGTGTCCGTTGCAGTCGGTGTTGTCCATTGCAATGTAGCTGTACATTGTACAGTTGAAGCCGCAGGCAATGCAGAGATTGTCGGTGGCACTGTATCAATCACATTGATGACCTGAGAAGCAGTAGCCGTGTTTCCACAAGCATCAGTCGCAGTCCAGGTACGAGTCAAAGTATAAGTATTGGCACAAGCACCAGGTGTAGTCACATCGACAGAAGTCAATGTCACAGTTCCGGCGCAAGTATCGGTTGCAGTCGGTGTTGTCCATTGTGGTGTAGCCGTGCATTGTATTGTTGAAACAGTTGGCAATGCAGAGATTGTCGGCGGCACATTGTCAATCACATTGATGACCTGAGAAGCGGTAGCCGTGTTTCCACAAGCGTCAGTCGCAGTCCATGTTCTTGTCAAAATATAAGCATTGGCACAAGCGCCAGGTGTAGTCACCGTATTTTGAGTCAATGTCACAGTTCCGCCACAAGTATCAGTTGCAGTCGGTGTTGTCCATTGTGGTGTTGCAGTACATTGTATTGTTGAAACAGTTGGCAATGCAGAGATTACCGGCGGCACATTGTCAATGACATCAATAACTTGTGATGCAGTCGCAGTGTTTCCACAAGCGTCAGTCGCAGTCCAGGTACGAGTCAAAGTATATGTATTGGCACAAGCACCAGGCGTAGTCGCATCGACAGAAGTCAATGTTACTGTTCCGCCGCAAGTATCAGTTGCGGTCGGGGTTGTCCATTGTGGTGTTGAAGAGCAAGCCATTGATAAAGAAGCAGGCAATGCAGAGATTACCGGCTGCACATTATCATTGACATTGATTGTTTGAGAAGCATGCGAAACATTTCCACAAGGATCAGTCGCAGTCCATGTTCTTGTTACAGAATAGGCATTGATACAAGCACCAGGTGTAGTCACGTCAGCAGAAGTCAACGTTACGACCCCGCCACAGTTATCAGTTGCAGTTGGTGTAGCAAATGAAAGCGCTCCGGAAGTACAACTCACAGTACTTGCAGCTGGTAAAGATGAAATTACCGGTGCTACTGTATCAGAGATTGTGATTGTTTGTTGTGCAGTTACGTTACCGCAAATGGTAGCGACTGTATATGTACGCGTGATAATTATCGGACAAGTTCCTGTTGCCGCATCAATATATGATAAGGTAAAGGTTCCTATAGTTCCGCTGTTTGGCAAAGTACCACCAGCAGTTATCAGTTGTGCCAGTGTAATAGTCGCAGCAGTCGTGCTGTATGGCAAACCAGTGATGGAAGCTGTGCTACAACCTTGGACGGTTGCGTTTGCGGGGGCCGTAATTGTCGGAGCAGGATAAACCGTTACGACAATCGGTTTTTTTGGTCCAATACAAGTAGTTGATTGGCCTTCTGCAACATAATAGGTCGTTTGTCCGATAGTTGCTGTTGAAGGTGTAATTGACACTTGTGCGGTACCATTCACAGACGTATAGTAATATAAAGTCATTCCCGGAGCGCTCGCAGTCGCTGTTAAAGGCGCAGCTTGTGCATTCTGGCAATAAGAAATATCGGTCGTTGTTGGCTGTGAAGTAATTGTTGTTACAGTAATTGTAAACTGGAAATAACAACCGCTCACTGAATTCGGTGGCACTGCATAGTAAGTTGAAGTTCCAACGGTGGCAGGGAAAGGATTGTTAATAGTGTATTGCGTTGTAGCTCCAGTAACCGGGAATTGGTTGTAAAACAACGATCCGGCTGGGAAACTTCCACTAACAGATGTAATTGGAATATTGTTGCCCGGGCTGCAGAATACAAATGCTGTAATTGGTGGCGTGCCTTGGCAATGCGTATTGACATAATCAACAGCATTGATATTTACCAGGAACGGAGCTGAAATCGCAACACCTGTACATGAACCATTGGTAGTGTAACCCTGGATCAAAGATTTGTCAGTCACCACAATTCCAGTAATGGCACCAGTTCCGGTAATAATACCATTCGTGGCCACAACGTTGTTACAGTTGGCGTTTTTAAGTAAAGTACAATCTTCGGTCGCCTTTAATGTAAATGTCAGGTCGCCAAGTAGTGTATCCGGGTTGCCGTTAGCAGGTAAAGGCAATGTTCCTAAGTTCCAAACGATCGATCCGTTTGACCCGATAGTCGGTTCAAATGTCAAGGTGTTTGGTGATGGTGCCGGTGTAAAGTAGACATTTTTCGTGGCAGTCGGAACGTAGGTAGCGTTATAAGGAATCGGAATCGTTACCTTAAAATTGTTTATCGGTTCTGTTCCCCTGTTCCTGATTTCTACTTTGTAAACCAGGTTCTGCCCAGGCAATACGGCTTGTACCGGATTTGTAGCAGGTACGCCGTTCACAGTCAGTGCAGCGATGCTTCCTTCCACATCCGGGATGTAAGCGTCGACCGCCATGGCTATTGCAAAAATCGAATAAGTATCTCCATCAGTACCATACTTAAAGTTGGTGGAAGTCTGGCTGTTTCCTATAACTGTATTTCCTGTATTTGGGACATTGATCATGTTCACGTCAATACCCGTATTGTTCAAAAGGTTTGGATTTCTTGCTCCGCCTGAATTGATGGCGGATGTAAAAAAGTTTGTTGCAGTTTCAGGAACATCATTGCCTCCTGGGGTATTACTGTGGGTTAAGGTTTGGTAATTTGCCGAAGCCAATTTCTGGACCCGGAAATAATCACCCGTAAAAGCAACGTCACCTTCACTGGCCATAACACCCAATTTCAATCCGACATTTCCGGTCTGAACGGTGTTGAAACCGGTTACAGGCAATGTAAACCCGCTTGAATTTGCAGATTCCACATACGCATAACCATCAAAGATGGTCACATCGCGATATTTCATTTTGGAATTTTCGTAAACAACGATGATTCCCCAACCTCCGGAATATCCGGTACCGCCAGCATTTCCTTCCAATAAGGCCATGTCGGCTGCCCAATATTCACCAACGCCGTGATTTCTAACATAATCCGTGATTTCTGTATAAGCCGAGAAGATGTCATCATCTGATCCTGACGGATAGTAGATGTCTCCGGCTGCAGCTGTAAATTGCGTATAAGAACCGGCAGTTGGTCCTTTCAATAAAATTTTCTTTTTGTCTAAAGGTTTATTCACAGTTGTGAATATCGGCAATAGCCCCGAAACATTTACCGTGGCTGAGGAAGTGTCCTGGGTGTCAGAAAGACTCAGGTTGGTATTGTTGTTCCTGATTAATTTATTGATTTTTATCGTCAAAGTTCCATCGGTAATGGAATATGGGGTCGTTAAAGTCGCTTCTGTACCGGAACCGTTAACGGATACCGGAACATTCACTGCAGCTCCGCTATTGACGGAAAGCGTTACCCTGTTTGGCGCACTCGCATTAAAGAAGTTGAAAACATATGTGTTTCCATTTCCTGAGAATGTATAAATAGGGTTGCGGTTATTATTGCTTGGGTTATTTCTTCCAATCGAAAGCGAATAATTGGTATTGGTGACATCGTCATTGTGGCCAACAGTATAATTGTTGTTCAACGTTTGCGTACCGGTCTGTGTTTGCACAGGAACGGTAAAAGTTTCATTGGCGGAAGACTTCCCTGTCCAGTATAAACCTGCATAAATGATGTTTGAACAAGCTGGTACAGCACCATTTTCTGTCGACAACGATAAAGTCGATGATGACGAGTTGACCGTATTCGGATCGGTGTCTTTATCAACATAGGTCATGAACTGGCCATTATTGTTGATGTTGTCCGCATAATCCTGAGGTGTCAGACAGGTATTACCCAACATGGTAAAGTCGCCTTTCACATTGTAGATTTTCTTCGTAGGTGTGTACTGTGAAGTCCTCTGCGTGAAACTCTTTTTAATCTGCGCATCAGCCGTCATGGCACTTCCTAAAAGAAGTACGAGAAGGGCTAAGAACGGAATTTTGCTTTTAAAGTATATATTCTTCATAATGATTTCTTTTTATCAATATTATTGATTCTTATCTCCACGATCCACTTTATAAAATACACTCAGCCTGTCGTCCATTTGAATGATTTTGGAAGCAAGGGATTGCTCAGTGACATCTACACTCGAAAGGATATAGACATATTTTAAATTTTTGAAACTTGAAAACGCAGCCAAATCAATAGTTGAATTCGCCGTGGCACTATTAATTTTCACAGTTACAATCTCAATGTTGTTTTTCAACATATTTGCATTGTTCAATCCGCTTAAGGATGGAATGTCAGTAAACAGGCTTTTTGGTTTTTCACCATAAGTCTTTACCACGCCTGCATAGAAATACACCGAAGGCTGGACCTTGTATAGAAGGTTTTCAACCTGTTTCGCATTTGGGTTGCTGGCAGTTAAAATTTGATCGGAATTTCTCAACGAAGAAATGAACGCCCCAACCTCCATAATTTTTGGCGCGTCAGGGCTGGACAATCCAATCTGAGCTGAGATATTTGCACAGTAAAATGCAAATACCAATAGGAATAGTAATTTTTTCATCATTAAAATCGGGGTTTTTCGCAACAATAGAACATTGTCCGGTTGGTTAAATAATTGGTTTGGGATCATTTTTTTCATTTGATAAATATTTAATTCATATTTACTAATCTGTCGAAATATCAGCAACCCATTTAATATGTCAATTGGGGCTGACTTAAATTCGAGGGCTAAAATACTTACATATACCTATTTTGATTAATTTTTTCTACCAATAACCCGAATACTCGATAAAACACCCTTTTTAAGAGTATATGGTAACAATAATTTATAACTTTTGTGTTTTTATTAGCATATTCATTTTTTAAAAAAGATGCTTATTCGACATCTTTTTTTAACTTTATATTCTAATTCACTCGTCGAAAGTAGACGATATTTTTATACGTACCAAAAAAAATATCGACAAAATGCATATTTTAAAGGTTAAAATACACTATTTAACATATATTGTAGTAATATGATTACAAATATTATTAACATTCAATTGTTGATAATGTTTGGGGCAAATGTTAATAACCTCGTGAAAAAATGATTATTTTGAGGATAGCCTGAATTTAATTCATTTAAAAAGGAAGCCCGCAACTATTACTCTGCCATTTATTATGAAAACCCTGATTCTTATAAGACATGCCAAATCGGATTGGAATTCCCCAACCGGAGATTATGACAGGCAATTGGCCGAAAGCGGAAAACGGGATGCAAAAGCCATATCCTCAAAAGCATACGAATTGCTTCCCGATCATTATATCGTATGGAGCAGTCCCGCAAACAGGGCGCAGCAAACCGCCACGATTTTTACAGCCACAGTCTTTTATCCTTTCGAAGACATTATATTTAAGGAAGAATTATACACCTTTGACATCAAGGCTCTGGAAAAAGCCATCAAATCCTGTGATAATCTGCACGTTTGCCTGATTGTTTTTGGACATAATGAGGCGATTACGGATTTTGTCAATAAATTTGGTGATATTTTTATTGACAATGTTCCCACTTCCGGTTTTGTATCCATTACTTTTGATACAAATGAATGGCAGTCCATTCAAAAAGGCAAAACCATGAAGGTAATTTTTCCAAGAGATTTAAAATCATGACCACAGAAAAGCACTACAGATATATTGACAGGGAAAAAAGCTGGCTCGCGTTCAACGCGCGCGTACTCCAGGAAGCCGGCGACGAAGCCGTTCCGTTATTAGACAGGCTAAGGTTTCTCGGAATCTTTTCAAACAACCTCGACGAATTTTTCAGGGTGCGCTTTGCCGCCATCCGCAGGCTCAGCCTTTCCGGGGTTTCGGGTGAAAAAGTCTTGGGCGGAATTTCAGCGCAACAGCTCGTTAAAGACATTACCGAAATCGTCATCCAGCAGCAATCGGAAAGCCTCCGCATCCTCAACATCATAGAAAACAAGCTCGAAAAGGAGAATATCTATATGATCAATGAGCATGAAGTTTCAAAGGAACAGGAGAATTTCGTCAAGGATTTCTTCATCCAGAAAGTCAGCCCTGCATTGGTGACCATTATATTGAATGACCTCGCCGAATTCCCGCTGCTGAAAGACACTGCCGGTTATCTGGCAGTAAAATTGGTCATGAATGATGAGCAGAAGTTAAAACTGCCAAATCCCTTCAGAAAAAAAGCGGCCATCCGTTATGCCATTATCGAATTGCCAAAAACCATCAACCGTTTTGTCGTACTGCCGTCAATCAATGACAAGCAATATATTATGTTAATCGATGATGTGATCCGTTACAACCTGAGCAGCATTTTCAATATTTTTGATTATGAAAGTGTCACGGCACACATGATCAAGATTACGCGTGATGCACAGCTTGACATCGACAGCGATATGAGCAAAAGCATGCTCCAGAAAATCGCCACGAGCGTAAAAGAACGCAGGATTGGTGAACCGGTACGTTTTGTATACGACCAGCAGATTGATAAGGATACGTTGAAATTTTTCCTCAAGCATATGGGAATCGATGCGTCTGACAGCATCATCCCCGGCGGCCGATATCACAACCGCCGCGATTATATGAATTTCCCAAACCTCGGGCGATACGATCTTTTATATAAGGAGAAAACGCCGCTTCCTGTCAATGGACTCAGTCTTGAAGGCAGCATCCTGAACAAAATTGCCAACAAGGATTATTTGGTCAATGCGCCGTACCAATCGTTTTCATATTTGATAAAATTCCTCCGCGAAGCTGCGCTCGACCCGAATGTCACAACCATAAAGATTACATTATACCGGCTGGCAAAAAATTCACAAATCATCAGTTGCCTGATCAATGCGGCCAAAAACGGCAAAAAGGTCGTCGTCCAGATTGAACTGCAGGCGCGCTTTGACGAAGCCAGCAATATTTCTTATGCCGAGCAGATGCAGACCGAAGGCATCGAATTGATTTTTGGCATCAAAGGCCTGAAAGTCCACAGCAAAATCTGCGTCATTGAACGCATCGAAACCGGAAAACTCTATCGATATGGCCTGATTTCCACCGGAAATTTCAATGAAGCGACCGCCAAAGTTTATACCGATGTCACGCTTTTCACGGCACACCAGCAAATCCTCAAAGACGCATCAAGGATATTCGATTTTTTCGATGTCAATTACAGGGTTTACCGGTACAAGCACCTGATCGTATCACCGCATTACACCCGCGCACGCTTTTATAAGCTCATCGACAGGGAAATTTTAAACGCCAAATTGGGAAAAAACGCCTATATCAACCTGAAGATGAACAGCCTTTCCGATTACGGGATGATTGACAAATTGTATGATGCCAGCAATGCCGGAGTCAAAATGAAATTGCAGATTCGCGGTATTTGCTCACTCATTCCAGGCATTCCGGGCATGAGCGAAAATATAGAAGCCATCAGCATCGTCGACAATTTCCTCGAACATTCGCGTGTGTTTATCTTTTGCAACGGCGACAATTCCGAAGTGTTTATTTCATCGGCCGATTTCATGACGCGAAACCTCGACGGCAGGGTAGAAGTGACCTGTCCGATTTATGAAGACGACATCAAAAAAGAACTTATCGATTCCTTTAACGTTGGGTGGAAAGGAAACGTAAAAGCACGGTATCATTCAGAAAAACTGGATAATAAATACAGGATTCGCGGCAAAGACCCAATTTTCAGGGCACAATTTGAAACCTATAATTATTACCGCGACCGCATTGAAGTCATTACAGAAAAATTGTAAAGTTTGTGGATTTGGTTATTCGGCCATGCGGACACCAAAATCAACAAATAACCAGATAATCGCATTAACATCATATGATTAACATAAAAAAGTATGCGGCAATTGACATCGGATCCAATGCGATGCGACTGCTCGTATCCAATATTATTGAGGAAGAAGGAAAAGAAACGCAGTTCAGCAAAAGCTCATTGGTTCGCGTCCCGATCCGTCTCGGACAGGATGCATTTACCGTTGGCGAAATCTCCGAAGAGAATATCGAACGCATGGTCG
The DNA here is from genome assembly GCA_035286325.1 of Flavobacterium sp. Classification (GTDB taxonomy): domain Bacteria; phylum Bacteroidota; class Bacteroidia; order Flavobacteriales; family Flavobacteriaceae; genus Flavobacterium. The sequence continues at coordinate 46,157 of DATHKH010000036.1, forward strand.
ACGCCATGAAAGCGTTCAGGCTGTTGATGAAAGTCCACAAAGTCGAAAAATACATGGCATGCGCGACTTCTGCAATGCGCGAAGCATATAACGGAAAAGAAGTCGTCGACCTGATTGCAGAAAAAGCAGGGATTACCATTGAAATCATCGACGGCAAAAAAGAAGCGGCCATCATCGCAACAACAGATTTGCATTACCTGCTCAAAACCGACCAGACTTATCTGTATGTCGATGTTGGCGGCGGCAGTACCGAATTCTCGTTATTCTCCAATGCCAAAATGGTCGTTTCCAAATCGTTTAAAGTCGGAACGGTTCGTCTGATCAACGATATGGTCAACGATATCGTCTGGCAGGAAATCGAGAAATGGATCCGCGCAAATACCGAAGAATATGATTTGGTGACTTTAATCGGTTCCGGCGGAAACATCAACAAACTGTTCAAAATGTCGGGCAAACTAAATGAAAAGCCATTGTCTTATATTTACCTGAATTCACAATATGCCGCGCTGAATGCGTTGTCTTATGAGCAGCGCGTTTCAGAACTCGGACTCAATCCAGACCGCGCCGATGTTATCATTCCCGCGCTTCGCGTTTATCTGAATGCGATGAAATGGAGCGGCGCCAGGAACATTTACGTGCCAAAAATCGGTTTGGCCGACGGTATCATCAAAGCATTGTATTACGGAAAAATCTAGCTTATGAACAAGACCAGACTCGAAGCCTTCAGCGACGGTGTACTCGCGATTATCATCACCATTATGGTATTGGAAATCAAGATTCCGCATCACGATGCGACTTTTGAAGCGCTCCTAAAAGTCATCCCGGTTTTTGTCAGTTATGTATTGAGTTTCATATATATAGGTATTTATTGGAACAACCACCATCATATGATGCACTCGGTTAAAAATGTAAATGGGAAGATTTTGTGGGCGAATTTGCATTTATTGTTTTGGCTGTCGCTGGTTCCGTTTGCGACCGGCTGGATGGGCGAAAACAATTTTGCCAAATCAACACTGACTTTATACGGAATCATATTGTTGATGGCTGGCATTGCCTATTGGATTTTACAAAGCCTGATCATCGCAAGCCAGGGAGAGAATTCGATATTGAGAAAAGCGATCGGCAAAGACTTTAAAGGATTGTCGTCGTCGCCGTTCTATATATTGGGAATCGCATTGTCTTTTTATAATGCATGGCTGTCAGGCGCAGTATATCTTTTTGTCGCGTTGATGTGGCTCGTTCCCGATAAAAGGATTGAGCGAACGATAGCGCATATGGAAGACCAAGATTAAATATCCAAATCAAAAGTCTTGCGCAACAATTCCAAACTCGGGTTGATTTCATTCAGCCTGTTGTAACGATCCTGCGGCGTAAACGCTTTTCGGCTGTCCATGCTTTCATTGACGATAATCCTGATATCGATGTCGTGGTTGTGGAGTTTCCCACGCAGATAGCCCACGAGTTCGTGCTTCTCACTTTCAAAATCAATCTTCGAACCTTCATTCGGCAATTCATGGATGATTGTTGTGCCTTCAAGTTTCGGATCGTTAATCAATAATAACGATTCCATGATTTTATGGCCTTTGTCGGCAAGTCGCTGTGCATATTTGTTCCATTGCAACAGCATGTCAGTTTCGGTAAATTCTTCCGTCAGATGTATTTCGTCCTTAATGACAATCTTGCTGTTTTCGGCCAGTTCTTTTTTGGCACGGATGCTTGCCAATGACAATGCGGAAATTTTTTGAGGATTGAGGTTGGCTGAAACTTCTGGTTTTGCTTCAGGCTCAGATTTTACTTCGCTAATTTCATGCGATTCAATTGAAATTTCCGTAATTGAAATTTCCGAATGATCGGCAGTTTCCAATGTCACGTTTTCCACTTCAATGGTTGTGACGGCGACCGGATTCAAATCAACAGCCTTTTCAATTTTATTCTGCTGCGCATCATACGGTTCACCCTGCGGGCTCGGGTCAATAATTTCAGGGGATTTTACAGACATTTCAAAAACACGTCCGTAGAAATAATTGGCGGGGATTATAAATCCGTCAACTTTTTTTTTTCTCCATCGTAAGTGATGGAGGCGAGTTGCATCAGGCAAAGCTCAACTAACAGCCGTTGGTTCTGGCTGGACTTATATTTCAAATCGGTATCATTCGCAATGTCAATGCCTTTTAACAGGAAATCCTGCGATGCTTTTTGCGATTGGATGCCATATAATTTTTGTGCCTGTTCTCCGGCTTCGAGCAATACCAAAGTTGCAGGCGTTTTGGAAACCAACAAATCCCTGAAATGCGATGCAAGCCCGGAAACAAAATGATGCGCGTCAAAACCCTTGGCAAGAATATCGTTGAAAGCCATCAGCAATTCCGGTATCTTGTTCTCGAGAATCAGATCGGTGACATTGATATAGGTTTCATAATCGAGGACATTCAAATTCTCAGTCACGGCTTGCCTGGTCAGGTTGTTTCCACAATAGGAAACCACGCGGTCAAAAATCGACAATGCATCGCGCATCGCGCCGTCGGCTTTTTGGGCAATGATATGCAAAGCGTCATCCTCATAGGCAACGCCCTGGCTTTTTGCGACTTCAGCCAAATGTTCCTTCGCGTCCTTGACCGTGATTCTTTTGAAATCAAAAATCTGGCAGCGCGAAAGGATGGTCGGGATAATTTTATGTTTTTCAGTGGTCGCCAATATGAAAATTGCATGCTTTGGCGGTTCTTCCAAAGTTTTCAGGAACGCGTTGAAAGCGGCCTGCGACAGCATATGCACCTCGTCAATGATATAGACTTTGTATTGCCCGGTTTGCGGCGGAATGCGAACCTGGTCAATCAGGCTGCGGATGTCGTCAACCGAATTGTTCGATGCGGCATCGAGTTCGAACACATTAAACGCAAAATCCTCATTCGGGTCATCATAACCCGGCTGGTTGATTTTCCGTGCCAAAATCCTCGCACAGGTTGTTTTTCCAACGCCACGCGGACCGGTAAACAATAGGGCGGAAGCGAGGTGGTTCGTTTCAATCGCATTCAGCAAAGTATTGGTAATAGCCTGTTGCCCGACGACATCTTTAAATGTCTGCGGACGGTACTTTCTGGCCGATACTACAAATTGCTCCATGGAAAATTAAAGCACAAATATAGTTTTAAAATTGCAGCTTTGAAAGCAGGAAAGTTTGAAAAAAAGCAAAAGTTATCCACGATTTACATTGGCACCATATCGGGATGGAAGGACAGGTATTCTTCGGAAACTTTTTTCTCCTTTTCATGGATAATGATGCCTACGCAGGTGTTGTTTTCAAACTCGAATGCAATGCCCGATTCCGAATCATCATAAACGGTGACCGGCATATTGGTTTCCAGATCGTATTTTCCCGTTTGCTCAATTTCAGGATAAATTTTTTGGATTTCCGCCAGCAATTTTCCTGTCGACAAACCTTCAGCGGTCTTGAATTCGTTGGAAGTGATCCGGATTTGGCGCACAACTTTTTCGAGCATTTCATTATCCTTATAAGTCGTATAGATGTTGAGTTCGTTTCCCGTTACGGTATCAGACACTTTGCTGAACCAGGTAATCCACGCTTTTCCCATTGCCGCATCCGAAACATCGGGTTTTCCCAAAATGGATTCGAGTTCACCAGCATTTTGCCCCAAGGAAATGTTGCCGATCTTTTCTCCGGGAATAATCAGCATTTTTGACGAAACTACAGGGGCAGGCGCACTGTCAATCGGAATCGCTTCATCAACAATTTCTTCCTTTTTATTGTTGCAGGCAAAAAGGCAAACCGATAATATCAAAATCAAATATCTCATAATATATACTTTAACCGATGACTTCGGCAATCGTTTCATTTTCCAAAAGCTTGACCAAGGCTTCTTCTTCAGCGTTGAGTTCGTTGCCCGTGACATCTTTGACCGTTTTATATTTATCGATGGCTCCTTTTTCATATGCTGCAATCACCGTTGGATGGACATAATATTTGCGGCATACCGTTCGCGTGTTTCCCAATTTTTCGGCAACAGCATCAATGACTTCGACAATCTTCCGTTTGCAATCGGTTTCGCTCGTATAAGGTCCGATTTCCTGAAATGCACCCAATGCATTGACGCTTCCTGCCCAGGCGCGAAAATCTTTTGCGGTAAAATCCTCTTCAGAAATATCCTTTAAATAACTATTGATGTCGCCCGAGCCAATCGTATGCCTGTTGCCATCTTGATCATAATACTGGAACAATTCCTGTCCGGGAATGTCTTTGCATTTCCTGACCAAATTTACCAATTTTTTGCTTTCGAGGTTAATTTTATGCTTGACGCCTTTTTTTCCGATAAATTCAAAAGACAAAGTCGACTTTTCAAACTTCACATGTTTGTCTCGCAAAGTCGTCAGCCCAAAAGAACCGTATAGTTTTTTATAGGCATCATTGCCGATTCGGATGTTGGTCATTTCAATCAGTTTCACGACAAGTGCGACGACTTTTTCATAAGGCAGGCCCTTCCGTGCCAAATCCTTTTCGACCTGCTGCCTGATTTTTGGCAAAGCCAATGCGAATCTCCGCAATTTAAAAAACTTGGATTGGTTGCGGATTTTGTTCCAATCCACATGATAGCGGTATTGTTTACGGCCTTTGACGTCAATGCCGGTGACTTGCAAATGCCCGTTTTCGTAAGGAGAAATCCAGACGTTTTCCCATGCCGGCGGAATGACCAATTTTTGGATGCGTTCCAAAACCGCTTTGTCTTTGATGGTTTTTTTATCGGAGTCGACGTACTTAAATCCGCTTCCGCTTTTAATACGGAAATAGCCTTTATCAGAATTGGCAGCGTACCTAAGGCCTACCGCTTTCGCTGTTACCTTTGGGTCGCTGCCAATTTTTTCAAGCTTTTTATGCAGGCGGTCCATTTATTCAAATCGGTTTTCCCTGCCTTTGATACTGAGTTCGTATAATGTCCGCGAAGCGCTTTTTTCAGAAAATGACAAATCGCCTGCGACATACACGCCTTTTTCGCCATTGCTGGATTTGATGCCATAAACGGTGGCTTCATCGCCCGGATCACTTTGGCCTTCATATCTGTAAATATGGACAATCTCAAAATTCTCGTCATTATTTTTGATCCGGTCTTCCTGAAGATTGAAATCGGTGGTGAATCCTTTTTCCTTCAATTCTTCGAGCGCTTTCGAGACTGTCGCATAATGATACATTTGACTTTCCATGATATTGAGTTTAAATTGTTGTTGATTTTAAAATTACATCTTTTGGTTTTTTTAAGGTATAAGAAAATGTTAAACTAAGTTATAGGATTACGCGCCAATCTTATACTAATAAGTATATTTGCACCGCAGGCCGCCTTATCGCTGCGATGTTAAATCGGAGAGGAAAGTCCGGACACCATAGGGCAGCATAGCGGGTAACGCCCGTCGTTCCGAGCAATCGGGAAAGGACAAGTGCAACAGAAAGTATGTACAGGTTAAGCTGTAGTGAAACCAGGTAAACTCTATGCGGTGAAATTTCAAGTATATCAGCATTTAAGGATTGCCCGTCCGTTGCTGAAGGGTAGAAAGATGGAGCCAGTGAGCAATTGCCGGCCTAGATAAATGATAAGGGTTTTGTCGTCAAGATGAGATACAGAATCCGGCTTACAGGCCTGCTTTTTTTTTAGCCACGAATTCACGAATTTTACTTTTAATTCGTGAATTCGTGGCTATTAATTTGAAGCTATTCCGGTAATTTATCGGTTTCTAATTCATAAAATGAAAACACCGAACCGCCATAATTTTTCTGAAACGAAAAATGTGGCAAATGACTCAGCTTCGTGTGTTTAGAATGTTCAATGACCATCATGCCTTCTTCATGGAGTAAGTTTTTCTCAAATACTTTCAAAACCATTTTCTCCATTTTTTCCTGCTCTAGGTTGTATGGAGGATCGGCAAAAATGACATCAAAAGGGCCATTCGCTTTTTCGAGATAAGAAAACACATCGCTTTTGATCGCGGCGATATTGAAGTCAAATTCGACCGCAGTTTGCCTGATGAATTTAATACAGCCAAAATCGCCATCCACGCAAGTGATGTTGTCGCTGCCGCGCGAACCGAATTCAAAACTGATGTTCCCGGTTCCCGCAAACAAGTCCAAAACCTTGAGCGTACTGAAGTTGAAATGGTTGTTCAAAACATTAAACAAGGATTCCTTACTCATGTCGGTCGTTGGGCGGACAGGCAGGTTTTTTGGCGGATTGATTCGTCTTCCTTTAAATTTTCCGGAAATGATTCTCACTGCTGTAAAAGGATAAAGTGTTTCAGATTCTGGGATTTTGAGAGCTCGTTGTGCTTTTGCAGCTCCGAAACATCGGCCATCGAAACATTCCTGACATATTTATATGCCATTTTGTAGTATTCGCTGTCTTCGGAAATATCGCCCATAAGTTGCAGTTTGAATGTCTCCGGGTTCATATTTAACTGTTCTGCAGTAAACAAAAGGTAATACAGGAAATCTTCTTTCGCCTGGTAATCAAAGGAGTTGAACAGCAAAAGCTTCTGGTTCTGCACGACAACAATCTCAAACTTGTCTTTGCTGAAATGCGCAAATACTTGTTTTTCATCAATATTCTTTGACAAATCCAGCAGTTTGGTCACCAATATGGTATTGGAATTCCGATACGTAAAAGGCCCAAACTGGTCAATCAGGAAATTATTGATGTTGACATACGGAATGTAGACGTTGTTCATCTCATAATTCGGGATGTCGTCAAAATCAAAGAAATCGGTTTCAAAAACCTTCGTGTTGTATTGGAGATAGCTGCCGAGATAATCTTCGTCAAACAAAGCTTTTGGCACAAAAGTATTCAGGTTGTTGTCATGGATGACGGAAACTTCATCATACGTTTTCGTCAATTCGTGGTTGTCGACAAACGCTTTCCAGTAATGGTCTTCGACTTTACCCGCACGCGGGAATTTTGAAAAATCAATTTCCCTGACAAACAAAACCGTATTGCTTAGCGTATCAAAACAGCAGAATTTAAAGCCGTTCAGCGCGACCTGAAGTACCAGCTTTTTGTATTTCTTTTCCGTAATGTTTGCGTTGTCCGACATTGGCTTTTGGTGATGTTCGCAAACTTACAATTTTTTTATGTTTCTCGTGATTCCACAAACAAAAACTTGAATTTCATGCTTATATTTGGAATCAATTCTACCAAAGCAAACCCCAATGAGTGCGAGCCTGTTTTATAATATCTTATGCCGGCAGTTTCCTTTCAAGCCGACATACAAGCAGGATATTTTCTTCAGGGAAATTTCTGAATTCATTACGAACGCCAACAATGACAGCATTTTTGTTTTAAAAGGCTACGCCGGAACGGGAAAAACCACTGTCATTTCGACAATCGTCAACAATCTTGCGGAAATCAATAAGAAATATGTGCTGCTTGCGCCGACAGGCCGCGCGGCAAAAGTCATCGCGAGTTATTCCCAAAAGCCTGCGTTTACGATCCACAAGAAAATCTATTTCCCGAAGAAAGGCAAAACCGGAGGCGTGAGCTTTACGCTGCAGCCCAACAAACACAAGAATACGATTTTCATTGTCGATGAAGCGTCGATGATTTCAGATTCGGCATCCGAATCGAAGCTCTATGAAAACGGTTCGCTGCTCGACGACCTGATTTCCTATATTTATTCCGGAACCGATTGCAAGATGATTTTGCTCGGCGATACGGCGCAATTGCCGCCGGTGAATCTCGATATCAGTCCCGCATTGGATACCGAAACATTGGCTTTGCATTATAATAAGGAAGTCAAATCGATTGAACTCGATGAAGTCATGCGCCAGGAGGAAAACTCGGGAATTTTATTCAACGCGACAGAACTCCGCGATTTGCTGAAGGACGATTTTATCCCGGAATACAAATTCGACCTGAACGGGTTTAAGGATATTGTGAGATTGACCGACGGTTATGACATCCAGGATGCGATCAATTCGGCGTACAGCAATTTCAGCATTGAAGACACAGCGTTTATTGTGCGTTCCAACAAACGCGCGAACCAGTATAACCAGCAAATCCGCACCAGGATTCTCGACAAGGAAAGCGAATTGTCGACCGGCGATTTTTTGATGGTCGTCAAAAACAACTATTTTTGGCTCAAGGAAACCGACGAAGCGGGATTTATCGCCAACGGTGACATCATTGAGGTATTGGAATTGTTCGGCATACAGGAATTGTACGGGTTTAAATTTGCGAAGGTCAAAATCCGTATGGTCGATTATCCACGGCAGATTCCGTTTGAGACCGTATTGCTTTTGGACACGATCGTCAGCGAATCGCCATCATTGACTTATGACGAATCCAACCGTTTGTACCAGGAAGTCATGAAGGATTTTGAAAACGAATCGACGAATTACAAGAAGTTCCAAAAAGTAAAAGAGAATGAGCATTTCAATGCATTGCAGGTCAAGTTTTCCTATGCAATCACTTGCCACAAATCGCAAGGCGGACAATGGAATACCGTTTTTATCGAACAGCCTTATTTGCCCGACGGCATCGACCGCGATTACATCCGGTGGTTGTATACGGCGGTGACGAGGGCAAAGGATAAATTGTATTTGATTGGTTTTAAGGATGAGAATTTTGTAGAGTAAATAATATGAAAAACTGGGTTGTTTTAGCATTAATTTCGATGGTCTTTGCCGGACTGACTTCGGTCATTGCGAAAATGGGATTGAAAAATGTCAGCAGTGACACGGGTTTGGCAATACGCACCATTTCCGTTGTGATTGTCGTAGCGTTGAATGTATTTTGTTTCCAATCGATGAAGGATTTTAAAAATCTGTCCACTAACGATATCCTGATTTTGTCCTTCTCAGGAATTACCGCGGGTTTATCGTGGATATTTTATTTTCGTGCCGTCAAAATCGGTAATGTATCGCAGGTCGCCTTGATTGACAAAGGCAGCATCATTATTACCGTTTTGCTTTCCCTTTTGATACTGAATGAAAAATTCACGTGGCAAACGGCCGTCGGCGGCGTTTTGATCATTGCTGGTTTGCTGGTGCTGACTTTGAAGTAACCTGTATTAACAGAGATTTGATCCCAGGCTGCGTTAGGGATTGTAGCGAAAAGCCCGGAGCGAGGAACGAGTGAGGACTTGAAGTGAAAGCCCGGCCGAAGGCAACGCCCAGAAAATAATTTTTATTTCTTCAAAAAGAATAACTTTGCAACTCTATGAAAATAATCGCAGTCATTCCCGCACGTTACGCATCAACCCGTTTTCCCGCAAAACTCATGCAGGATTTGGGTGGCAAAACCGTCATTTTGAGAACGTATGAAGCCGCCGTTTCGACTGAATTGTTTGACGATGTATTTGTCGTAACGGATTCCAATTCAATTTTCGACGAAATCGTTTCCAACGGTGGAAAAGCCATCATGAGCATTGCCGAACATGAATCGGGAAGCGACCGCATTGCTGAGGCTGTAGCCGATATGGATGTTGATATTGTCGTGAATGTCCAAGGTGACGAACCGTTTATGGACCGCGAGCCATTGGCAAAAGTGCTGTCGGTTTTTAAGGATGATGCCGGCAAAAAAATTGACCTTGCTTCATTGATGCGTGAAATCAAAGATCCAGCGGAAATCAATAATCCGAACCATGTAAAAGTTGTCGTGGACCAATCGGGTTTTGCATTGTATTTTTCGCGTTCTGTCATTCCATATCCGAGAGATGCGGATTCAGGTGCGAGATATTTCCAGCATATCGGCGTCTATGCATTCCGTAAACAGGCGATTATGGATTTTTCAAGACTGCCGGTCAAATCGCTTGAAGCTTCAGAAAAACTCGAGCAATTGCGTTACCTTGAATTCGGAAAACGAATCCGCATGGTCGAAACATCACACATCAGCATTGGCATCGATACGCCGGAAGATTTGGAAAAAGCGAGAAAAATGTTGTAGTTTATTTGTCCTTGAACAAAAAGTAATACGCTTCGGCATTGTCAAGGATTGCGCCGTCAAAACCGGCATTCAGGATTTTTTTGGTATAGGAATCGTCGTTTCCATAAAGGATTTTCTGCCAGCTTTTATCCCAGAATTTTACCCAATACTCATTCTCGTAATCCTCATATTTTTTCGCGATAAAATCCGGATGATGTAATTCCCAGTCTTTTTTCCAGTAATAGCGCCAGTTTTCTGCAGCACCAATGTTCATGTAGCAAATCACAAGCCTTTTGGCACCGTTGGCTTTGACCTTTAGTTTGTTGACTTCTTCAGTGGTAAACGCATCGTCGCCGTCGAAAAACAAATCGATGGCTACAAGGTCAAAATTGGTTTTCGAAATCGCTTCGATGAACGATTCTTTGTCCTCATATTCCGATGGGTTGATCAGGTAAAGGTAATTTTTGGCCTCGCTGACTTTCGTAATATCATCGGTGTTCTCATTTCTTATTTTGCCCGGAATAAACTTGTAATGGTAATTCTTTTCCGACCTTGGAAAACAAACAAACCCTTCATCAAGGTTTCTTTTTACGGCATCGTCGATATTGCCGTCGTTCGTGATATATTCGGAAACGAGTATTTTTTTCTTGGTCGCAAGCTTGCGCAAAAGATCGATTCGATAGGTATCCGGAGCATAATCGCCATTATAAAAAAGCTCCTCGACTGCAAATGCGTCGACGGCATTCATATAATCAGGGCTGAACGCTTCATCAGGATTGGTATCATTGAATGCAATTTCGCAGCCATTTTGTGGAATGATGATGAATTTTGGATGGATGTCTCTCGCGTAATCGGAAATATTAATGACCAATTGCTGCATCTTATCCGCCGACGTGACTTTGTTGACCTTAATTTCTTTGGTGCAACCCATAAGGGAAATGAACAAAAGCAATGCTGAAAACATAAAAATTGTTTTAAATAAAATGGTCTTGTCAGGTTGCATGGTTCAGATTCGGGGAAAGTCGTTGTTTTAATAAGGTTTTAAAAGTAATATAAATTTCTTCAGGTTGTTTGCTTTTAACAAGGATTAAGGGAATCTTAAGCAATAAAATTCCGCAGTGCAAATTCTTTTTTTGAAATTATAAAAACCAACACAAAAGTATTCGCGTAAATGGCATTATAACTTTAAAAAATCAACAATTATGAAATCAAGGAATTTTTTATCAGCGGCAATCCTGGCACTCGTATTCGTAGGCGGATCGGCATTTGCCCAAAAAGAAAAAACAGTAATGGTTGGCGGAGCAGCGATGTATCCTTCAAAGAACATCGTTGAAAATGCGATGAATTCAAAAGACCATACCACTTTAGTTGCAGCTGTAAAAGCGGCCGGATTGGTAGAAACTTTGCAAAGCGCCGGGCCATTCACGGTTTTTGCACCAACGAATGCAGCCTTCGACAAATTGCCAAAAGGCACAGTTGAGACCTTATTGAAAACTGAAAACATGAAAATGCTCCAAGGTATTTTGACTTACCATGTTGTTGCAGGAAAAATGAATTCGGCCGATATCGCAAAAGCCATCAAAGCCGGCAATGGAACCGCGACTTTGACTACAGTCCAGGGTGGCAAACTAAAAGCGATGATGGACGGCAAAAAATTGGTTTTAACTGATGAAAAAGGCATGAAGTCTACCGTTACGATTGCCGACGTAAACCAGTCAAATGGCGTCATCCACGTTGTTGACGCGGTGCTGATGCACAAATAAAAGAGGTGTTTTGAAATTGTTTTAATGAGAAAGTCCGCAGCAATGCGGACTTCTTTTATTTGTAGCATATTGCTTCGCCAGTTCACCCCCAATCTTTTTATTGGGAGCTCGGGTCCTGCTATCCATTTCAATCTTTTTAAACCTTGCAGGATTTAAAAAGGATTTCCACTTCTATCAGGGCTAGGCGCCTGAATAATTTTAAACCTTATCTCAAACTTGCGCCGAGTTCACTTTCAAAATGCTGTGTCAGTTTGCGCATGATTTTATCAATCTGCTCATCAGTCAGCGTTTTCGAATTGTCCTGAATCGTAAAGCTTACGGCATAAGATTTTTTGCCTTCCGGAAGATTGTTTCCTGAATACACATCAAAAAGATTGATGTCTTTCAGCAACGACCTTTCCGATTGCCTTGCGATTTTGTATATCGAATCGAAAGACACGTTTTCATCAACAAGCAAAGCCAAATCCCTGCGGACTTCCGGATATTTCGGGATTTCGGTAAACCTGATTTTGTTGTTGATCATTTTCAAAATCAGGTTCCAGTTGAAATCGGCAAACAATACTTCTTGCTTGATGTCGAAATGTTTTAATATTGATTTTTTGACTGTTCCCAATTCCACCAAAACATCATTTCCAGATGTGATGGAAATGCCTTCAGCAAAAACATCGGAAACCGCAGGCTGGTTTTGTATTTTATCAATGCCCAATCGCGACAATATTGTATGAACATAACCTTTGAACAGGAAGAAATCGGAATTCTTTTGTGGTTTCGCCCATGTTTCCTGAACACGATTTCCTGAAACAAAAAGTGTCAGGTGTTTGTTTTCCATAAATTCGGAATCAATTTTATGGTAGGTTTTCCCGAATTCAAACAATTTCAAATCGTAATTTTTTCTGTTGATGTTATAAGAAACCGCTTCCAATCCTGAAAACAGCATCGATTGGCGCATCGCGGCCAAATCATTGCTCAACGGATTCAGCATCGTGACATTGTGCTCTTCCTTAAGCATATCCGACAGTTTCACATATTCGGCAGTCGTCAGCGAATTGGCCATCATTTCATTGAAACCAAGCGAAGTCAGCTGCCCGCCAATGATATTCTGCAGTTTATAATCTTCCGTACGTCCGGAATTGGAAACCGTTGCGTTGAATTTTTTGGTGAAATTGATATTGTTGTAACCGTAAACGCGCAAGATTTCCTCAATCACGTCAATTTCGCGATTGACATCCACACGGTAAGCGGGAACGACCAATCCAAGTCCCGCATCCGACATGCTGTTGACCTTAATGTCGAGCGAAGCCAGGATTTTTTTGATGGTTTCTTTTGGCAATTCCTGCCCGATGAGTTTCACGGCTTTGTTGAAATTCAGGAAAATCGTAAAATCCTCGATTTTCTTTTGGTAAATGTCGACAATGTCTGATGTGATTTCGCCCCCGGCAACTTCCTGGATCAAAAGTGCCGCGCGTTTCAACGCATATTCTGTAATGGTCGGGTCGATTCCCCTTTCAAAACGGAAAGACGCATCTGTACTGAGTCCGTGCCTTTTAGCCGTTTTTCTAATCGTTACCGGATTAAAATAGGCGCTTTCCAAAAATATAGAATTGGTCGTTTCGCTGACACCTGAATTTTTTCCGCCAAAAACACCAGCCATACACAACGGGCCTTTTTCATCACAGATCATTAAATCCTCTTCGTGCAGCGTTCTTTCGATATCGTCGAGTGTCGTGAATTTTGTTCCGGCAGGAACCGTTTTCACAATGATTTTTCCTGTAATTTTCGCAGCATCAAAAGCATGAAGCGGTTGGCCCATATCATGGAGCACATAATTCGTGACATCCACGACGTTATTTTTTGGTGTCAACCCAATGGATTTCAATCGGTTCTGCAACCAATCCGGAGATGGCTTTACCGTAATTCCCGAAATCGTGACACCGCAATATCTTGGCGCGAGCTTAGTATCTTTTACGTCAACGTCAATTTTGAGTGTGCGCTTGTCAACTTTAAACTTACTGACCGATGGCGTAATCAGCTCGACGTGTACATTTTTCTGTAACAATCCCGCGCGCAAATCACGTGCAACGCCCATATGGCTCATCGCATCGGCGCGGTTTGGCGTCAACCCGATTTCAAAAATCTCATCATTTTCGACATTAAACACCTTCGCGGCTGGCGTTCCCGGTTTCAAAGCAGCGTCTAAAACCATAATGCCGTCGTGGCCTGAGACGAGTCCGAGTTCATCTTCGGCGCAAATCATGCCGTAGCTTTCAACATCGCGTATTTTATTTCTCCCGATTTTTACAGCACTTCCGTCTTTATCATACAATGTCGTCCCGATAGTTGCGACAGGCACTTTTTGGCCGGCAGCGACATTTGCAGCGCCGCAAACAACCTGGACCGGCGCGCCTTCGCCTAAATCAATGGTCGTGACTTTAAGCCTGTCAGCGTTTGGATGTTGCACACAAGTCAAAACATGGCCAACGACTACGCCTTCGAGTCCGCCTTTCACCGATTGGAATTTCTCAACCACTTCCACTTCAAGGCCTAAGTCTGTGAGTAGGGCAGCAGTTTCTTCAGATTTCCAGTCTGTCTTTAAGAATTGTTTTAACCAGTTGTATGATATTTTCATGAGTCCGTTTTATTTCGGCTGCAAAGATAGGAATTACAGCTTTCAAAGAAAGAAAAATTTCAGGTAGTTATTGCAGAATTTTGTGGGCTATTAAAGCAATTCCTCCATGTGCTTTTTAATGTTGGCTGCAATTTTCGCTGTCGGCAAATCATTTTCATCACTGCCAAACGGATCTTCGATTTCCTCGGCAATCAATTCGAGGCTCGCCAGGACATAAAAGACGAAAACGACGACGGGAACAACGTAATAACCCAGGGAAAATGCATATCCAAAAGGCAAAGTCATGACATAAAAAAAAATGAATTTTTTCAGGAATGCGCTATAGGAATAGGGAATGGGCGTGTTTTTAATCCGTTCACAAGCGCCGCAAATATCAGTGAACGACTGGATTTCGGTATTGAGGATGATCAATTGGTCGCCGGTAATTTTTTTGGAAAGGTACAATTCATTGACTTTTTGGAACATCATTTTTGCAACCTGATTTGGCTTGTGCTTATGGTGGTCGATTTTCAAATCCAAATCATCAAAAAGCTGCTGGGCAGTTTCGCTGTCATTGAGATGTTGGTGCAAAACAAAGGCATAATCCGGAATGATTTTTTTGAAAAATGGCTTTTCCGATTCGTCTAAAATGACCGTCAGTTTTAAGGCTAAATTCCGTGAGTTGTTGACCAATTCGCCCCACATTTTCCGGCCTTCCCACCAGCGGTCGTAAGCAGTATTCGTGCGGAAGACCAACAATAATGAAATCACGAACCCGAGCATGCCGTGCATGATCGTGATGTTTTTCACATAACTCGTGTCGGCCAATTGCCAATATTCGACTTCAAGCCACCCTACGATTCCTGAATAGGCGCCAATAGCCAACATAATCGGGAACAATTGCCTGAACGTGTCTGCTTTGTGGAAACGGAAAATAAAGGTAAACCAGTCTTTGGTGTCGTATGAAATCATTGGCGTAAAATCTTACGTCAAATGTAGTTAAAAAGTCAGATTTCCTGCCAATTCCTTCAATGCGATTTCTGATAATTTAGCAAGATATTGGGCATTGCTGTAGCGCACTTTGGCATTGACGTAATTCAATTGCGCAGTCCTGAATTCTAAGGTTGGAATGGTCCCAATCCGGTATTTTTCTAAAGTGATATCGAGATTTTGTTTGGCCAATGCCTCATTTTTTTCTTCCAAATCAATTAACTGAATGTTAGTTAAATAAGTTTGGTAAGCTGAAGTCAGTTGCGAATTTAAAGCCTGGTTTTGCTGTTCAATAGCAATCGATGAATTGTCAATCTGCAAACGCGCGATTTTTTCATTCCTTTTCTGCAAAAAGCCATTGAATAAATTCATCGATGCGCTAAAGCCGTAAGTCAGACCTCGCGCATAAGATTCGGAAGTAAACCCAAGGCTTGATTTGGATTCGGCAAAATTATACCCGGTATTGACATTAACGGTCGGAAACCGGTTGGCTTTAACTTGCTTCAATTGCAACTCCGCCACGCGCTTGTTGATGATTTGCGCCTGCAGTTGCGGATTTTGCTTTTCAGCCAATGTCGTCAGTTCCGGAAGCAGCAAATTGCTGTCGACAGCCACACTGTCAACTACAGTAAAATCGGTTTTCACATCGCGCGCCATGATTTCGTTGAGCTGCGTTTTAGTATTGGCATACAACTCCTTTTGGCGGAGCAGGTTTGTGGTATCGGTATTCAAATCGACCTGCGCATTCAGGACTTCAAGTTTTGCGGCTTTGCCAATGGTGAAACGGTTTTGTGCCGTATTGACACGCTGTTGCGAAATGACGATTGTAGAATCTAAAGCATCCAACTGTTGCTTCTGCTGCACCAAATTATAATAGGTATTCATGACATCGCCGACTTTGGTCAGGATGACAAGTTTCATTTCGGCGTCGCCTAATTTCTCCAATGCTTTCAACTGGTCATAACGCGCAAACATCCTAAAACCGTCGAAAACCGTCCAGCCCAGTGTCACGCCATAATTCAGGCTGTTGTTTTTTGCATTGTCCAAAGAAGTTTTCGTTCCGTCGGAGCGTGTTTGGGACGTCGTCTGGATTCCGTTGCTGTCCACGATATTGGCGTCAACACGAGGCAATATTCCCGCATTGGCAAGGCTGACATTTTGTTGGTCGACTTTCAGGTCATTTGATGCAATCCTGATGTCGTAATTGTTTTTCAGTGCAATTTTAACCGCATCTTCGACAGTTAAAACAGTTTGCGCCTGTAAATTCAGGGTAATGGCAAACAGCGCGATGAAAAGTATGATGGTTTTATGCTTCATTTTGTGCAGCGTTATGTTGTGTCGCTTCTTTTTCATATTCTTCAGCATGATCTAATTCGGCATTGTGTTTCTTCTCCCTTGACCACATCAGGTAAATTGCGGGGATTACAAATAAGGTCAGAATCAATGAGAACAATGTTCCGCCTACAATCACGACACCCATTCCGATACGGCTTGTTGATGCGGCACCGAGCGACATCGCAATAGGCAACGCACCGAGTGCAATGGCAAGACTCGTCATTAAGATCGGACGTAGTCTGGATTCCGCGGCT
>DATHKH010000037.1:0-8695 GCA_035286325.1 Flavobacterium sp.
AATTAGCGAGCTAAACTTTTAATTTGGGCAAATCCTTGGCGAAATTTTTCAGGGTAATGAAAAAAGAAGTGCCATTTCCTTCTTCGGAATGGACTTCAATGGTGCCGTGAAGTTTTTCGATGCTTTCCTTTACGATATACAATCCGATGCCGGTGCCGCTGATTTTACCCGATATGCGAAAGAACATGTCGAAAATCTTATGATGGTGTAAATTGGCTATCCCGATGCCATTGTCGCTGACTGTAAGTTGCAGCTTTTCCGCCGTGGATTTTCCGGTTATTTTCAACAGGCTTGGAACACCGCCTTTTTTTTGGAACTTTATTGCATTGGAAATCAGGTTTTCCATGATGGTGTTGAACGTCTGCGGGTCAGAATGAAAAGGCTGCCCTTCATTTATTTCGACTTCAAAATCCAGGCTTTCAGCCTCTTTGATGTTGTGGAACGAATAGATGATTTCTTTTATCGTTTTGTCGAGTGCTATTTTTTTGATATCGATTCCGGTGCGGTTGTTTCTGGAATAGCTGAGAATGTTTTTTATAAATCCGTCCAGGCGGTTGATACCGTTACGGATCATTTTTGCGTGCAAAAGCGTATCTGTTTCGTCGCTTTCCTCTTCAATAAAAGAAACCAACCCGAGAATGGAAGTCAGCGGAGAGCGCAAATCATGTGATACGCTGTAAACAAAACGGTCGAGTTCAAAATTGGTTTTGACAAGTTCTGCATTTTGTTCCTCAAGCTTGAGGTCGGCTTTGATCAGTTCCTCATTCGCCATGGTTAATTCTGTGGCTCTTTTCTCTTTTTCTTCATTTTGGAAGACGAGCTCAAAATTGGCAACGATCAATTCTGCTGCGCGTTTCTCTTTTTCCCCGTTTTGGAACCGGAGTTCTTTATTGGCGACAATCAGCTCGGCAGCGCGTTTTTCTTTTTCTTTATTCTGAAAAGCGAGTTCTTTGTTGGCAATGATGAGTTCGGCGGCGCGTTTTTCTTTTTCCTTGTTTTGGAATGTCAGTTCTGTATTGGCAATGATGAGTTCGGAGGCACGTTTTTCTTTCTCTTTATTCTGAAATGCCAACTCTTTGTTTGCGATGATGAGCTCTG
This sequence comes from Flavobacterium sp., assembly GCA_035286325.1. Taxonomy (GTDB): domain Bacteria; phylum Bacteroidota; class Bacteroidia; order Flavobacteriales; family Flavobacteriaceae; genus Flavobacterium. The sequence goes on from DATHKH010000037.1 coordinate 1,099, forward strand.
CTGCGCGTTTTTCTTTTTCCGTATTCTGGAAAGTCAGTTCTTTATTGGCAATGATGAGTTCGGCAGCACGTTTTTCTTTTTCTGCGTTCTGGAAGGCGAGCTCTTTGTTTGCAATAACGAATTCTGCTGCCCTTTTTTCTTTCTCCCGATTTTGTACCTGATGGTCTTTATTTGTTTTAATCATGTTCTGGATTGCTTCCTTATCGGCAGTGATATCCAGCGACAAAACACAAATCCCTTCCTCAACAGGCTCGATGCTGAGGTTAAACCAACGGTTTGAGCCATCTTCATACACAAATTCGTTTTCCAAACGCCTTGTTTTCCGGTCATTCATCGTCTCTTGGAGCAATTTAAAAAGTGCCGTCTGCCGAATGCCGGGATAACATTCCATCATGCTCTTTCCAAGCAACAATTGCTTCGGCTTTTTTGCATGTATGGATACAATATCATTCAGGTAAATATAGCGCCATTCAAAATCGATGATCTGGATGCCTTCAAGGAGGGAATCAAACATAGTGTGTTTGATGTCCATTTTATCCATAAATAAGTATTGGCTGTTTTCGAGAAGAAAAGGTTCGGTATTTTTCATGTGATTATTTTATTGCCAAACCAGAAGTGCTGTTTAAACTATTGCGTCATGGTTATTAAATGATTCAGGCAAAGAGTATTAAACACAAGGTAACTATTGGCAATCCAAAAAATAGCTATTTAACTTTTTAATGGGATTATAATCGATGTAATGCATAAAACGTTAAAAAGAATACATAAAATTATGAAAAATCCTATCTTAATATAGAAATTTTAAAAACGTAAAAAAGATTATATGCTAAGAAGGAATTCTTTAGTAATGGGTTTTTCGCGGAAAGCAACCACGTTTTTATCATCATCAGCACGGGCAATGTCATTGTCATCAATTGAAGAAGAAACGACGAAAACCGAACATTGGCCTTTTAAATCGGGCGGGAATTGTGCATAAGCTTCCAGAAACTCAAAACCCGACATGATCGGCATGTAGATGTCGACAAAAATAACCTGCGGTAAAAGCGACAGGTTTCCTTGGTTTTCCTGCAAATATTCCAATGCTGCTTCAGCAGACGAATATTGCTGGATGTTTGCCGCAAAATGATTATTGACCATTGTGCGCGATGTGATGTACAAGTCTATCTTGTTGTCGTCAATAATCATCACGTTTCCGAATCTTGGTTTATTCGCCGTCATGCCATAAATTTTTTAATTGGATGTCGAAAGCAGTGCCTTTTCCTTCTTCAGAAACCACGCGGATAGAGCCTTGCAGTTTCTCAACGAATACAGGTTGAAGGTTTCCGATAATGCTTTCCCGTACACATCTATAAATCTTCATTATTTACAACGATGGACAGATGTTAAAACAAAGTGATGTTTTTGCTGCTAAAAATGAAAAATAAAATAAGAAAACGTATACGTTACCCATACCTGATTACAAATATTATAAATTAATATTTATCCAATGAATAGATAACAAAATATATATTAAACAATCGCTAAATATTTGGATTTAAATTTTATAATATTCTTATTATCAATAGTTTAATGTTGAAAAATTTGTAATTTTGCTAATAGATGAAAGACAAATAAAGCCGACTAATTGCGTGACTTGGAATTTTAGGGATAAACAGGTGTTTTTTACTTAAAATTCCCCAATAAAATATCCAGTATCTTTATCGCCGCTTCACTGATTTTTGTCCCGGGACCGAAAACTGCAACTGCACCGGCATCAAACAAATATTGGTAATCCTGTGCCGGAATCACACCGCCAACAATCACCATAATATCTTCACGGCCATATTTTTTGAGTTCATCTATAACTTGCGGAACCAACGTTTTATGGCCTGCCGCCAATGAGGAAACGCCCAAGATGTGAACATCATTTTCGACAGCCTGTTTTGCCGCTTCGGCCGGTGTTTGGAACAATGGCCCGATATCGACGTCAAAACCCACGTCGGCATAACCGGTTGCGACTACTTTCGCACCGCGGTCATGGCCGTCCTGGCCCATTTTGGCAATCATGATTCTTGGCCTGCGCCCTTCGAGTTTTGCAAATTCGTCGGCTTTCTGCTTTGCCTGTTCAAAACTCGCATCATCTTTAATTTCTTTGCTGTACACGCCGCTAAAGGATTTAATTTGTGCTTTGTATCGTCCGAAAACAGTTTCCAATGCATCGCTGATTTCGCCCAATGTGGCGCGGTTCCTGGCGGCATCGACTGCAATTTCCAACAGGTTGCCTTCGCCGGTTTTGGCAGCGGCAATCAGTTTCTCCAGGTTTTCCCTGACTTTTTCAGAATTTCTGGAGGCTTTGATCTTATCGAGCTGTTCCAATTGCTGGCGGCGAACCATTTGGTTGTCGACGTCCAGAATGTGCAACGGATCTTCTTTCTGTAACCGGTATTTATTGACGCCAACAATGATATCCTGACCGCTGTCGATTCTGGCCTGCTTTCTCGCTGCAGCTTCTTCGATGCGCAGTTTCGGGATTCCGGCTTCGATGGCTTTGGTCATTCCACCCAATTCTTCGACTTCTTCAATGAGTTTCCAGGCGCTTTGTGCGAGGTCGTTTGTCAGGCTTTCCACATAATAGCTTCCGGCCCAAGGATCGACGGTTTTGGTGATTTTGGTTTCTTCCTGCAAAAACAATTGCGTGTTTCGCGCAATACGTGCGGAGAAATCAGTTGGCAACGCTATCGCTTCATCCAATGCATTTGTGTGTAAGGATTGGGTTCCGCCAAAGGCTGCGGCTGCGGCTTCAATGGTTGTCCGCGCGACATTGTTAAATGGATCTTGCTCGGTCAAGCTCCAGCCCGATGTTTGGCAATGTGTTCTTAAAGCCAAAGATTTTTCATCTTTTGGGTTGAACTGTTTGACCAGTTTCGCCCAAATCATCCTGGCGGAGCGCATCTTCGCGATTTCCATAAAATGGTTCATCCCAATCGCCCAAAAGAACGACAGGCGCGGTGCGAACTCATCGATTTTCATTCCTGCGGCCAATCCGGTCCGGATGTATTCCAGTCCGTCAGCCAATGTATAGGCGAGTTCAATATCCGCTGTAGCGCCGGCTTCCTGCATGTGGTAACCCGAAATTGAAATCGAGTTGAACTTTGGCATTTTCCTGCTCGTGAATTCAAAAATATCCGCAATGATTTTCATCGATGGCGCCGGCGGATAAATGTATGTGTTGCGCACCATGAATTCTTTCAAAATATCATTCTGAATCGTACCCGAAAGCTGTTCTGGTTTGACGCCTTGTTCTTCCGCAGCAACGATATAAAAAGCCATGATTGGCAAAACCGCACCGTTCATGGTCATCGAAACCGACATTTCGTCCAACGGAATCTGGTCAAACAATACTTTCATGTCCTCGACCGTGTCAATTGCAACACCTGCTTTCCCGACATCGCCAACGACGCGCTCATGATCGGAATCGTAACCGCGGTGCGTAGGCAAATCAAAGGCAATCGACAATCCTTTTTGGCCTGCAGCCAAATTTCTTCTGTAGAAGGCATTGCTTTCTTCAGCGGTGGAAAATCCTGCATATTGGCGGATAGTCCAAGGACGACGGACATACATCGTTGCATATGGGCCACGTAAATTGGGTGTAAAGCCGGCGCCGAAATCGAGGTGTTCAAGATTTTCTATGTCGTTTGGAGCATAGATGGGTTTGAGTTCGATGCCTTCGGCTGTTAGGAAATTTCCTGTTGTTTCCGGAACGGATGTTGGCTCAGTTTTGTCCAAAGCAATATGTTGTAAATCTTTCCTCATGTTTATTGCTTTTCTTTTTCCAGTCTTTCCTGCTCATTTTTCTCCGCCAACCGCCTTTCAATAACAGGTGTAATCAAGGTTTTCCGGGGTTTGACTTTTACGAATGGGAACAATTCCAAATCATGCCCCATTTTGTCATTCTTGTTTGGATGCTTGTTTGTACCGAGCAAAATTTCCTTTCCCGAATCGAATAATGCCTGTTCTTTGTCAGCGCTTTCGGAGATTTTTCGCTGGATGGTCGCATCGCCGAGCATTTTCAGGAAACCGCCATTGGCTTCGATATCTTTGAATAACACCAGTGCTTTTTCTGCGAGTTGCTGTGTCAGGTTTTCGATATAATAGCTTCCGTCGCCAGCATTTTCAACCTTGTCAAAATAACTTTCGTGCTTCAAAATCAGCAATTGGTTGCGCGAAATGCGTTCGCCGAACTCATTGCTTTTGTGGTACAATACATCATATGGCAAGTTAGCCACAGTATCGGCGCCGCCCAAAATCGCACTCATGCATTCGGTCGTGCTGCGCAGCATATTGACATTGTAATCGTATAAAGTCTTGTTGCGTTTTGTTGGCGTAACAAACAAAAGGCAATCCGGTTTGTGGTTGTATTCTTTTGCTACGAGGTTGAACAGCAATCGCATCGCACGCAATTTCGCGATTTCAAAAAAGTAATTTGTCCCTACGGCCATATGCAGGACAATCGGCTTGTCAATCGTTGGAATCCGGTTGAAATATTCATTGGCATGCGCCAAAGTATAAGCGATTTGCTGGACCATGTTGGCGCCCGCATTTTGGTACAAATTTCCATTTATCGAAATGACGCCCGTGTTTTTAGCATTTGCCGCAAGATTTTCCAAATCCTCAAAATTGCTTTTGGCTTTTGTAGTGAACCAATTTCCGTCTTTTGCCAAATGCCCGATTGGATCAATGTTTACAAATATCTTCGCATTTTTTTCAACAGCGATTTTGTCGATTTTTATGACGAAATCGATTGAAAGAAAACTTAAATCAATATAAATGGTGATGGTTGAAATTGGAAGTTTCTCCAACAATTTTCCAATATCCGTTTTCTCATCCTCGATAATAAACCGAAGGCTTTCGGCGCCGCGATTGATTGAATCCAAAGCCCTTGCCACCGATTTTTCGACATCAAATACGAATATATCCTGGCAGATTTCAAACGCTTCTTTGGAATTGGCAGAAAAGTCTCCCGAAAATTCGTCTTTGTGGTAAAAAGGCCTGACCTTGATGCCTTCGGGACTTTCCCAAATGAGGGTTTCGTTGTAATCGGCTCCTTTGAGTTCAAACTGGATTTGCTGTTTCCACTGTTTGGAGGAAACCGGTGCGAATTCATCGAATAATTGTGGGTTATTTTCAGTCACGGTATTGGATTGCTATACCTGCAAATATAATCCAAAAACGGTATTGGCGGCAAAAAAGTTAGCCTGGAATGACTTCCATTTTTTCAGGAGCCAGGTTTTTCCGGAATGCGGAAGGCGTGCGTTTTTTTTTCTTCAGGAATATCCTGTTGAAATAAGTCAGGCTTTCAAATCCGGTTTCCATCGCAATTTCACGAATGGCTTTATCGGTCTCCGAAAGCAGGTTACACGCGTTTGCGATGCGTATTTCATTGAGGTAATCGGAAAAATTCATCTTCATCACGCGTTTGAAGAATTTGCAGAATGCGCTTTTAGAAAGGTGAATCATTTCCGAAGCCTGCGCGACAGTAATGTTTTCCGACGAATGGTCCTGGAGAAACTGGCAGATTTTGTTGATGCGGCTTTCGGTTTCCTTGCTGCGATTGGCAGTATAAAACTCCGACGAAAGTGTCATATGGTTGCAATCCGATAATTTCTGCAGGATTTTCAAAAGCGTCGTGATTCTTGTCACGCCTTTTTTCTTTGGCAGTTTGCTGATGGATTTGCTGAGGCTGGACGACATTTCAACGTCAAAATACAATCCGCGGCCTGATTTTGAAAGCAACTGCTGGATGTCATTGCATTCGTTATATTGGACAAAATCACTGATGAATGTTTCAGAAAACTGGACAACTACAGCGCTGACGGTTTCATTTTTTGACGGCTCGCTTGACCAGGTATGCGGCAAACCTGAACCGTTCAACACCAAATCACCTTCCATAAACTGCTCATGGCTGTCGCCGATAATGCGCTTGCCACTGCCTTTTGTGATCAGCGTCAGTTCATATTCCGGATGATAATGCCATTTGAATTCGAAAAACGGCACCGTAAAGGAATATGCCACAAATGACTGGTTTCCTTTTAATGTTTCAACGTTTTCGAATGACGCTTTCATGCAAAAATGGGTTTGTATTGGACAAATAGTGCCTCAAATATAGTCAATATTGTGTTACTATTTTGTTTTTTAGTGCCACTTTTTGCTGTCGATTGCCTGTAAATTTGTAAAAAAATATTGTTATGAATACCGTGCCCCAAAACCTACAGGAAAAACTAAGCCGGCCTTATGAACTGACTGCTGAACAAATCGATTTCTTCCAAAAGAACCGCTATATCAAGCTTAAACATGTTCTGGATAGAGAAACATTGGAGTATTTCAATCAATCAATCACGGCTCAGGTCGCGAAAATGGACACACAATCAGTGCCGCTTGAAAATCGCGATACCTACGGAAAGGCTTTTTTACAGCTGTTCAATTTATGGCGTGAAAGCAACACCATACAAGAATTGATTTTCAGCAAACGCATCGCTAAAATCGCGACTGATCTGATGCAGACAGAAGGCGTAAGGCTTTATCACGACCAGGCACTTTTTAAAGAAGGCGGCGGCGGGATTACGCCATGGCATGCCGACCAGTATTATTGGCCATTGGAGACCGACAAAACCGTAACCGCATGGATTCCGTTACAGGAAACGCCACTGGAAATGGGACCGCTCGAATTCAGTTCCGGAAGCCATGTCATCGTTGAAGGCCGTGAATTGGCGATTGGCGATGAAAGCGAGGAAGTCATCAACCAAAATTTACGCGTCACCGATTTTAAGCATGTCATCGAGCCGTTTGATGCGGGCGAAATCAGTTTTCATTCGGGTTGGGTTTTTCATCGCGCCGGTGCCAATGAAACTGCCGAAGTGCGGAAAGTAATGACCATCATTTATATGGATAAAAATATGATTTTAAAAAGGCCGGAAAATAAAAACCAGGAAAATGACCGCGATACCTGGTGTCCGGGCGCCGTTGTTGGTGAAATCATCAATACACCGATCAACCCGGTTTTATTCCCATAAAATGCAGATAAACTATTGTTGCACCCATTGGGGAAGCGAGCGTCAGCCTCCTTCGGAATTTTTGGAACATTTGGTCAGCGCCGGCTATTCGGGATTGGAAATCAACCTTTCTCCGGGAAATATCAAGGACACGACTTTTTTCGAAAAACTGCAACAATTGCGCAGCGCCGGGAATTTTACATTTATTGCACAACAAGTTTTGGATGGCGCTGATGAAACGCCGTCAACATATATCAAACGTATGGAAGAAAGATTGGAATACCTGATGGATTTCAAGCCTGATTTCATCAACTCGCATACCGGAAAGGATTTTTTTAGTTTTGACGACAACTGCCGCATTATTGATGCTGCGGAAAACATCTCGGCCAAATATGGGATTCCGGTTTTGCATGAAACGCACCGTGGAAGATTTACTTTTCATCTCGCGACATTGCTTCCTTACCTGAAAAAATTCCCGCTTCTTGAGTTGACTGGCGATTTTTCACACTGGTGCAATGTTTCGGAAAGTTTGCTCCAGGATCAAGCCGAAATGTTTGAAGCAATTTTGC
>DATHKH010000038.1:0-11592 GCA_035286325.1 Flavobacterium sp.
GGATTCAGTGGCGGATTGGAAATGGGATTGCCGTTGATGCTCAGCGTTTCGCCGACTGCAATAAAACGGTCGCCTTCCCAAGCCACAAAACCGATTTTTGCATCGTCATTGTCGATGACATTCAGGTTGTCGAGCGTGATGTTTATTTCATCCGGAACGGCCTGCAATCCGTCATAAATATTGAGTTGGTTGATTGGCAATGCTGGATTTTCATAAACAATGACAAGCGCCCATCCGCCAAAATTTCCACCATTCGGACAATAGATCCCGGGATTGATGAATGATGTCAGGTCAAGTTCGGAAACCGTATAAGTCGTATTTCCAATTGCCTGCACTTGCGAGGTGACATCGGTAAACGCGCTAAAAAAAGGATTTCCTGTCGATGCCTGTATCAGCGCAAAAGTCCGCTCTGCCGTAATCGCCTGGCCATTGAGCTTGATGTCAAAATCGCCCGTTCCGGAACCGGCCCAATATAAATAAGCATGCAGGATAATATCGTTGGAGTCAAGAGTCAAATCGGCGGCAGAACTCGTGTTGATCAGGCATGGATCATCGGCGACATTTTCGTCGAGGTTTAGGGTATTGCCCACAAAAACAAAATCATACCGGCCGTTGAATTGTTGGTAAAGGGAGATATCCTGCGCACATAAACGGCATGAGAAAAATACAATCGGAATGAACCAGAATAGCAATTTTGTTTTCACTGAGGGCGATTGAAAAATGAGTTTAAAGATAGTAATTATTTTTAAAAGCCTTTCCCAAAATTTCGGAACCTACAACGCGCAGTTACCAAATAATTGATTAATTTTCCGATGTTTTAAAAGACAGCAGTGAAGAACTACACCATCAGGCCATACAAACCGACAGATTACGCCAATTGGAATGCTTTTGTTGGCAAGGCCAAAAATGCGACTTTCCTGTTCCACCGGGATTTTATGGATTACCATTCCGACCGGTTCAGCGATTATTCACTGATTGTCCTGGACGGCGAAAAATGGATCACCATTTTGCCTGCGCATCTTAATGGGAATCATGTGTATTCGCATTTTGGGCTTACATATGGCGGATTGGTATATGATGAAAAAATGAAATTGTCGATTGCCATTGATGCTTTCAGGTGCATTTTGCAGTTTCTGGAAAAAGCCGGAATGGCAAAACTGCACATCAAAATGATTCCGTTCATCTACCATATCAAACCTGCTGAAGAACTGCATTATGCCTTATTCCTTGCCAATGCGGCTTTAGTACGAAGGGATTCGTTGTCGGTTATTGATTTATCCAGGCCGAATCCAGCCACAAAAACCCGAAGGGAAAGCATCCGAAAGGGAATAAAAAACGCCTTGGTGATTAAGGAAGAAACCAATTTCAGGTTGTTCTGGAATAAAATCCTGGAACCCAATCTGAACCACAAACACAGCGTTAAACCTGTGCATACGATTGAAGAAATTGAAAACCTTCACCGTTCTTTTCCCGAAAACATCAGGCATTTTAATGTCTACCACAATGATGAGATCGTCGCCGGAACCACTATTTTTGTTTCAGAAAATGTGGCCCATGCGCAATATGTTTCCGGACAGGAAAATAAAAATGAACTGGGCTCGCTGGATTATTTATACGATTATTTGATTCGCGAGGTGTTTCATGACAAGCGATTTTTTGACTTTGGCATTTCCAATGAAGACAATGGAAGGAAAGTCAATGAAGGCTTAATCTTTTGGAAAGAAAGCTTTGGCGCGGGTACATTAACCCAGGATTTTTATGAAGTCGAAACGGCCAACCACAAACTGCTTGAAAATGTGCTGATATGATAAAATTCCTCGATTTATACCGAATAAACCTGCCGTATGAACCGGCTTTTCAACACAAAATGAAAAGTATCGTCGACAAAAGCTGGTTTATCCTTGGCGATGAAGTCAGGCTGTTTGAGAAAAACTTCGCAGATTATTGCGGGACGAAACATTGCATCGGTGTCGGCAACGGACTTGATGCGCTGACGCTGATATTCAAAGCTTACATCCAATTGGGCAAACTGCAAAAGGGCGATGAAGTCATCGTTCCGGCAAATACCTATATCGCCAGCATTTTGGCAGTGCTGCAGGCAGATTTGGTTCCGGTTCTGGTCGAGCCGAAACTGGAAACGTTCAACATCGACCCGGATTTGATCAAGCAGAAAATCACGTCAAAAACCAAGGCTATTTTAGCGGTCCATCTGTATGGGCAATTGTCGGATATGCATGCGATTTCGGCTATTGCCAATGAGCATAACCTGCTCGTCATTGAAGATGCAGCCCAAGCCCATGGCGCTGAAAACACCGAAAACAATAAAGCCGGAAATTTGGGCGATGCTGCCGGATTCAGTTTTTACCCCGGCAAAAACCTCGGCGCTTTGGGCGATGCCGGCGCAGTGACAACCAATGATGATGCACTTGCAAAAATGGTATTCTCACTCCATAATTACGGCTCGGAAACCAAATACCACAACGATTTTATTGGTGTGAACAGCCGTCTTGATGAATTGCAGGCCGGATTCCTGAATGTGAAGCTGCCCAATCTTGACAGCGAGAATGCGCAGCGAAAAATCATCGCAAATTATTATTTAGAAAATATCAGCAACCCAAAAATTTCATTGCCGGAATATGATGGCGGAAATCACCATGTTTTTCATTTGTTTGTCATACGCACAGAAGACAGAAGTGATTTGCAGCAATATCTGAAAGGAAAAGGCATCGAAACGCTCATCCATTATCCGATTCCGCCGCACCGGCAGAAAGCGCTTTCGGGCTGGAACAATTTATCGTTTCCGATTACTGAAAAAATACATCGTGAAGTCCTCAGTTTGCCCATCAGCCCTGTAATGACTGCGGAAGAAACGGCCGCCGTAATCGATGCCCTAAACAGCTACCATTGAATCTTTTAAAAGCCATAGCCCAAAAGGAATTGTTTAAGGTCGCTTCGTTAAACAGTGTCAGTGTGATGGTGAAAATCGCCATTGGGTTTGTGACATCCAAAATCATTGCCGTATTTGTGGGGCCTAACGGCATGGCGCTTATCGGGAATCTTCGCAATTTCCTGACTTCTGTCGAAGGTGTTGCTACGCTTGGTTTCCAGAACGGCATCGTAAAATATGTCGCCGAAAAGGAAAACGACGAGAAAGAGCTGCACCATTTTTTATCATCGGTATTGTTTTGCCTGCTTCCGGTGACGATCTTGCTGAGCATTTTTATTTATTATGGTTCAGGATTTCTGAATGTCGAAATTTTCGGGGTTAAAAATCATTACCAATCTGTTTTCAGGGCATTTGGGATTGGGCTGCCATGGTATATTGCGTCGCTTTTCCTGATGTCGGTTTTAAATGGCCTGGGAAAATTCAAAAAAGTCATTTACATCAATATTTTAGGGAACGTGGCCGGTTTTCTGGCCAGTGCCATTTTGATTTACTACCTTCGGACATATGGTGCGCTGCTTGCTGTCGTGCTTTCACCTTCGTTGTTGTTTTTGGTAACTGTTTTTTTTGTGGGCCGCCAAATCAATTTTTCATTGCTTTCACTTAACTTTTTTCGCTTTTCAAATTTGAAACCGCTATCGGAATATTCACTGATGGCTTTGGTATCGTTGGTGATTGGGCCGTTGGTTTTTTTGGCTATCAGGAAAAATGTGATTGTGCAACTCGGACTTGATCAGGCTGGCTTTTGGGAAGCGATGAACAGGATTTCGTCTTATTATCTGCTTTTCCTGACCAGTGTGATCACTGTTTATTTTTTTCCGAAATTATCCAAAGCGGCTAACAAAACAGAAACCCGCAAGATATTCCACAATTATTACAAATGGATTGTGCCTGTTTTTTTGCTGGCGTTGATTGTGCTTTATTTTCTCAGGGATTTTGTCATCCATATTTTGTTTACCAAAGCTTTCCTGCCGGTTTCCGGGTTGTTTTTCTGGCAGCTTCTGGGTGATTTTTTTAAGGCGTGCTCGCTAATCCTGGGCTATCAGTTTTTTGCCAAAAAGTTGACCGCTGCCTTTATCATCACAGAACTATTTTCTTTATCCGTGATGTGGATTTCGAGCAAATGCCTGGTTCCGATATTTAATATCGAGGGCATTGTGATGGCGCATGCACTGACCTATTTTGTTTACCTGATTGTGCTTTGTGTGTATTTCAGGAAAAGCATTTGGGAATAATTATTCGTATTTTAAGTTAAATACTACGCATTTCCCACTTCCCATATTTCAAGATATTTCTCCGCGATCTTCATATAATCGTGCTCCTTTTCAATAAAGGCCCGCGCTCTTTTTCCGATGGTTGGGATTTCCTGCGGATTTTCAATCAGCAATGACAATTCTTTTGCAATCGCATCTGCATCCGGAAGTGCATTGATGGCAACGCGTTCTGTCAAATGGTAATAATCCATGAACTCCTTTTCAGCGCCGGTAAAAACGACTTTTCCCTTGGCCATCGCTTCAAGCGCATTGTAACCTTGGTCATAAGCATACACCTGGTCAAGCAAAATGTGCGCTTCATTATACAATTTGATGTATTCGTTATATGGAAGTGTATCGGCTGTAATGATCCTGACTTTTTCCGGATAGTTCTTAGCGATGATTTCAAGTGCTTTTTCGAAAAATACGCTGCCCTTCTTGTGGTAATTCCATCGGTTGATGCCATGAAAAATGACAATTTTGTCAGAAATGTCCATAGCCTTAAAATGATTGGTTTCCGTATTTATCGGGTTCGGGATCATGCCAAGGTATTTTTGCCTGCCTTCCATTGCAATGGCATAATCGATATCGGTCGCAATGATTCCTTTGATAAGATCGCGAAGTTTATCATGGTGTTTTTGGTAATTTGTATTCGACTGATTTAGGAAATAACGGTATTCGTCAATAAGGGATTTGTCTTTAAGGTATGGGTCAAAAAGGGAATAACGGTATTTTTTTTCACTGACCGCCTGCACAAAAGAACTGTCGGTGCCAGAGCAGATGAGAAAAAGCGCCTTGTTCTGGTCATGGATTTTTTTCAGCAGGAAATATTCAAACCTGACACCGGTTTGTATTGGGATTTCACTGATGAGCTGTACAACATCGTAATTTTTAAGCTTTGGCAACAGCATCCAAAAACGGATACCATATTCCAGCATCGCAAAATCATATTTAAAAACCTTGTAGACAGCCTGCCTGAAGAGATTTGGGATGAAGGATTTGCTAAATTTGGCGTCAATATTAAAATCGACCGGGTAATTTTTAAAGCCATCGCCATTGCCAACGATTGTCACTTCGTGGCCCAACTGAACCAGGGCTTCTTTCAGGGAATTGTGAAGCCTGCTGTATTCCCCGATGAATAAAATCCTCATTAATGCGTATATTTCTTTCTGATTGCGTATTTTGCCTTAAGGAAAAGGAACCATCAATAAAATGGCTATTTTTGCGAAGATAAAGATAAAAGTTAATTTTATTGAGGTTTGCCTCCGAAAATAGGCATTAAAGCCATGTCTAAAAAAGAAAAGTATAAAATTTGCCTTGTCGGAGAATGCTTGTCACTTGGCGGTGCCGAAAAGACGATGGCTTTACTTTCGCGCTTTTTTGCAGCAAATGGCATCGCTGTCCATACGGTCATAGTCGTAGACAGCGTGGCTTATTCCTATTCCGGTGAATTGCTGAACCTTGGTAAATTAAAAAATAAGTCCAATGGGATTTTCAACAAGCTCAGGCGTTTCGTTGTCCTGAAAAAATACCTCCGCGACAACCGTTTTGATTATATCATAGATTTCAGGATACGGACTTCCTTTTTGCAGGAATACCTGATTTCAAAATGGCTCTACCAATTGCCCACAGTTTATACAGTGCACAGCGCAATGACCGATTTATATTTTCCAGGATCCGCGTGGCAGGCGAGAGCGATTTATAAAAATGCATATGGGCTCGTTGCGGTTTCAGACGCGATTGAAGCCATTATCAAAACCAAGTACGATTTATCCAATACCAAGACCATCCACAACCCGGTTGCGATTGATGAAATCAGCAATTCCCACGACACTTTTTTACCCCGAGATTACCAATACATCATGGCCGCCGGCAGGATGAAAATTGATGTCAAGCAGTTTGACCGGCTTATCGAGGCATACGCACAATCGGAATTGCCGCAAAAAGGAATCAGACTGGTCATTTTAGGCGACGGCGAAAAGCGCAGCGGACTTGAAAAATTGGCTGCTGATCTTGGATTGCAGCAGATGGTTGTATTTGAAGGCCACGTTGAAAACCCGTATTCCCATATGAAAAATGCGTTATTCTTTGTTCTTTCAAGCAAAAAAGAAGGCTTTCCGCTGGTCATTTTGGAAACCTTGGCATGCGGCATCCCAGTGGTTTCATTTGATTGCATTTCCGGGCCGTCGGAAATGATTGTGGATCGACAAAACGGGCTTTTGATTGCCGACCAGGATTTTGGCAAATTGATCGAAGCGATGAATCTTTTCATAGCGGACGAAGCGCTTTACCGACATTGCAGGCAAAATGCGAAAGAAAGTGCCCGGCAATTCTCACTCGAAAATATCGGTCGCCAATGGCTGGCGTTTTTAAAAATAAATGTAAGTTAGCTTTATGGATATACAAATTATAGAGATCCCAAAAATTGAAGATTACCGCGGGAATATTGCCGTTGTCGAAAATGGCGCGATTCCGTTCGAAATGAAAAGGGTATATTATTTATATGATGTGCCCAGTTCCGCGCAAAGAGGCGGCCATGCACATAAAGCCTTATGGCAGTTGCTCATTCCGCTTTCGGGGAGCTTTGACGTATTGCTGAAAGATGGAAGAACAGCGGAAACAGTCACGTTAAACAAACCCGATAAAGGATTGTTGATTAAAAACAACATCTGGAGGGAATTGGAAAACTTTTCTTCCGGCGCTGTGTGTCTTGTGATCGCTTCTGCGATGTTTGAAGAGGAAGATTACATTCGCGATTTTGACGAATTTGTGAAATATGTTTCCAAAATCAACCCTTAAATGTCGTCAGGCGGATGCCTTTTTTAAGGAACAATGCCTTGGTTTTCTTGACCAACTTCACAATCATTACCGGCGATTTCAATAGGAATTTCTGGCTTGGCGTCAGGTTTTGTTTGTCAATTGCTGAAACCAGTTCGTCGCATTTCGAGTTATTTCCGGCCATTTTATAATGCATCGCCAACATATACCTGTTCACATCCATATACAATTTCAACGATGGCTTTTCGGTTGTAAAAGGTTCGTATTTATTGAAATCCGTAATGGTATTTTTTCCAATTCCCGAATTGGTGATCTGGTTTTCAGAAAAAATGACATAATGCGCGCAAGCCCGATTATAGTATGCCAAATCGTATTTTAAATGCACGCGGATATTGAAATCGATGTCTTCGCCCAATGAAATGCCTTCGTCAAAATAACCTGCGGTTTCAAAGACTTCCTTTTTAAAAACGACGGTACTGTAACAATAAATCGGCTGGTTGGAACTTGCCGTAAAAAAATCGGGGACGATTTTCATTTCGCCTGCTGCAAAGCCTTTGAGGTTTTTACGGACTTCCAAAGCGAGATTCCCAGGGTAATATTCTTCATATCCGGCGCCAAAAATCCCGGCATCGGGAAAAAGCCCAATCATGGCATGCATTTTTTCGAGAAAAAACGGTTTCCAAACGTCGTCGGCATCGAGGAAAGTCACGAAATCGCTTTTCGCATTCCGGATTCCTGTATTCCGTGACGCGGAAAGCCCTTTATTGGTATCATGTGAAACAATTCTTATTTTATCGCTTTCGAATTTCTTGGCAATTGCGAGGCTGCTGTCTTTCGAGCAATCATCCACAACAACGACTTCAAAATCAGTAAATGTCTGTGCCAAAATGCTTTCCAGCGTTTGTGCGACATAATTTTCTTTGTTGTAAAGTGGAACGATTACGGTGAAAAAGGCCATACTATTCGTTTTTGTCATTAATGGTAAACAAATAGCCCAAACGGTACAGGTCAAAAATAAAAAGTGACGGATTTTCACCCGACAGGTTTTTCGTAAACAGCGGCTTTGTCAGTTTGTGGAATGCAGCAAAAAGCGGCGACATTTTCAGGCTTTTTATCGTCGTATAATAACGCGCAATCCTGACATAATCAGCTGAAAGCAAATCGTGCTTCAGCAAATATTTCAAGGCGACCAACGATTCGTTTTCCTTGCGCATCGCACATTCAAATGCATCGAGACCCAAGTGATATACGGGATTGTCGATGTGTTCGACCTTGACATTCGCTTTCATCAGGTCGAAGGAAAACAGCGTGTCTTCATGCCTCAAATTTGGGATGGTTTCATTAAATGTGACTTTGTCGAAAACCATTTTATGGATCAAAAAATTCAGTGTCAGGAACGACAGGTATGGATTCGTTTCGCGCTGCATTTTTGACAGCGCTTCTCTTTTTGAGCCATAAACCCAGCGAAAAATCCGGTTCTTTTCCGGCTTTTGTTCCTGGTATAACAATCCGCCGTTGATGACTTTTTCGACACTGCAAATGTGGCACAGGTATTCTGAAATGAAGTCCCTGCTTTTTGGAAATACATCGGCATCAAGAAAAAGCAGCCAGTCGTATTTAGCTTTTTTTGCCAATAAATTCCGGATACTGCTGCGCCCGATATTGGCCGGAAGGATTTCATACCTGCAGTTATCTAAAGCATTAATCTCATTATTCTCGGAATGGAATAGGGAAGAAGCGTCATCGAGGGCAATGATTTCATAATTGATATCCGCTGCCATACATTGCGAGTGGAGTTCCGAAACAAGCGGAAAAACCTTGTAATTATATGTAGGGATCAGGATTGAAAACATTTGGCACATTTGAATTACAAAAATAGCAACAAAATTCGCCCTGCCGTTTTTTTATTTAAGTTTGTTGAAATTTATATGGAATGAAAGAAACGTCCGCAACATACAAATGGCAGATTTACCTCGCTATTGCAGGCCTGTTGTTTTTGTCTGCGACCTGTTTCGTACTTCAGCTGGCGCAACAGCATTTCATTTTCCCCGATAGCAATACTTATGTCACCGCCGCCCAGAAATGGTATGGTTCTTTTTCCGCCGATGAAACGCGTCCGCTGCTTATTTCGATGATTGAAGGGTTTCCGCTTCTGTTCGGATTTTCGGTCAGGGCGATTTTTATATGGAGTGTTTTCGTAAATGCCTTTTGTTGGATTTTGACCATGATAATGTTATTCGAAATCCTCAAGACCTTTTTGTTGCCAAAACACGCTTTCCTGTTTGCCCTTGCATTTATGTTTTGTATGGGAAGCACAATCATCGTTTTCCACTTGCTGGCCGAAACGGTATTCACTTTTTTCTTATTCCTGGTGGTTTTTTTGACTGGAAAATACATTCGTTCACAGCAATTTTGGTATTTGGCGTTGGCTTTATCGATGTTGGTTCTAAGCGTATTGGTGAAACCCGCGAGCACCATATTGCTGGTGGTCTATTTCTTGTATTTTTCGTGGGTATTATTTAAAAACCGGAAAAAGAAGTCGATGCTTTTAGTGTATGCAAGCCTGTTCTTTTTGCTGTTACAAATGGGATTGATGTACAAGCAATACGGCAATTTCACGGTCAGTTACATCGATTCATTTACATATTACAATTATCTCGGGACGCGCGCCGACGGATTGAAAAGCCGAGCCGAATTCAAGCAGCTTGACAACGAAAGGGCAACCTATTTGAACAGCTTGTCGCTTCCGGAACAAAAGCATGAAGCCGCAAAAGATTTCATAAACCAATTCAGCCACAACACGCTGAATCTTGTAAAAGCATATGGCATCAACGTCTGGCATAATTCCGTTAAAGGCAGCACTTCGATTTCAGAATGTAAAAATTACAATCATACGCCTTATTTCGAAACATTCAGGCTGCTGTTTAAGGTATTGGCAAAAATCCAGGTCTTGTTTTTCAGTATTTGCGGGACGTTGCTGGCGTTGTATTATTTGGTTAAATCATACAGGAAGGATATTTTTTTTACCTTCGTCTCCGTCGTAATCCTTTATATTGTTGGTATTTCGGGAATTTCTTCTGAACAGGGCGACCGTTTTCACATTGTGGTTTATTCTTTTATCATCATTCTTTTGGCAAAATTCCTCAGCGAAAAGACAAAAACATTCCGTCCAGATGCATCCATTCATTAACCGATACAAATACCATTTGCTATTGGTCTTTATCGGCCTGGCATGGATTCATATTTTTGATTTCCTGACGCAAATGAGCAGTCAGGGCATTATTTATCCCGATTCGAGAAGTTATTGTGAAGCGGCAAGAAACCTATACGTTTTTCACCGCGGACATAATTACCGGCCGATGTTGCTGGCGCTGATCAATGGAATTCCGTATGCATTTGGAGGTTCTGACGCAAGTGTATATGGATTCAGTTATTTTGTGAATTTGTTTTGCTGGCTGGCTTTTCCGTTGGTTT
Source organism: Flavobacterium sp. (assembly GCA_035286325.1). Taxonomy (GTDB): domain Bacteria; phylum Bacteroidota; class Bacteroidia; order Flavobacteriales; family Flavobacteriaceae; genus Flavobacterium. The sequence goes on from DATHKH010000038.1 coordinate 10,450, forward strand.
TATTTGAAATTGTAAAACAATTCCTGAAACCAGAAGCGGCTTTTTTTATTTCGGCAGTTTCTCTTTTTTTTATTGGAAATACGGTTTTTGTTTTTCATTTGTTCTCGGAGAATATCTATATGTTTTTTATCATATCCGGATTTTATTTCCTGTCGGAATATTTTAAGAAAAAGAAATTCCGCGATTTATCTGCCGCGCTGGCGATTTTCATTCTCGCAATATTGATTAAACCAGGATCGATGTTTCTTGCCATCATTTTCGGACTGTTTTTCATTAAGGACATCATTCGCCATTATCGGACAAAATCTGCATGGTTCATTTACGGAAGCGTGATGCTGATTTTCATACAATGTGCCGGCGTGAAATACCAGTTCGGGAATTTTACGGTCAGTTATATTGATGCGACGACTTTTTATGGTTATCTCGGCGAACGCGCAACAGCATTGGATGAAGGCGCATCATACAAGCCACGGAAAACCATCTACAGTTTTCCATGCCCTGTTCAAAAGGAAATGGCAGCGGCAGATATGAAACGGCAATTGCTGTCCAATACGAAAAACCTGTTCAAGGCATACGGATTGGATCTTATCGAAAATGCAACCACGGGCAGCATTTGCCTTAAAGATTGTAAAAATATCAGGGATCGGGAAAGTTTCCCATTTTGGAAGTCATTCATTTTCAAGCTTTCAGAGTGGCAAAACAGGCTGTTTTCGATTATCGCCATTTTGTTGTCTGGATGGTTTCTTTTCAAAAGTTACAGGAAGGACAAATTCTTCGCTTTGGTCGCGTTCTTCATCGGGTACAATATATTTTTATCGGGAATATCTTTTGCAGAAGGCGACCGGTTTAATGTCATCACATTCCCGTTTGCCTTGATATTATTGGCAAAACTATTGAAAGACAGGACTAAAATTTTAGCTTAAACCGTACGTTGCACGACTTCAAAGATCGTCGCATTCTCGCATTTCAGGGTTTTGGAAGGGAATTTCATGATCAGCGCATAATCGTGTGTCGCCATAATGATCGTTTTTCCCAACGCGTTGATTTTGCGCAGTGTTTCCATGATTTCGACACTGGTTTGCGGATCGAGGTTTCCGGTCGGCTCATCGGCAAGAATCAATTCAGGATCGTTGAGCAACGCAC
>DATHKH010000039.1:0-7783 GCA_035286325.1 Flavobacterium sp.
CTTTGGAAACCATACATATGACAATTCCATAAAAGTGTCCAATTCCGATTTGTATGATGTCGCATCGCTGACAAAAATGGTGTCGACATTGCCAAATGTCATGCAAATGTACGACCAGGGAAAAATCAACATGGACACCAAACTCGGCAATATGCTCCCGGTTTTCAACCATACCGATAAGGAAAATATCCCGTTCAAAGATTTGTTGTCGCATTATGCGCGCTTCCAGGCGTGGATCCCGTTCTATAAGTCGACATTGGATTCCGCTAAAATCCCAAGCGAGAAATATTACAGGAAAGCCATCGATCCGCAATTTTCGAAGCAAGTCGCTGAAAACCTGTTCATCAGGAATGACTACCACGATACCATTATGAAAGCCATCGCCGACAGCAAGCTTTTACCAAAGAAAGAATACAAATACAGTTATTTCACTTTTATCATCCTGAAGGATTACCTCGAAAAAACAACAGGCAAAACACTCGATAGCCTGAGTTATAACAATTTCTATAAGTCGCTTGGGATGAACAATACGATGTACAATCCGTTGACAAAATACGATATGAGCGTCATTCCACCGACCGAAGCCGACAATTATTTCCGCTATCAAACCATCCAGGGCTATGTCCACGATATGGAAGCGGCGATGGAAGGCGGTGTTGGCGGACACGCAGGCATTTTTTCGAATGCTATGGATATCGCCAAAATGATGCAGATGTACCTCCAAAAAGGAAATTATGGCGGCCTGCAATACTTTTCCGAAAAGACATTCAACGACTTCAATACGTGCTATTTCTGCAAGGAAGGCAACAGGCGCGGACTCGGTTTCGACAAGCCGCAATTGCCCGGAACACAAGGCCCGACTTGCGGCTGCGTATCGATGAAAAGTTTTGGGCACACCGGATTTACCGGCGGCATCGCCTGGGCTGATCCTGAAACGGAAATCGTCTATGTTTTTTTATCCAACCGCACATTTCCGGATTCGACCGTCAATACGCTGTCAAAGGAAAACATCCGGGAAGACATCCAGAAAGTCATACAATCGGCGGTTATTAAGTAATTTTTTCAGGAGCTGTTCCCGCTTTCCGCTGCAATTTTTTTCGGTGAAAAACCTCAAAAAGATTTCCGGTTCAATCGGGGCTAGGGCTGTCAGTTCACAATAAAACCTCTGTGAACCTTTGGTCTCTGTGTAATTTTCTGAACCATAACCACTTAATCTTCTTAATCTCTTAATGGTCCAAATCATTTGGGCGAAGCGAATTTTTCGCTAAATTCGTACTACTAAAAATCAATGATGAAAATAGCAATTGTATGTTATCCCACATTTGGCGGAAGCGGCGTTGTCGCTACCGAATTGGGGCTTGAGCTCGCACATCGCGGACACGAAATTCATTTTATCACGTACAGCCAGCCCGTACGTTTGGCACTTTTAAATCCAAACGTGCATTACCACGAAGTCAACGTTCCGGAATATCCATTGTTCCATTACCAACCCTATGAATTGGCTTTGTCGAGCAAACTCGTCGATATGGTCAAATTATACGGAATCGAATTGCTGCACGTGCATTACGCCATTCCGCATGCGTATGCAGGTTATATGGCGAAACAGATGCTGCTCGACGAAGGCATTGACATCCCGATGGTGACCACGCTTCACGGAACCGACATTACGTTGGTCGGAAACCATCCGTTTTACAAGCCTGCCGTGAGTTTCAGCATCAATAAATCCGATGTCGTGACTTCGGTTTCGCAAAGCCTGAAAGACGAAACATATAAATTATTCAACATCACTAACGAGATTCATGTCATCCCGAATTTCATCGAACTCGATAAAAACACCAACGACCCCAATATTCCATGCCGCCGTTCCGTTATGGCTAATCCGAATGAGCGGATTGTGACGCATATCAGTAATTTCAGGAAAGTCAAACGCATTCCGGATATCATCAAGATTTTTTACAAAATCCAGCAGGAAATCCCTGCAAAACTGATGATGGTTGGCGACGGACCTGAAAAAGAAAAGGCAGAAAAATTATGCACTGATCTTGGTATCCAGAATAAAGTCATCTTTTTTGGAAACAGCAACGAAATCGACAGGATTCTGAGTTACAGCGATTTATTCCTGCTGCCATCAGAAACCGAAAGCTTCGGATTGGCGGCACTCGAGGCAATGGCTTGGAGCGTTCCTGTGATTTCCAGCAATACAGGCGGATTGCCAGAAGTGAATTTCAATGGGATTTCAGGTTACCTGAGTAATGTGGGCGATATCGATGACATGGCTAAAAACGCCTTAACCATCTTGAAAAATGATTCAGTATTGGCGCAATTCAAAGCCAATGCATTGGGTGTTGCCAAACAATTTGACATCAAGAACATATTGCCTTTATATGAAGATTTATACCTGAAAGCCATAAACAAAATAGGACAATTATGAAAAAATTGATTTTTCCGGCATTAGCAGCATTGATGCTATATTCCTGCGGCGCGAAACAGGCAGCAACAAACAACAACAGCTTGTATGAAGTCCTTACGGAACAACCGGACGGTGGCGGAAACATTCGTTTTTTTGAAATCCTTTCCAAGCCGGAAGAAATAAACATGCTAAAAGGCGATCCGCATATCAAGGGGAAAATCAAGGATGAAGATGTCAAGAATTCCAATTTCCTGGTCATGAATATGGGCGAGAAAAGCACCGGTGGTTATTCGATAGGCGTGCAAAGCATGGAAGAAACCGACGATAAAATCATTATCACCGTAAAGGAAACCGAACCGAAACCCGGTGATATGGTGACACAAAACATCACTTATCCGTATTGCATCGTAAAAATCAATTCGAAGAAACCGATAGACGTAAAATAAAAAATCCCTCCAAATTCTGGAGGGATTTTTTTATGCTGTTACCATTTGTACCTGATGCCTAAAGCGATATCCGGTCCAAAACGGTCATAGTCGTCAAACTCGGAACGGTTGTCACCAAAGTAGAGTTCAGGCCTTAAATCAAGCGACAACTGAAGTGGAAAATCAAAATTGTATTCAATTCCCAAATCCCCGGCTGCAAGCAAGAATGTTCCTCCATCCGGGTCAGGATCGCCAGGGCCGTTGTAGCTCCAGCTTCCGATACCGGCACCAACACCAGCATACCAGTTAAACCCTTCGTCAATATTCCAAACCCATTGGTACAATCCGACTAATTTTGTCGCATCGACATGCTTGCTGTCGCGCCATCCCAAATCAAATTCGAGCCTGTTATTCCCGGATAATCCTCTTTGGTAGGAGATTTCGCCACCAAAACCGTCGTTATCACCCAATCGGAGTCCTAACGCATTCTTCGAAATTTCCTGTGCTTGCGCGCTGAATGACAGTGCGATGACCATTGCAGCAGATAAAATGACTTTTTTCATAATTAGCTTTTTAGTTAGTGAGGTAAAGTTAACAATAACGTTAAATTTAGACGTTGTATTGTGCTAAAATTAACAGGAAATAAACCGGTATTAATCTGGCAAGGAAACCTCATAAGTATCAAGGAATTCTTGCTGTACAACACTTCCTGATTGCGGAATCGGCAAATTGATTCCGAAACCTGAGAAATCCGCCAGTGCATAACTTGTCGTTGTTGTAGCGTAAACCATTCCGGTGTATGATGCATAATATTGGTCGGAAGTGACTACATCCTGTGTGTCGAGCAACACAACCGGAACATCAAATCCGGCAAAAGTGATTGTTGTCGAAATTTTCAATGTCAAAACCACATGTACGCCTTTGACATTTGAGTATTGGATTCCGAGTGGAGAAGTATAATCAGCGATTGATTCACCTGCTGTCGATTTTAAAGTGTAATCTATCACCAATGGATAACCTTCCAAATCCTGGTTGATTGTCCCTGAAATGGAAGAAAGCTGCTGGTTGGCAGTCGCATTTTCCTTGAAGATGATAAAATCGTTCAGCGTCAGGTCGATTGGCAAAACACCGCCCAAATCCAATCCTGCATTTCCTTTGACGACTAATGAGGAATTCACTTTTCGCACTGCATTGTCATCCAACGATCGCGAAAAGAAGCCAACAGGAATCGCGAAAGTCTGCATTTTTTTATACGTTTTTCCGCCAATCACCGTATCATTGGCCACAAAAAGCGAATCGCGTTGCATCACACCATTTTCGACAACATTATAATTCCAGTAATTGCCCGGCGCCAATGGCAAGTAATCCGTGCCGGAAGTATTGCTTCCGCTGTCATCCGAAGAACAAGAAGTAATGAGCAGTCCCAAAAATAAAAGGGCAATAATCGATTTTTTCATTTTCAAATTTTTAATATCCGCTGTGGGCTAAGATATTAAAAACTAGTTCCTGTTCCATTCTTCTTTTGAAAATAATAGCGATGCAAATAATTCCTTGCCCAACAAATCTTCCATTTCAAATAAGTCTTCTTCTTCAGGGATTGGGTTTTCGGAATGGCGGTACAATTTCCACCTTTTCTTATTGTATTCCAAAGCCGTCAGGTTTTCTACCCAATCGCCCGAATTGAGGTATGTCGTGCTGCCGCTTTTATTTTCCTTTCGGATGATTTTTGGCTCGTGGATGTGCCCGCAAATCACAAAGTCATATTGTTTCTGGATGGCCAAATCGGTCGCCGTGGTTTCAAAATCGGAAATGTGCTTGACTGCTTTTTTGACGCTGGCCTTGATTTTCTTCGAAAAGGAGTAAGGTTCTTTGCCGATTTTCCTCAGGCACCAATTTACAAACCGATTCAGCAAAATCAGGTAATCATAGCCCAATCCGCCGAGTTTTGCAATCCATTTTGAATGTTGCACCGAAACATCGAAAACATCGCCATGGAAAATCCAGGCTTTCTTATCATCCAGATCCAACACCAATTTGTCCTTGATGGAAATATTCCCGATTTTAGTATCGCTGAATTTCCGCAGCATTTCATCATGGTTTCCGGTGACGTAATAGACTTTCGTGCCCTTCGAAGCAAAATCAATAATCTTCTTGATGATTTTGAGGTGTGCTTTCGGGAAGTAAGATTTCCTGAATTGCCAGATGTCAATGATGTCGCCGTTAAGCACCAAGGTTTTTGGCTTTATGGCCGACAGGTATTCCAACAATTCCTTGGCGTGGCTACCAAAAGTCCCCAAATGAACGTCGGAAATGACAACCAATTCTACTTTTCTTTTTTTCATGGTCAGAAGTTTTGCAAATGAAGCCAACACATATTAATGGCATCTTATCCAAAAGTTATTTTTGGGTCAATATTTTCAACAGCATTTAAACTTTAGGCTTTGCATTTTTAAACTTATGCTTACATTTGTTTGCCCGAGGCCGAAAGACCGAAGGGTATGAAATAAAACAACAAACTATGGCAGGCAACAGCTACGGAACACTTTTCAAAATCATGACTTTTGGTGAATCCCATGGGCAAGCTTTGGGTGGAATCATCGAAGGCTGCCCGCCGGGAATCGCACTCGACCTCGAAGCCGTACAATATGAAATGTCCCGCAGGAAACCCGGCCAGTCCGCCATTGTCACGCAAAGGAAAGAGGATGACGAAGTGCGATTCCTCTCCGGGATTTTTGAAGGCAAAACCACCGGAACGCCAATCGGTTTTGTCATTCCCAACACCAACCAGAAATCGGACGATTATTCGCATATCAAAGACACCTATCGTCCAAGCCACGCCGATTATGTCTATGAGAAAAAATACGGCATCCGTGATTATCGCGGCGGCGGAAGAAGTTCTGCACGTGAAACGGCCTGTCGCGTAGTGGCCGGCGCCATTGCCAAACAAATGCTTCCGGATATAAAAATCAATGCCTTCGTCTCATCGGTCGGAGATATTTTTATTGACAAGCCTTACCAGGATTTGGATTTTTCAAAAACCGAGAGCAATCCTGTGCGTTGCCCCGATGAAAAAACAGCTGAAAAAATGGAAGCTTATATCCGCGAAATCCGCAAAGAAGGCGATACGGTTGGCGGAACGGTGACTTGCGTTTTGCAAAATGTCCCGATTGGCCTCGGTGAACCGGTTTTCGATAAACTCCATGCCGAACTCGGAAAAGCGATGCTGTCGATCAACGCGGTCAAAGGCTTTGAATTTGGCAGCGGTTTCTGTGGCGCAAAAATGAAAGGCAGCGAACACAACGATTTATACAATGCCGATGGCACGACAAAATCGAATCTTTCGGGCGGAATCCAAGGCGGAATTTCAAACGGCATGGACATTTATTTCCGTGTCGCGTTCAAGCCGGTCGCGACGATTATGCAAAAACAAGAAATGCTCGACAACCAGGGAAATATCGTCGAAATGCAAGGCAAAGGACGTCACGATCCGTGTGTCGTGCCGCGCGCTGTACCCATTGTAGAAGCCATGGCCGCGATTGTGCTGGCCGATTTTTACCTGTTGAATAAAATGTATCAATAATTTTTAGGAGCTGTTTCCCGCTTTTCGCTACAATCTTTTCTTTGCAAGAAAAGGATTTTCGCTGCAATCGGGGCTAGGGCCAACCACTAACAATAACTTATGACTACAATCCAGAAAAAACCATCGTTCCTTTCCAACTTAACCGTACAGATTCTAATCGCCATGGTTCTTGGCGCAATACTCGGCATCAGCATCCATAACAATTGCACCGAAGATTATGCAAAGGATTTCAGCGGCTACATCAAAATGCTCGCAACCATTTTCATCCGTTTGGTGCAGATGATTATTTCGCCATTGGTGTTTACGACATTGGTTGTCGGGATTGCGAAGCTCGGCGATATCAGGGCCGTCGGCAGGATAGGAGGAAAGGCACTCGGCTGGTTCTTTTCGGCGTCTTTTATTTCGCTGTTGATTGGCATGTTCTGGGTCAATATCCTGAAACCTGGCGTAGGTTTGAACCTGTCCAACGTCGATTTGTCGACCGCAGCGGAAGTCACCGAAAAGACACAAGGTTTTTCCGCCCAGAATTTCATCGAGCACATCATCCCAAAAAGTATTGTCGAAGCGATGTCAGGAAACGAAATCCTGCAGATTGTGATCTTTTCGATTTTCTTCGGGTTGGCCGCGGCATCCATTGGAAGCCACGCAAAACCTGTCATCAATGCTTTGGACAAAACGTCGCACATCATTTTGAGAATGGTGAATTATGTCATGAAATTCGCGCCGCTTGGCGTATTTGGCGCGATTGCGTCTGTTTTTGCGATTCGTGACCTGAATGATTTGCTGCTGACATACATCAAGTATTTCGGTTCGTTCCTGGTCGGTATTTCGTCTTTATGGATTGTATTGCTGTTGATTGGTTATTTATTCCTCGGAAAAACATTGGGCCTGCTGCTCAAAAGAATTGTCGGCCCATTGATTATTGCGTTCGGGACCACGAGCAGCGAAGCGGTTTTCCCAAAACTGACCGAAGAACTCGAGCGTTTCGGCATCAAGGACAAAATCGTTTCTTTTATGTTGCCTTTGGGTTATTCCTTCAACCTCGACGGCAGCATGATGTATATGACTTTCGCGAGTATTTTTATTGCGCAGGCTTATGGAATCCATCTCGATTTGCCTACGCAATTGACGATGCTTTTTGTCCTGATGCTGACCAGCAAAGGCATTGCCGGAGTGCCAAGGGCGAGTTTGGTGGTCGTTGCGGCAACTTGCGGCATGTTTAAGATCCCTATCGAAGGCATCGCGTTAATCCTGCCGATTGACCATTTTTGTGATATGTTCAGAAGCGCGACCAATGTTTTGGGGAATGCGCTCGCCACTTCAGTAATTGGGAAATGGGAAAAAGATGATACCGAAATCCCTGTTTTG
>DATHKH010000040.1:0-12483 GCA_035286325.1 Flavobacterium sp.
GCGATCATTTACGGCTCGAACCTCGCTTCATTCTGTGTTGAGAAATTCGGAACCGAGAGAATGGAAAACCTCAAAAAAGAGGAAGTCGTCAGCAGGCTGAAACAATTCAGGGCATTGACACAATTTGATATAGAATTACAATAAAAATATGCCTCGAAATTCCGGGGCATTTTTAATTACAAATAACTACAACAGCAACACAATGAGCGACGCAATCAAACACGAATGTGGCATTGCCTTTTTAAGATTAAAGAAACCGCTGGAATTCTATAAGGAGAAATACGGCTCTGCTTTCTACGGAATCCAGAAAATGTACCTTCTGATGGAAAAGCAGCACAACCGCGGCCAGGACGGCGCCGGATTTGCCAGCATCAAACTCGATGTCGAACCCGGCGAAAGATACATCAGCCGTGTGCGTTCCAATGATGCACAGCCGATACAGCATGTGTTTGCGCAAATCAATGAAAGAATCAACGAGGAATTGCTCGAACATCCTGAATATGCCGACAATGTCGAACTCCAGAAAAAGAACATTCCATACATCGGCGAATTGTTTTTGGGCCACGTACGATACGGAACTTTCGGTAAAAACAGCATCGAAAGCGTCCATCCTTTTTTAAGGCAGAACAACTGGATGCACAGAAACCTGATTGTCGCCGGAAATTTTAATATGACCAATGTCGCCGAACTGTTCAACAGCTTAATAGAACTCGGGCAGCATCCGAAAGAAATGGCCGACACGGTGACCGTAATGGAAAAAATCGGGCACTTTCTCGACGATGAAGTCACGGAATTATATCAGGAATGCAAAAATAACGGCCTGTCAAAAAGGGAAGCGTCGCCTGTCATTGCCGAAAAACTCGACGTGGCCAAAATCCTGAAGAAAGCCTCGCGCGGCTGGGATGGCGGTTATGCCATGGCTGGATTATTCGGGCATGGCGATGCTTTTGTATTCCGCGATCCGGCCGGAATCCGCCCGGCCTATTTCTATGAAGATGATGAAGTTGTCGTTGTGGCTTCCGAAAGGCCCGTGATCCAGACGGTTTTCAATATTGATTTCGAAAAAGTAAAAGAACTGCAGCCCGGAAATGCCTTGATCATTAAGAAAAACGGAACTGTTACTGAGGAAGAAATCATTCCGCCGGTAACCAAAAAAGCTTGTTCATTTGAACGGATTTATTTTTCGCGCGGCAGCGACGCTGAAATTTACCAGGAACGCAAAGAACTCGGAAAACTGATTCTGCCGGCCGTACTCGACGCCATCGATCACGATACCGACAATACGGTTTTCTCCTATATTCCAAATACCGCTGAAACGTCCTTTTACGGAATGGTCGAAGCGGCGCAGGATTTCCTGAACCAACGCAAAAACGAGTTCATCCTCAACAACCGAAAAACGCTTACAAAAGAAACGCTGCAGCAATTGCTCGAAGTTAAAATACGGACTGAAAAAGTTGCCATCAAAGACGCGAAGCTGCGCACATTCATCACTGAAGACAGTAGTCGCGATGATTTGGTTGCCCATGTCTACGATGTGACATATGGCGTCATCAAACCAACGGACAACCTCGTTATCATCGACGACAGTATTGTTCGCGGTACGACCCTAAAAATGTCAATCATCAAAATGATGGACAGGCTGAAGCCAAAAAGCATTGTCGTCGTGTCGTCTGCGCCGCAAATCCGTTATCCGGATTGTTATGGGATCGATATGGCAAAACTCGAAGGCCTGGTTGCTTTTCGCGCCGCATTGGAATTGCTGAAAGAAAAGAATTTATACCATATTATCGACGAAGTATACGCGAAGTGCAAAGCGCAGGAAAAATTTAAAGATGTCGATGTGGTAAATTATGTGACGGAAATCTATGCACCATTCGAACCACAGGAAATTTCAGATAAGATTGCCGAGATGCTGAGTTCCGAAAGCATCAATGCCCAAGTGAAGATTATTTTCCAAACGGTCGAAAATTTACACATCGCGTGCCCGAAGAATCTGGGCGATTGGTACTTCACCGGAGACTATCCGACACCAGGTGGTAACCGCGTGGTTAACAGGGCATTCATGAATTTCTACGAGGGAAAAGATGCCCGTGCGTACTAAAAATACGTAAAAATAGGCAGTTCGTCGGGTTTTGATGCATTTCATCTAATAAATTTGTTAAAATAACAGTGTCAATATACATTTGGAGGACCATAGCATTAGTAGGTTAAGTTTATGGTAGATTTGGGGCAAAAAGGGTGAAAGAAATTTCACCTTTTTTATTGGAATAAAGTCAAGGAACACAGATAAGAAGCGCCGATTTCAACATTTGAAATCGGCGCTTTTCCATTTGCCCGATCAAGCAAAAATCAGGATGCCATTCCCGTCAAAATCAACGCTTTCAGCTCTTGGCAGATAGCTTTTCAGCGTATCATCGAGTTTTCATGTATTTCATCTAATAAATTTTTTCAAAGTAAACAACCACTATACATTTGAACCACCATAGCATTAGTAGGTTAAGTTTATGGTAGATTTGGGGCAAAAAGGGTGAAGTTTACTTCACCTTTTTTATTTTCCCCAAACAACAAAAAACCACAAAAAAACCCGACAAGCAATTGTCGGGTTTTCTTTTCGAGCTAATCGCGCGAAAATCGAATATTATTTCTCCAAAGCATAACGCCTTGCGACTTCTTCCCAATTGATCACGTTAAAAAACGCTTCAATATAATCCGGTCGTCTGTTTTGGTAGTTCAGATAATAAGCATGTTCCCAAACATCCATCCCAAGAATCGGCGTGCCTTCGCATCCAGAATCCGGCATCAATGGATTGTCCTGGTTTGGCGTCGAGCACACTTCCAGCTTTCCGCCTTTATGCGCACAAAGCCAAGCCCATCCGGAGCCGAATTGTGCCGCGCCCGCTTTTGCAAACTTTGCCTTAAATTCTTCAAATGTGCCAAAATCCCTTTCAATTGCGTCAGCCAAATCGCCTTTTGGCAATCCGCCGCCGTTTGGTGACATGACTTTCCAAAAAAGGTTGTGGTTGTAATAACCGCCGCCGTTGTTTCTCACGGCCGCATTTTTCTTGTCTAAATTAATCAGGATATTTTCAATCGTCTTGCCTTCAAGGTCTGTTCCGGCAATCGCCGCATTCAGGTTGGTCGTATAGGCATTGTGATGCTTCGTATGGTGTATTTCCATTGTCCTCGCATCGATATGTGGTTCCAGCGCATCATACGCATAAGGTAATTGTGGTAACTCAAAAGCCATAATAATGTTTTTAATGGTTTGTAAATATTTTATTCAAATTTAAACATTTAACTTTGGAATGATTTCATAATTAAGAAATATTTTAGGAGCTGATTCCTGCTTTTCACTGCAATCTTTTTCTGCCTTCGTACCTCGGCAAAAAAAGGATTTCCGCTGCAATCCGGGCTAGGGCTTTTCGATACTCAATAATCATTATGCAAAAACCGGCTTTCTCCATCTATGACGCTTCCGCAGGTTCCGGGAAAACATATACATTGGTCAAAGAATACCTGAAAATCATCCTTGCGTCAAAAAAAGACGATGCCTACAGGAATATTCTCGCCATTACGTTTACGAACAAAGCCGTCCACGAAATGAAAAGCCGCATTGTCGACAGCCTTTCGGAATTTACGAAAGACGAACCGAATGAAAAGGCGGCAAACCTGATGGCCGATATTGCTTCCGAAATCCATTTGTCATTAGCAGAAATCAAACAGAAATCCAAAAACATCATCCGCCACATCATCCACAATTATGCGGCATTCGACATTTCAACAATTGACAAATTCACGCACAAAGTCATCCGTGCATTTGCCCACGATTTAAATCTGCCCGTGACTTTTGAAGTCTCATTGGATACCGAAAACCTATTGACCGAAGCCGTCGACGCGCTCATTGCCCAGGCCGGCGAAGATGAAATCCTGACCAAACTGCTCGTCGATTTCACGATGGAAAAAACCGACGACGACAAAAGTTGGGACATTTCGCGCGACATTATGGAAACCGGACGTTTGATCCTCAATGAAAACAACCGCAACGAAATCACGCATTTCCACGATAAAACCATCCCTGAATTTGTCGCGATCAAAGAGAAACTACTTGAAGCGTCAAAATGCCTGGATGACGATTGCATTGATTTTGCGGCAGCGGCCATTGCGTTGATCGAATCAAAAGGCATCGACACCAAATCGTTTTCCGGGGAATATTTTCCGAAACATCTCGGCTATATCCAAAGAAAGGAACTCAAGAATACCCATAAAAAATACCGCGAATTCGAGGACATCAAAATCAATAAAAACGCACACGACCGCGAATTGATTGAAGCCATCATCCCGGAGTTGCTGCAAACACTCGCCAAAGTCTATGAGAACCATGAAAAACGCGATTTTTACAATGCGTTCCTCAAAAACATCACGCCGTTATCTTTATTAAATACGGTCAGCCGCGAATTGACGAAAATCCAAAAAGAACAAAACATCTTGTCAATCGCCGAGTTCAACAAACTCATCAACGATCAGATTCAGAACCAACCCGCGCCGTTTATTTATGAACGATTGGGCGAACGTTACCAGCATTTCTTTATCGACGAATTCCAGGACACGTCGGAAATGCAGTGGCAAAACCTGATTCCGCTGATTGACAATGCGACTTCGGCACAGAACATGGTCGGCGAAAGCGGTTCGTTGATGATTGTCGGCGACCCGAAACAATCCATCTACCGTTGGCGTGGCGGAAAAGCCGAACAGTTCATTGCGCTTGGAAAAGACCACAATCCGTTCAACAATCCCGATAAGCGATTGTTTTCATTGGACAGGAATTACCGCAGCCATTCGCAGGTCATCGATTTCAATAACGATTTCTTCGGGTTTATCTCGGGCGAATTTTCCCATCCGGATTATAGGGATCTGTATGAAAATCATTCCCGCCAAAACACGAATGACAAAACCGGCGGCTATGTCAACATTTCATTCATCCCAAAAGCCGGGGAAGCGGATGACGACGAAAATCCGGACAAGACACAATTGTACGTACAGAAAACATTAAAAACAATTCATGATGTCCAAAATCTCGGTTTTGAATATAAAGACATTGCGGTTCTGACCAGGAAACGCGACCACGGAATCGCAATTGCGAATTACCTGACCGAACAAAGCATCCCGATCTTATCTTCGGAAACATTGATGATTGCCAATGCCACTGAAGTGCGGCTCATTATTTACCTGTTGAAATATTTGAAAAACAGCAACGACCTCGAATCAAAGGCGAATTTCCTGCAATATATTGGCGCGCACATCCAAAATGAATTGCCGCTGCACGATTTCATCGCGGCCGGAATGCAGCATTATGATGAGCCGGAATTTGAGGCATGGCTGGCCCATTTTGACATCAGCCTTTCCTTCCGCGACATTAGGAAAAAATCGCTGTATGAAGCAGTGGAAATCATTGTTTCAAAATTCGTCCGCCAAACCGAAAGCAATGCCTACATCCAGTTTTTCCTGGATATTGTTTTGGAACGCGACATTAAGAACCAGGCAGGCATTTCAGATTTTCTGGATTATTGGGAGAAGAATGCGGCGAAATTCAGCATTCCGTCGCCCGAAGGTTCCAATTCGGTGCGCATCATGACCATACACAAATCAAAAGGACTGGAATTCCCAGTGGTGATTTTCCCATTTGCCGAGGAAGATTATAGCCGGAAGCCTAAAGACAAATTGTGGCTCGATTCGGATTCGGAAGTGTTTGGTTTGCCAAAAGTCCTGATTGACAACAGCAGTGCAGTCGAAAACTTTGGACAGGAAGCGGCATTGGTATTCCAACAGAAAAAACAGGAAGAATTGCTTGACAACATCAATGTGCTTTATGTAGCACTGACAAGGGCTGAAGAGCAATTGTATATTATCTCATCGATGAACCTCAATAAAAATGACGAACCGCCGAAAAGCAGTCTTTCGACATTTTTTATCAAATACCTCGAAAGTCAATTCTTGTTTGACAAGGGAAAATTGGAATATGATTTTGGCAAACCCGAGAAAAAATCTTCGCAAAGAACGGCATCGGAAATGCCCATAAAGATTAAGCTGATTGGAAAAACCATCAATCCAAAAGCCATTAAAATTGCACAAAGGGAATCGTTAATGTGGGGAACGCATCAGCAAGAAGCGATTGAATACGGAAACGTGGTACACGAAATCCTGTCATTTGTGAAAACCAAAGGTGACATTGCAAAAGCATTGGCGCTGGCCATAGAAAATGGATTGATTACTTCTATGCAGGAAAATGAAGTACGCAATGCCATTGAAGAAATCGTCGGACATCAAGAATTGGAATCTTATTTTTCCGATGGCAACCGGATATTGAACGAACAGGCGATCATCCAAAATGAAGGCTTGATTGTAAAACCTGACAGAATGGTATTGACAGCCAGCAACGAAGTGTATCTCCTGGACTATAAAACAGGATTGCACAATCCAAAATACCTACAGCAACTGCAAGGTTATCAAGATGCCATTGAAAAAATGGGTTATCGCGTCACTAAAAAAGCATTGGTCTATATTGGCGAACAGATCAATGTATTAAATTTGTAAAAAAATAAACAACACAAACCATATAAAATGTACGGAAAGATAAAAGAATACCTCCAGCAAGAGCTTGATACCATTGAAGAAAATGGGATTTTCAAAAAAGAAAGAATCATCACTTCGCCGCAAGGCCCTGAAATCACGATTTCTACAGGTGAAACGGTTTTAAATTTCTGCGCCAACAATTATTTGGGACTGTCATCACATCCGGAAGTCGTCCAAGCGGCAAAAGATGCGATGGATACGCATGGTTTCGGAATGTCATCGGTGCGTTTCATTTGCGGCACGCAGGACATCCATAAAACGCTCGAAAAAAAGATAGCTGATTTTTACGGGACTGAAGATACAATCCTTTACGCTGCGGCTTTTGATGCCAATGGCGGTGTTTTCGAACCGTTGTTTGGCGAACAGGACGCAATTATTTCCGATTCGCTGAACCATGCTTCCATTATAGATGGCGTGCGTTTGTGCAAAGCGGCGCGCTACCGTTACGAAAACAGCAATATGCAGGATTTGGAACAGCAGCTTATCAAAGCCAATGAAGCCGGTTCCAGATTTAAGATCATTGTTACCGATGGCGTCTTTTCTATGGACGGCCTTGTTGCGCCATTGGATAAAATCTGTGATCTTGCTGATAAATATGATGCCTTGGTTATGGTCGACGAATGCCATGCCGCCGGATTCATAGGCGCAAAAGGGAAAGGCACCCTCGAGGCAAAAGGCGTGATGGGAAGAGTTGATATCATTACCGGGACATTGGGCAAAGCGTTGGGCGGCGCAATGGGCGGTTATACGACCGCAAAAAAAGAAGTGATTGAGTTGTTGCGCCAGCGGTCAAGACCATACTTGTTTTCGAATTCTTTGGCGCCGTCAATTGTTGGCGCGTCCATAAAGGTTTTTGAGCTATTGGAAAAAGACACTTCGCTGAGAGATACATTGGAATGGAATACCAACTATTTCAAAGCAGGGATGAAAGAAGCGGGGTTTGATATCATCGATGGCGATTCGGCGATTGTGCCAGTAATGCTGTATGATGCGAAGCTGTCGCAAAACATGTCAAATGAATTGCTGAAAAAAGGGATTTATGTCATCGGCTTCTTTTTCCCGGTTGTGCCAAAAGATAAAGCACGCATCCGCGTGCAGCTTTCCGCGGCACATACCAAAGCACACCTCGATAAAGCAATCAGTGCATTTACTGAGGTTGGCCTCGCTTTAAACGTTATAAAAAAGCCATAATTTTTCTAAAATTATGTTATTTTTTAACATTTCGCTTTGCCATTAGAATTTAACACATTACTTTTGTTTTATAACTTTGTAACTAAAAAATAAAAATCAAGTATGAAACATCTTAACAAAATTGTTGTTGCAGCATTTATGTTATTAGGACTAAGCTCTCAGGCTCAGGATGATAACAATAAATGGGCATTGACATTCGGAGCAAATGCTGTTGACACCAGATTCAGCGCAGCATCAAAACTAGAGGACCAGTTCTCACAGTTTTTCAATGCAAGGGACAATTGGAACATCATTCCTTCTGTATCTTATTTAAACGTATCTAGATATGTAGGTACAGGGTTTACCTTCGGTGTAACAGGATCGGTAAACAAAATTTCAAGATTTGTAAATGAGCGCGTCGCACCTTCACAGGATTATGTCGTGACAAATCCAGGAGATCTAAACTATTACGCAGCGGATGCTGTTATCAAATACAGCTTTATGAACCTAATCGGATCTAAAGTGATCGATCCATCGCTTCACATTGGTGGTGGTTACACTTGGTTGGGCGATGAGTCAAATGCAGGAACCGTCAATGGAGGTCTTGGTTTGACTTTCTGGTTTACTGAAAACGTCGGTTTATCATTACAGTCAACTTACAAACATTCATTTGAAGAAGACAGAAATGAATTCCCATCACACATGCAGCATTTTGCAGGTCTTACTTTCAAATTTGGAGGAAAAGATACAGATGGTGACGGAATCTACGATAAAGATGATGCTTGCCCAGAAGTAGCAGGTCCAAAAGAATTCAACGGTTGTCCTGATACTGATGGAGATAAAATCATCGACAAAGATGACGCTTGTCCGGATGTTGCTGGTTTAGCTGAATTCCAAGGATGTCCTGATACTGACGGCGATGGTGTTGCTGATAAAGATGACGCTTGTCCAGATGTTGCAGGTTTGAAATCAATGAACGGTTGTCCTGATACTGACGGCGACGGTGTAACTGATAAATCTGACAAATGTCCTACAGTAAAAGGACCAGCTGAAAACGGTGGATGTCCATGGCCAGATACTGACGGAGATGGTGTTCTTGACAAAGATGACAGATGTGTTGACGTAAAAGGAACTGTAGCTAACAATGGTTGCCCAGAAATGTCAGAAGAGCAAGTATTGAAATTGAACGCTTATGCTAAAACAATCTTGTTCAACAGCGGTAAAGCTTCATTCAAGAAAGAAACTTTCCCAGTTCTTCAAGCTATCGCAGCAATTTTGAAAGAATTCCCATCGTCTAACTTCACAATCGAAGGTCACACAGACAGCGACGGTAAAGATGCGATGAACCAAAAACTGTCTGAAGACAGAGCAGCAGCGGTTAAAAATTACTTAATCGAAAACGGAATCGACGCAGCAAGATTAACTTCTGCAGGTTATGGTGAAACAAAACCAATCGATACCAACAAAACTGCTAAAGGCAAAGCCAATAACAGAAGGGTTGAAGTGAAATTGGTAAAATAATTTCCTTCCCAAAATAATTAAGAAACGCCTCGATTTATCGGGGCGTTTTTTTTATTTTTATAAAATGGCTCACAATACTTTTCTGGACAAACTGGCTGAAACCTTACTCACAGATTATAAGGATAACCTCGCACAAACGATCATTGTTTTGCCAAACCGAAGGGCAAAAGTTTTCCTGCTCGAGGCACTTAAGAATCAGATTAAGCACAATCTTTTTGCACCACAGATTCTAAGCATCGAGGAATTCATCCAGGACATTTCAGGAATACGCGCCATAGACAATATCGAATTGCTTTTCGAATTTTATGAAGTATATCTCGAACATACGCCAAAAGAAAAGCAGCAGGCATTCGAATTGTTTGCCAATTGGGCAAAAACACTTTTGCAAGATTTCAATGAAATCGACCGCTATCTCCAGAATCCAATCCACGTATTGTCCTATCTGAAAGATATTGAAGACATCAAACGTTGGGGAATTGAAGTCGAAAACAAGACCACGCTCATCGAAAATTATATCGATTTCTGGAAACTGCTTCCCAATTACTACACAACACTTTATGACCATCTTTTAAAAAAAGGAATCGGCTACCAAGGCTTGATCTATCGGGAAGCAATAGCGAATATGGATCATTTTTCAAACGCTATAACCGAAAACAAATATGTTTTTGCAGGATTCAATGCACTCAATGCGGCTGAGGAACAAATCGTCCAGCATTTGATGGCTTCGGGACATGCCAAAATTTACTGGGATATCGACAACGTTTTCCTCGAAGACACGTTCCATGATGCGGGACTTTTCCTGAGAAGATTCCGCCAAACGTGGAACTATTATAAAAACAATCCTTTCGAATGGATTTCCAACGAATTTTCCCAAAGCAAAAACATTCGGGTTATCGGTACGCCAAAAACCATCGGGCAAGCCAAAATCGCAGGAAGCATTCTTAAAGACATCGTTCAGGAACAAAATGGGCAGCTCAATCGCGTCGCTATCGTTCTCGGTGAAGAAAACCTGTTGGTTCCGCTATTATATTCACTTCCGTTGGGCATTGACGCGTTAAACATTACGATGGGTTATTCAGGGAAAAACAATCCCGCACAAATTTTAATTGCAAAATTGTTTAAGCTTCACACCAACGCGCTCGCACGAAATGCCGGCAGTTATGTGATGTATTACAAGGATGTGCTCGATATCCTGACACATCCACTCGTCGAACCTTTCGCTAAAGCAAATGAGTTGGTGAGATTGATCAATGCCAACAATTACACCTTCATTACACATCATAAACTAATGGAACTGAATCCGCAGCACAGCGAATTGTTCCTGCAGCTGTTTGGCAAATGGGAATCGGGGGCGATTGCCGTTTTGGAAAACATTTCCGAATTGTTGCTGCGCATCAAAAACAACCTGAGCAATGACAATGAGGAAGAGAAAATCACCAAAGCTTTCGTCTACGCGATTTTTAAGACAATTAACAAACTGACCAGCTATTATTCGCAGCACAGCCATGTAGACAGCATAGAAACGCTTCACGCGATATACAAACAAATCATCGACCTTGCCGAAGTTTCTTTTGAAGGCGAACCGCTGAACGGATTGCAAATCATGGGCGTGCTCGAAAGCCGCGTCCTCGATTTTGAAACCGTCATCATCACATCGATGAATGAAGGGAAATTCCCGGCCGGAAAAAGTCAGAATTCTTTTATCCCGTATGATGTGAAGCGTGAACTCGGATTGCCGACATTTAAGGAAAAAGACGCGATCTACACCTATCATTTTTACCATTTATTGCAACGCGCGAAAAATATTTACCTGCTTTACAATACCGAAAGTGAAGGTTTGGACGGCGGTGAAAAAAGCCGTTTCATCACGCAATTGGAAGTCGAAAAACAGCCATCGCACAACATCACACACGACATTTACAATTCAGAAATTCCCGATGTCGCCTATCAGCCAATCGTTATCCCGAAATCAGAAAGCGTGATGAACAGGCTCAAGGAATTGGCCGAAAAAGGTTTTTCCCCGTCATCGTTAACGACTTATATCCGCAATCCGACCCAGTTTTATTTCCAGCGCATTTTGCGTATTTCCGAATCGGATGAGGTTGAAGAAAACATTGCCCTGAATACGCTCGGAACCATCATTCACCATGCGCTTGAAGAATTATACAAGCCATTGATTGGCAAAATTTTATCGGCCGAAGACATTAAAAATGCCATTTTACAGATCGATGCCGTCGTGTTGTCGCAATTTCGTTTGGTTTATAAAGAAGGTGAAATCAAGAAAGGCAGAAACCTGCTCGCTTTTGAAGTCGCCAAGCGCAATGTCCTGAACTTCCTGAAAACCGAAATCGAATCCATCGAAAATGGCGATGAAATCCAGATTTTGGCTTTGGAAGAACCATGTGCCCGAATACTCGAACATCCCGATTTGCCTTTTCCGGTAAAAATCGGAGGAAGTGTCGACAGGATAGAAAGCAGAAACGGCAAAATCAGGATTGTCGATTATAAAACCGGCAAAGTCGACAAGAATAATATGCAGCTTTCCAAATGGAACGACCTGACCAAAGACATCAAAAATGACAAAATCATACAGGTTTTGGCTTATGCGTTTATGTATGGACCGCAAACCAATGGCCGGCAAATGGAAGTCGGAATCGTGTCTTTCAAAAATATGAAAAGCGGATTTTTGGCGTTTGTCTATAAAGAAGAAGGCCTTGAAACCTCAGTCTTAAATGTCGGGATTTCGGAAAATTACATTAGTCAACTGGTGCTTTTGCTGAATGAAATCCTTGACCCGAATATCCCTTTTACAGAAAAAATAAATTAGATTTTCTTAAAAAACGACAGCAGCGTATCCAATAACGCCGCCTTGTTTTCAATCAGGCTCATATGGCCGTCGGGAAATGTCACCAATTGCACTTTAGTATTTTCAATTTGCCCAATGTTTTCCTCATATTTCAAAACGCCGTCTTTCTTGCCCAGAATCAATAGTATCGGATAAGTTGCAGTATGCAATAAAACCTCGCGGTCTTTACGGATTTTCATGCCTTCCAACGACGCGACGATACCCTGAAGTGGCGTTTTTAAGGCTTCTAGTTTGACGTGTTCGATTTCGCCCGCAAGCCTTTCGCGGTTGTCTTCATTGAACAAATTGGCGACAGA
>DATHKH010000041.1:0-9577 GCA_035286325.1 Flavobacterium sp.
CCAAAGAATGATTGACTTCACACAAAATAAAGTGTCGGCAGATATCCCAAAAACATCCTACGTTCCTGGAACGACTTCGGTCGAAATGGGACAGGTTTTTCCAGGATTTCTGACGCAGGTTTTGCGCGAAGGCTTTCTTGAATTCGGCAAATCCATGAAAGGTTATCTGACGAATGAGGCGATTTTGCACGCACCGGAGTCGCGGACTTCTTCGCCGGTTCGCATTCCACGCGATTCCGAGACACTGGAACACGTCCAAATCAAAGGTTTGTATCCTTGCGGTGAAGGCGCGGGTTATGCAGGCGGAATCATATCTGCGGCAATTGACGGTGAGAAATGCGCGTTGAAAATTGCGGAAGCCTTAAAATAAGAAGCCGGACACGAGCGACAGCGAACTGGCGCAGCAAATCACTTCCCGGTTCTCATCAGCTTTTCTTTTTAAAAACTTTCTCGAATTTCTCCAGTTTCGGCTGAATCACCATTTGGCAATACGGCTGGCTTTGGTTGTTCGTATAATAATTCTGGTGATACGCTTCCGCTTTGTAGAATTTTGTAAACGGTTCCAATTTGGTTACAATCGGCTCGTCATAGGCTTTGGCTTTTGTCAATGCCGCAATGATGCTTTGCGCCGCTTTTTTCTGTTGGTCGTTTTTATAAAAGATCACTGAGCGGTATTGTGTGCCGATATCAGCACCCTGCCTGTTCAAAGTTGTCGGGTCGTGAACCGTGAAAAACACCTTGAAAATCTCATCTAAATTCGTCACCGTCTTGTCATATGTGATTTGCACGGATTCCGCATATCCGGTTTGTCCTGTCGACACTTCTTCATAAGTTGGATTGGCAGTTTTTCCACCTGAAAATCCTGAAACAACAGATTTTACGCCGTTCAATTCTTCATACACCGCTTCAACGCACCAGTAACAGCCGCCGCCGAGCGTAATCGTTTCAAGATTATTATTTACGGATGGTTTCGTTGCCACCGTTTTTTGTCCAAACATATTAATGCTGAAAATCAACACTATTAAAATTAACTTTTTCATATTTATTTGTTATCTGGTATAAAATCCATCGCGATGGAGTTCATGCAATATCTTTTTCCCGTTGGCGGCGGACCGTCGTCAAAAATGTGCCCCAAATGGCCGCCACATCTTGCACAAAGCACTTCAGTGCGTTCCATTCCCAAAGTGTTGTCGGTTTTATAAATCGTACTGTTTTTGTTTTCCTGTTCAAAGAAACTCGGCCAGCCGCAACTGCTTTGGAACTTTTGGTCGGAGCGAAACAGCAAATTTCCACAGGCCACACAGTAATAAGTTCCTTTGGTATCGCTGTCCCAGTATTTTCCGGTAAATGGGCGTTCGGTATCCGCTTCGCGCGACACGGCGTAAACGTCTTCAGGAAGGACCTTTTTCCATTCGGCGTCAGACACATTGAGTTTTGTTTTATCCGTATTCGAATAATATGGATTTCCGGGTTTCGAGATGACATTTCCCATGGCAGTTGGTTTTTTGGTTTGTGTTTCTGTTTTCTTGTTTTGTGCACAAGAACTGAGCACAACAAGCAAGCTAAAAAGCAAAATGATTTTCGATTTCATAATGTGAATTTTCAATTACAAAGTTACAAGCCGATATACGTGAAAAGTACAATTTATGGTTTTGTATAGGCTGATTTGGCGAAAATTTAACGTTCCACCCAACAAATCGCAAGAGAACGTTAATGCCTTCGGGGTTCACCAACTTTTTTCGTATTTTTACTTGCTTTAAAAATGTTATGGAAGAAAACGTAATCCTGGTCAACGAACACGACGAACAAATTGGCGTCATGCCGAAACTCGAAGCGCACGAGAAAGCGCTTTTGCACCGCGCTTTTTCGGTCTTTATCTTAAACGATAAGAACGAGATCATGCTCCAGCAACGCGCGCATCACAAATACCATTCGCCCTTATTGTGGACAAATACGTGCTGCAGCCACCAGCGTGAAGGCGAAACGAGCCTTGAAGCCGGAAGCCGCCGCCTGTTTGAGGAAATGGGCATCAAAACGGAACTCAAAGAACTCTTTCATTTCATCTATAAAGCGCCATTCGACAACGGACTGACCGAGCACGAACTCGATCACGTCCTGATTGGCTATTACAACGGCGAACCCAACATCAATACCGAAGAAGCCGAAAGCTGGAAATGGATGTCCATTGACGATGTGAAAACCGGCATGGCCGCCAATCCCGGGATTTACACCGTTTGGTTTAAAATCATTTTCGACGAATTTTATCATTTTCTTGAAGGCCATAAAGTATGAAACCGAAGGTTCACGAACACCAAAAACAATTATAAACCGTGAGTAAAGTAACCGTAAGCCGCAAAGCCCATTTCAACGCCGCACACCGTTTGTATCGCAAAGATTGGTCTTTTGAGAAGAATGATTCTGTTTTTGGGAAATGCAACAACGAAAATTTCCACGGGCACAATTATGAATTGATTGTCAGCGTGACCGGCGGCATCAATCCCGAAACCGGCTATGTCATCGATATCAAAGAATTGGCAGAAATCATTTTTACCGAAGTCGAAACGCCGTTCGACCATAAAAACCTGAACCTCGACGTGCCTGAATTTTTGGAGCTGAACCCTACCGCCGAAAACATCGCCGTCGTCATCTGGAACAAAATCAGGAATAAAATAAAAAAAGAACTGGAATTGGAAGTGACGCTTTTCGAAACGCCGCGCAATTCCGTCAGCTATAAAGGAGATTAATTTTTAGGAGCTTTTTCCTGCTTTCCGTTGCAATCTTTTATTGTTTTATCACCCTGAGCGCAGTCGAAGGGCTTTTTTCAAAACAATAAAAGGATTTTCACTGCAATCAGGGCTAGGCTGCAAAACTGATAAGAAACCAACCAATGAATCCACAACTATATCCATTGCAATTCCAGCCCATTCTCAAAGAAAGAATCTGGGGCGGAACAAAACTCAAAACGAAACTCCACAAACCAATTACATCCAGCATCACCGGAGAAAGTTGGGAATTGTCAACCGTTGAAAATGATGTCAGCGTGATTTCAAACGGAATATTTTCAGGAATGCCATTGACCGAACTCATCGCAAAACATCCTGATGATATATTGGGAACGGAAGTCCACAAACGATTCGGCAAACAATTTCCGCTGCTGTTCAAATTCCTCGACGCACGCGAAGATTTGTCCATACAAGTTCATCCAAACGACGAACTGGCCAAAAAACGCCACAATTCCTTTGGCAAAACCGAAATGTGGTATGTCATGCAAGCCGATCCAGGTTCCAGGATCATTGTCGGATTTAAGGAAAAATCGAGCCCCGAGCAATACTTGGAAACGCTCAAGGACGACAGCATCGTTTCCATTTTAAATACGGTGAAGGCAAAAAAAGGCGATGTTTTTTTCCTTGAAACCGGAACCGTTCACGCTATTGGTGCCGGAATTTTAATCGCCGAAATCCAGCAGACATCTGATATCACTTATCGCATTTACGATTTCAACAGGAAAGACGCATCGGGAAACACGCGTCAATTGCATGTTGACGAAGCGCTCGAAGCAATCAATTACGATACGACCGATGCGGTAAGGGCATATTCCAAAAACGTGAACGAATCCAATACCATAGCCGACTGTGAATACTTTACGACCAATTTTATCCCGCTCGAATCCAAAACCAACATTACCAAAAATGGCCATTCGTTTACTGTTTACATGTGCGTTGACGGTGGTTTTGAACTCTGGCATGACGGAAATCATTACAAATACCAGAAAGGCGACACCGTGCTGATTCCAGCAGGAATGAAGGCATTTACGATTGATGGAACGGCTTCAATATTAGAAATCTATATTTCATAGTTTTATTGGAAGATAATATGTAATTTTGCACCGGATTTTAAAAATAAGATACAATGGCAAATGTTAAGAATTTAAAGAAAGACATCAATTACGTTTTGGGTGACATCATCGAAGCGGTATATTTATGGGAAATGGCTACAACGGGGAAACCGACTGAAGCTTCCAATGCGCTGATTGACGAAGCAATAGGTGTTTTTGATACCTTGATTGCGAAAGTGAACGCTAAGAATGTCGAAAACAAAAAAGCGCACTTCAAGCAAATACACAATGAACTGGAAGCGTCTGCTACACAATTGGTTGGAAAAATCAATACATTATAATACCATGAATGCCTGTAAAAAGTGGGATTTAATTTTGGAAATTCAAATTTCACTTTTATATTTGCACGCACAACGCCGGTGTAGCTCAGTTGGCTAGAGCAGCTGATTTGTAATCAGCAGGTCGTGGGTTCGAGTCCCTCTATCGGCTCAAAATTAAAAAACCACTCTTTAACGGAGTGGTTTTTTTATATATGAATTTAAAAAATTATTGCTGTTCCAATTTTCTTCTTTCAGCAATGTGTTTTTCAAGCAGTTTCCCATATTTGGATCTGGCGACTTTTGGCGACAGCGATTTCTGTATCGTATCAAGGTATTTCAGGTTTGCATCGTTGATTTCTGAAAGCGCTACATATGGCGCGACTTCATAATCCTTGTGGTTGACCGCAAAATTAATCGCATACAAATATTTACTTTTGAGAATCGCCTCCGACTTTGCCTGGTTTTCTTCTTCAGAATAAGGCAGGCTTTTTTGCATGGCTTTCAATTTGGCTTCTGTCAGTTCCAATTGCTGGCTAACAAAACGCGAGTTGACTTTCTTATATTCTTCGTAGAATTCCTGGTTTTTGGAACCGGTTATTTTCGCATTGGAATAGAAGTAATCCAGGTTGGTGTCGATGTTGATTTTTCCCGGTTCAGCGAAGAACATCAGGTTGTTGTCGAGGCTGTTCGATACACCGCGGTCAATGAATATGTACAGCATTTGAGGCGAATCGATGTCTATGTCGCTTGCAAAATGCGAATCGCCATTTACGATAATACTGTCTAAAGGCACTAAGGTAGTATCTTCGAGCTTTTGGATGTAAATCGTTCCTTTTTTGAATCCTTCGATATTTCCGGTAATCTGCAGGTTTTTGGTTGATTTTTTTTCTTGACAGCCTGCCAATAATAGCAAAGCCGACAGGATAACAACAGGTATCGCAATCTTTAATCTCATGAATTTTTATTTTACATTTCGTCCCGGCAAATAAATGAAAAAATCCCCAATTTGTCATGCAAACGGGGATTTAATACTTCGTGATTTGTGGTTTTATCCTTTCAGCCAGGCATCTTTGAGTTTGCTTTTCGACGCATCAGTGGCGACAAACGCTTCCACTTCCTTGTAATCAGGTTTGACTTTGCCTGCCAGTGTCATTGCTGCACCATCGCGGTTGATCATGACGGAAATGGCATCGCCTTCTTTCCAGTTTTGGCTTCCCATAATCATATCATAAATATTGTCGAGGTTGTAGTCTTTCCCGTTGATGGTCTTGATGACGTCGCCGCCTTTCAACCCAAGCGTTTTCATAAAATCATTCAATTCGATCCCGTTGATAATTACGATATCTTTTGTGCCGGGCTTAATCGTGATATATGGCTTTTGCCCTTTAAGGAAAACACTTTCTGCGATTTTTTTGGTCGATTTGGTTACGCCGACTTTTGCAAGGAATTGCTCATAAGGAATCGGGGTGTTTCCTGCAACATATTTATTGAGGAACTCGCCGACTTCAGGATAAGTCAGCTGGACAATTTTCGGGAATAGCTCTTCATCATTAAACGGTTTGCTGTCACCATATTCGTTGGATAACTTTTGCATCATATCCAAAATACCGCGTTGACCGTCACTTTTTTCACGGATGATAATATCGATGCACATGCCAATCAAAGCACCTTTTTCATAGACGTTGAGGTATTGCGCCTTATAAGGCTCAACCAAAACATTGGCGCTCATTGTTGTAAACGGCATAGTGTCGTTGTATTTTGAGGCATTTGTAATTTTGCCTGCCATTCTGCTGTAAAATTCATCTTCAGAAATCAAACTCTGGTTGATTTGGAAAAGATTCGCGAAATATTCAGTCACGCCTTCATACATCCAAAGGTGCTCTGACATTTTAGGATTCGTAAAATCAAAAAACTGGATTTCTTTTGAATGAATGCTCAACGGCGTTACCGTATGGAAAAACTCGTGTGAAATGACATCGATCAATCCGGAAACCAATTGGTCTTTTGGCATGACTTCAGGAAATACAACGGTTGTGGCAGTATTGTGTTCCAACGCGCCAAAACCTTGTGCATCCGGTTTCTGCATATCTGAAAGGTACAAAAGCACGGTATATTTTTTATTCTTGTTGATCGGACCGAGGAATTTCTTCTGTGCACGCATCATTTTCTCCAATTCCGGACTCAGCATTTGGGCAGTAAAAACGCCTTTTGGGGAATAAATGCTGAAAACGATTTCCATTCCGTCCACCGTAAAAGTCGTGTAATCCGGTTTCGAATACATTACCGGATGATCAACCAATTCGGCATAACGCGAAGTCACGAAAACATCTTTCGTATCCGACGCATCGGCATCAATCATCGAAGTCGCGCCCCAAAGTTTTGCGGGATGCATCACTGTGACATTGTATGGTGTAGCCAACATTTCGGTGAAATAACCCACAAATCCGTGCATGTTCAATACAAAATTCGTGTCGGCCAGTATGTTGGTTCCTGTTGGTGAAAAGACATCGTTCGAAGCTTCCACATCAAATGTATCATTGACGAGATAAGTGATTTTATCGAGGTTTTTGGCATTGGTGATGGCCCACGAATCCTCATCTGCTTTGGCTACCGTCAGTGCGTTCCCTTTTTTGTCAAATGCTTTCACATCTTCAATAAACCTTCCATAATCGTCGGTGGAATAAGTGCCGGGAACCGTTTTCGGAAAATGAAAAACGACTTGATCAGCAGTCATTTTTGGTGGATTTATCGCAACCATGACTTTGTCATCTTTGACATTGTTCAGGTCAATGAGCACTTTGACTTCGTCAGTTTTTTTGGTTTGTGCCGAAACACTGAAATGGAATAGTGAAGTGGCCAATGCCAATGTGAAAAGTGTTTTTTTCATTTTTAGGGTTTTGTTTGCGGATAAGTGCGTAAAAATAAGAATTTGTTACAGCCTAAATCGATTTTATGAATTGATTAACAATGATTGTCAGCTCATTCATGATTGGCAAATCAGGATTATTGTAGGTTGCTTTATTTTCCGCATCGTCGCCTTTGACTTCCTTCAGGACGTGGTTCATGTTGGTGATGATTTCGAGTTTCGCTTCCGGTTTGGCTTTTTTCAGTAATTCCGCATCCGATGACGGCACTTGCAAATCCTTGGTGCCATTGATGAGCAACACTGGAATTTTGAGTTTCCTGATTTCGTCCTGCGGATTGTATTTCAGCCACGAAATCATATATGGCTGTACGCTTTCCCTGAAAACCGAAACGATTGTCGGGTTGCTGCTTTTGAGCTCAAATGTTTCGCCTTTCTTCAGCAGTTCCAAATCGTGTTTTATTTCTTCGGTATGCGATGGCATCATTTTCATAAGCTGTTCGGTTAGCACTTCATCAATCGGCCTTGCAGGACCGGCAATCGAAATAAAGCCATCCGCATTATTATTATTGGCGGCGACCATGCCAATCAACGAGCCTTCGCTGTGGCCCAAAACAATGATTTTAGCATATTGTTTTTGGTTTTTGAAATACGCGATGACGTCTTTAGCATCATTAATGAAATCTTCAAACGACAATTTCTTTTCGTCGAGCGTTCCGGCAATCATCTGTGCAAAAATCCTTTTGTCATAACTGAATGCCGCGATGTCGTTTTTAGCCAATGACTGGGCGAGATATCTGGAACAATTCGTCTGCATGCCAATTTGGTTTCCGCTGCGGTTTGTCGGGCCTGAACCAGCAATCATAATAACGACCTTTGTTTTATTTGTCGGATTTTCAGGTGAAAAAAGCGTGCCTTTGATTAGTGGATTAATCGCAATTTCCGCTTCCGTGATTTTTTTCTCCTGTGAAAAAGCGTTGAATCCAACAGTGAGGAAAAGCAATAAAAAGATATTTTTCATATGGTTAGTTTGTCTGACTTCGTTCAGTTCGGCCTTATGGTCTCGAATTAGCGAAGTTATGGAAATAAAAAAACTCCCGTTACAGGAGTTTATGTTTTTAGTCGATTTTATTTTTCATATAATATTTGCCGTCGAGTTCATCGTCGAAATCATCAATAGCCATCGGTTTCGGCTTGGGTTTGCTGGCGCTGGCTTTTTGTCTCCAAAGCTCGAACCGGTCTTTGGTCAGCCGTTTGCGCATGATCTCAATCACCTCTTTTTCAGGGACGCCGAATTCTTCTTTAATTACCTCGAAAGGTTTTCGCTCTTCCAAAGCCATACTGACAAGCCTTTCTATTTGCTCATTGTCAAGTTCTAAACGATTGCTTTTTTTCATTCCTTGAAAATTAATCCGGATATTTCATTGCACATTTCTAAACCAATATTAGTAAAAAAAATAATTACTTTTTAAAGTGCCTTAATTTTTTTTTTCATCCGATTTGGCAACTTCTATAGGTTTGCGTTTCTGAAAAGGAATTTTCAACAGGTTGCCAATCCGGTTGTGTTCTTCGGGCAGCATATGCGTATCGACACCATAAATGATTTTTTCCTGCGGCAAAACCATGAAAGTCCCGAAAATCCTGTCCCAAATCGAAAAAATATTCCCGTAGTTGCTGTCGGTGTAAGGCATCATATAATGATGATGGACTTTATGCATATCTGGTGAAACGATAAACCAACTCAAAGCCGTGTCGAGTTTTTTCGGTATCGAAATATTCGCATGGTTGAATTGTGAAAACACGACCGACAACGATTGGTATAAAAAAACGAGCCACATCGGCGCACCGATAATCAAAACGCCAAGCGTAGTAAAAATAAACCGGATCACGCTTTCCCCCGGATGATGCCTGTTGGCCGATGTCGTGTCGATCCACGTATCGGTATGGTGAATCAGGTGAAAACGCCACATCCATTTGGTTTTGTGCTGGATCAGATGCACGAGATAAGCGCCAATCAAATCCAAAAGCAAAAGTCCGGCAATCGCATAAAGCCATGTCGGTATTTCCGGAATCCAGTTTAAAATCCCGAAATGATTTTTCGCCGTCCATTCGGCCGCCATCAACAAAATAAAAGCCATGCAAAAATTGACGACAATCGTGGTAACAGTAAAGAAAATATTGATTCCGGCATGGTGCCATTTTTTATAGCCAAAGGAAACCAATGGCTTTACGCTTTCGAGCAGCCAGAAAAAAGCGATTCCGCCCGCGAGGATCAATGCCCTGTGCGAAGACGGAATCGTTGAGAAATAGGCGATAATAGGATCCATCTGAAATGCTTTATTCCAAATGTACTAAATCTGTGTTTATTCTGTATGTGCGATAGGCGGATTCTTGATGGCTTTGTAAACCAATCCACCGGCAATTGCGCCCAAAATCGGGGCTGCAATAAACAGCCACAATTGTTCCAATGCCCAACCTTGTACGAATATCGCCTGGCTGATGCTTCGCGCAGGATTTACCGAAGTGTTCGTTACCGGAATACTGATTAGGTGAATTAAT
>DATHKH010000042.1:0-8457 GCA_035286325.1 Flavobacterium sp.
CTGCTTTTTCCAGAGCCTGTTTTTCCGATGATATAAATAAATTCACCATGGTTCACCTCAAGATTGACATTGTTCAAAATGGTTCTGTTATCCTGAAAGATAGTGGCATTTCTCAAATAAAGTACGGGCTGTGACATGTGTGGAATTGTTTATTCGGTAAAAGTAATAAAGTTCATCAGCTTTATCAAAATTTAATATCAAAAAGGGTGAAGATATGTTTTGCAATGTCAAATGTTAAAAAAAATGTTCATAATAAAAGCCGCAATCGGTTCGTTATAGACTGCATGAAGGTAACTTTGAATTTCTAAAAACCAATCAAAATGCGTAAACTCCAAGCACTGATTTTATTGATTTTTTTCACGGGAATATTTACTGTTTCCGCGCAAAAATCAGCCATATATGCCAACGATTCAGAAGATTACAACCGCGCGCTTGACCTGTACAACAACAAGCAGTACCAATCGGCACAAATCATTTTCGACAAAGTAAAATCGGAAACCAAAAGCCCTGACATCGAAGCCGATTGCGCCTATTACAGTGCGAATTGTGCGATTCGTCTTGACCAGGCCAACGCCGATGTCGAAATGGAAAATTTCGTAAACGACTATCCGACAAGCACCAAGCAAAACCAGGCTTATGCCGAAGTCGCCCAATATTATTTCGAACAGGGAAAATACCCGCAGGCTTTGCAATGGTTTGACAAAGTCGATGAAAGCGCACTGACCGCAAAGGAAATGGACAAATTCAACTTCCAGAAAGGCTACAGTTTTTTCACTGCCAAAAAGAAAAAGGAAGCGACAGGTTATTTCAACAAAGTCATCAATTCGCCTGAATACGGTTCGCAAGCCAAATATTACCTGGGCTTTATGGCGTATGAATCCGATGATTATAAAGAAGCGACCAAACAATTCGACCAGGTTTCGGGCGAGGAAAAATACAAGGAAAAGCTGTCTTATTTCCAGGCCGACATGAATTTCAAGCTCGGCAAATTCGATAAAGCCATTGAATTGGGACAAGCTGCGATGGCCAAATCAAGCGCTTTGGAAAAATCGGAACTCAACAAAATCATCGGGGAAAGTTATTTCAACCTGAAGCAATACGATAAGGCAATTCCATACCTGACGCAATACAAAGGCAAAAAAGGAAAATGGAACAACACCGATTATTACCAACTCGGTTATGCCTATTACATGCAGAAAGATTACGAAAATGCCATTGCGCAATTCAATAAAATCATCGGCGGAAATGACTTCGTCGCACAGAATGCGTATTATCATTTGGGCGAAAGCTACCTGAAAACCGACAGGAAACAACAGGCTTTAAACGCATTCAAAAACGCATCTGAAATGGAATTCGACCTGAAACTCCAGGAAGATGCGACATTGAATTATGCGAAGTTAAGCTACGAAATCGGCAACTCTTATCAGGCTGTTCCGGATGTTTTGGCGGCGTTCATTGACAAATACCCAAATTCGCCAAGCCGCGCGGAGGTCGAAGGCCTTTTGATCGATTCTTATATCACTTCAAAAAACTACAAAGGCGCGTTGGATTTACTTGAGAAAAACAAAACCGCCAACCGGGAAGCGTACCAAAAAGTCGCTTTTTACCGCGGATTGGAATTGTATACCGACGGCGATTACCAAGGCGCGATGTCGATGTTCAAAAAGTCGATTGCCGAACCGCGGAACGCGAAATTCTCAGCACGTGCGACTTTCTGGAAAGGCGAAACCGAATATGTGTTGGACGATTTCAACGAATCCTTATTGAGCTTTAAACAATTCATCGGTTTTCCCGAAGCGAAAAGCACGCCCGAATACAAAAACATCAATTACAATATCGCTTATGCGTATTTCAAATTGAAGGAATATGACCAGGCCGGGAATTATTTTCAGTCTTTCATAGATGCCGTCAAAGACGACAAAGTGCGTTTGAACGATGCCTATTTAAGATTGGCTGACAGCCGTTTCGTATCGGCAAAATACTGGCCGGCTATGGATGCGTACAATAAAGTCATCGAACTGCGAAGCATCGATGCCGATTATGCGGCGTACCAAAAAGCGATCAGCTACGGATTCGTTCAGAAAAATGACAAAAAGATTGACGATTTCAACAAATTCCTGCAGCAATACCCAAAATCATCGTACCGCGATGACGCGTTATTTGAACTTGGAAACACTTATGTAACTGAAAATAAAACCGATTTGGCGATCAGGACTTATGACCAGTTGATCAGTGAATTCAAAAACGGTTCGTATGGTTCAAAAGCGATTTTACGCGAAGGGCTGATTTATTACAACAGCGAACGCGACCAGTTGGCATTGGCGAAATTCAAGAAAGTCGCAGCCGATTATCCAAGAACGCCCGAAGCGCTTGAAGCGGTTTCGACAGCGCGTTTGATTTATGTCGACAATGGAAAGGTCGATGAATATGCGTCTTGGGTCAGAACGCTTGATTTTGTTGAAGTTTCTGATGCCGATTTGGATAATGATACTTACGAAGCTGCTGAGAAACAATATCTGCAGAACAATACCAAACAGGCGATTTCAACCTTATCGGGTTATGTTTCGAAATTCCCGAATGGAATCCATGCCCTGAAAGCCAATTTCTACCTCGCGCAGTCTTATTTTGCCGACAACCAGGAAAACAATGCGGTTGCAGGATATGAATATGTGATTTCGAAACCGCGCAACGAATTTACCGAACAGTCTTTGGCGCGATTGGCGTCGATTTATATGAAGAAAGACGACGACGCCAAAACGATGGCAATCTTAAAACGATTGGAAACCGAAGCGGATTTTCCACAAAACGTGACTTTCGCGCAGGCGAATCTGATGAAAACCTATTACGAGCAAAAGAATTATGCGAATGCCGTTGTGTATGCTGATAAAGTTTTGGCCAACCCAAAAATGGACGACAAAGTCAAATCTGATGCGCAGATTATCGTAGCGCGTTCTGCCATTAAAACCAATGACGAAACCAAAGCGCGTGCGGCTTATGCGAAATTGCTGACGATTGCGACCGGAGAATTGGCGGCCGAAGCATTGTATTATGATGCGTATTTTAAAAACCAGGACGGCAAATTTGAAGCGTCGAATGCGACTGTACAAAAACTGACCAAGAATTATTCGGGTTATAAATATTTCGGTGCTAAAGGACTGATCGTCATGGCGAAAAACTTTTACGGGCTTAAAGACAGTTTCCAGGCGACATATATTCTTGAGAGCGTCATCAAGAATTTCACCGCTTACCCTGACGTTGTCGAAGAAGCGCAAAAAGAACTGGCCATCATCAAAGGCGAAGAATCGAAAACGAATTCATCCATCCAAAATTAAATTTTACCGCGCTTTGGCGTAGATAAAACCATTTACCTATGAAATTGAAATCCCAATATACCATCGTTTTCCTATTCGCCATCGCCTTTGCTGCAAACGCACAGAAGAAGGATGAAAACATCGGAACCGAAGTTGTCAACGTTGTAAAACCGTATACACCGACCATTTCCGACGCGTTTAAAGTCAAGGAAACGCCTGCTTTGGAAGACGAAGACAACACGAAGAAAGAAGACATCAAGTACAATATTTTCTCTTTCCCGGTCGCGTCGACTTTTACGCCTTCAAAAGGCCGCGCCGCGAATGTCGACAAAACCGCGCAGGAAAGGCTGTTCAAGAATTTCGCGACTTTGGGGCTTGGGGATTACGGCACGGTCAACGCCGAACTTTTTATCACTGAAAACATCACCGACAATTCATATGTCGGCGGTATGTTTCGCCATCTGTCATCCAGCGGCGGCATCAAGGAAGCCGAATTGGAAGACGGTTTCAACGATTCTTCGATCGACCTGACTTATGGCAATAAAACCCAGGCGTTGTCATGGAATGTCGATTTGGGTTACCAAAACCAAGGCTACAACTGGTATGGCCTTCCGGCAGATTTTGGCGATGAGCTGACGCCTGAAGACCGCCAAACCGTCATCAATGGCATCAATCCCGACCATACGTTCCATAATTTTTATGTCGGTTCCAAACTCGCGTTTAACGAAAGCATCTTTGACGAACTCAGCGTGAAATACAACCGTTTCTGGGATTCTTACGATTCGCAGGAAAATCGTTTTTATGCGAAGCCAAAGTTCAGTTTTGAAATCAACAGCACGAAAATCAAGACTGATGTTATCGTTGATTACCTCGGCGGCACGTTTAAAAAAGGGTTTGATTTTGACGAAATTACTTATGGTTTTACCAATATCGGAATCCATCCAAGCTTTACCGTCAATCGCGACGATTGGTCGATCAACCTTGGCGCAGCTGCATTTTACAGCATCGACAATGAGCACAGCGACAGCAAATTCTTCATTTATCCGCAAGTCGAGGCTTCGTATAAAGTAGTTGGTGACCTGATGATTTTCTATGCCGGTGCCGAAGGTTCGCTCGAGCAGAATTCCTACCGCGATTTGACGAATGAAAACCCATTTGTTTCGCCAAACCTCGCCATTGCGCCAACTGATAAACAGTACGATATTTTTGCCGGACTGAAAGGGAAATTGGCCAACAGCGTCAGCTACAATGTCCGCGGTTCCTATGTCAACGAACGCGGCAAAGCACTTTTCAAAGCCAACGATTATGCAGATGCGACTTCAGAAAATTACGAATACGGAAACTCTTTTGGCGTCGTTTACGATGATGTCAGAACTGTGAGTTTCTTCGGCGAATTAAAAGCCGATTTTACCAAAAATATCTCTTTTGGCGTCAATGGAACTTTCAGCGCTTACAACACCGATTTGCAAGCCGAAGCGTGGAATTTGCCTTCAATGAAAATCGGTTCGTCACTCGACGTCAACATCACTGAAAAATGGTATGCCGGCGCCGATGTGTTTTATATCGGCGAAAGAAAGGATTTGCAAATCAATATCGACGATGTCATTCCGGCTGGCGTGACCACTTTAGACGGTTATTTCGACGCCAATGCGCACATCGGCTACAAGCACAACGAGCGTTTGACCGGTTTCCTGAAATTCAACAACATCGCCAACCAGAATTACGAAAAATGGCTCAATTATCCGGTGCAGGGTTTTCAGGTGATTTTGGGCGTGAGCTATAAGTTTGATTTTTAAAGAGAAACTGAGCGCCTGAGATTTGGGCGTTGCGCTTCGTGCCTCGCGCCGGGCTTTTCACTGCAATCTTTTGGAAATTTCCTTCACTGTGTTTCGTTAATTCCCAAAAGGATTTACGTTGCAATCCCTAACGCGGCTGTCTACTAAAATTAAACCATGACTTTCAAACAACAAATCCACCAAAAATATTCCCAACTCGTCCAGGACCGAATCGATGTCTTCCGCGACATGATTTCGGCACTGACCGAAGATTCGAAAAACGACGCAAAAGGCTCGGCTGGCGACAAGCACGAAACGGCCCTGTCGATGATGCACATCGAACAGGAAAAGCTCAACCACAAACTCACCGAAGCCATTGACCAGAAAGCCATTTTGGACAAAATAGGCAACACATCAAACACTTCGGAAAAAATCGCGCTTGGGAGTTTGGTGAAAGCCAATGACATTCATCTATACCTTTGTGCTGCACTTCCTAAAGTTACGATTGACAACATCAATGTTATTGCTTTATCGCCGCAATCGCCGCTTGGCGCCAAATTGATGGGAAAGGAAATTGATTATTCCTTTGAAATCAACGGAACAAACTACGTGATTCAGGCAATAGACTAGCTTTCTTTTTTACAATTTATAATCCTTAAACCGCAATTTTCATCATTCTGCTTTCATATTATTGATTTAATTTAATTTTTTGTTTTAAATTATAATCAATAATAAACTTTCTGTTTTGTAATCATAACCAATCCTGCATCTTTGCTTTATCAAATAAACCAAAAAGTAAAGAATTAGGAGTATGTGCGGAATATTAGCCATTATCGGAAAAGGAAAAGACGAACAGCTTGTCAAACAACTTTCAAAAAGGATGTCGCACCGCGGTCCGGACGAAAGCGATATGCATGTCACCGAAAATGGACATATCTTAAGTCACGAACGCCTTTCCATTATCGACCTGCATTCGGGAAAGCAACCGATAAAAGGCTGTAAAATGGCTTATATGGTACACAATGGCGAAATCTACAACCATCAGGAATTGCGCGACACGGTTTTGAAACACCATACATTCCGCAGCAAATCAGATTCCGAAGTGATTGTACATCTTTACGAAGAATTCGGTTACGATTTCTGCAACCTGCTCGACGGTGATTTTGCTTTCGTCGTGATTGACGGCGACGATTTTATCGCAGGCCGCGACCCAATGGGTGTCAAGCCTTTGTATTACGGATTGGACGAACGCGGCAGGATTTATTTCTCTTCTGAGATGAAGCCGATTGCCGACCAGTGCAAGACTTTTTCAACATTTCCTCCGGGACATTTCTACACACCAAAAACCGGTTTTGTAAAATACTACAAGCCGCTTTATGAAGACCATACAAAAGCAACCGCTGAACTCGATTTGTCCCTGATCAGGGAAACATTGACCGAGGCGACAAGAAAAAGGTTGATGAGCGATGTGCCGATTGGCGTATTGCTTTCAGGCGGACTCGATTCGTCGTTGACTTCCTCCATTGCGGCACGTTTACTGGCAGAAGACGGAAAGAAATTGCATTCATTTTCGATTGGGTTAAATGATGAATCTCCAGATGCAAAAGCAGCCCGTAAAGTTGCCGCATTTTTAGGAACCGAGCACCACGAAATCCATTTTGGAATCGAGCAGGGAATTGAAATACTCGACAAACTGATCTGGCATCTCGAAACGTATGACGTGACTTCTGTCCGCGCAAGTACGCCAATGTATTTCCTGTCAAAAGCGATTACCGATATGGGAATCAAAGTCGTATTGTCCGGCGAAGGCGCAGATGAGATTTTCGGGGGCTATTTGTATTTCAGGAATGCACCGTCAACAGAGGAATTCCAAAAGGAAACCATCGAGCGCGTCCAGAAATTATTCACCGCTGATTTGCTCAGGGCTGACAAATCCACAATGGCACACGGACTCGAAGCACGCGTCCCGTTTTTGGACAAAGCATTTTTAGACATGTCGATGTTGATTAAAGGCGGAGAAAAACAGCCGGTCACATATGACGGTGTTGAAAAATACATATTGAGAAAAGCATTCGATACGCCAGAAAAACCATACCTGCCACAAGAAATTCTGTGGCGCCAGAAAGAACAATTTTCTGATGGTGTCGGGTATAA
Organism: Flavobacterium sp.; assembly: GCA_035286325.1. Lineage (GTDB taxonomy): Bacteria > Bacteroidota > Bacteroidia > Flavobacteriales > Flavobacteriaceae > Flavobacterium. Next base: position 7,241 of record DATHKH010000042.1, read on the forward strand.
CTGGATTGACGAATTGATCGAATATTGCGAGGCACAGGTCACCGATGAGCAGTTGGAAACAGCGGCCGAAAGGTTTCCTTACAATACGCCTGCAACAAAAGAAGCGTATTTCTACAGGAATATTTTCCACAAACATTACCCACAGAAAAGCGCCGCGCAGACTGTCAGGAAGTGGATTCCGAAATGGCAGGAGAACCAAGATCCGAGCGGCCGCGCCAATGCAGCGCACGTACATGCCGCCGGATTAATGCAAGAAAACATTTCAGTTTAAAAATAAGGTTATTGTTTAGTTTGTTTGTATTTTTGAGAGCGTTGGGGTAGTTACCCAACGCTTTTTTTTATGGCTCTATCCCTTACATTTAAAATCCACGAATTGCCGCTGAAACATCCGTTTACGATTTCGCGGTACACGGTCAATATCCAAAAAACGATGGTCGCCTGCGTTTCCGACGGGCAAACTTCCGGTTACGGCGAAGCGACGGTCAATCCGTATTACCATTCTACGGTTGAAAGATTGTCTGGAAGTGTTGCCAAAATCCAACCGTTGATGGCCAATGTTTCCGATTGGCATCCAACAAAATTCTGGAGCTACATCGAACCCTGCCTCAAAGACGATTATTTTGCCTTGTGCGCGATTGATATTGCGTATTGGGATTTCTACGCGCGGAAGAATAAAAAGACGCTCAGGAGCTTCTGGTCGGCACCAGGTGACAATACGCCGCTGACTTCCTATACCATCGGGATTGATTCACTCGAAGTGATGAAACAAAAAATCCTCGAAATGCCGTGGCCGATTTATAAAATCAAGCTCGGCACGGAACACGATCTGGAGATTGTCAGCAAACTCCGGAAAATCACGAATGCGGTTTTTCGTGTCGATGCAAATGCCGCGTGGACTTCAGAAGCTGCGATTTCCAATTCCAAAACCCTCAAAGATTTCAATGTCGAATTTATTGAGCAACCGCTTGCCGCAGAAAATGTTGAAGGCATGAAAAAAGTCAGGACTGAATCCTTTCTCCCAACCATTGCCGACGAAAGCTGCCAGCGACCGGAAGACGTAATGAAATGTGTCGGGCAATTCCACGGCATTAATATTAAACTCACCAAATGCGGCGGCATTACCGCGGCTTTGGAAATGATCAAAACTGCGCGTGAAAACGGTTTGCTGGTCATGGCCGGCTGCATGACCGAATCAACGGTCGGGATTTCCGCATTGG
>DATHKH010000043.1:0-3536 GCA_035286325.1 Flavobacterium sp.
GAGATGTATTTGAACGCGTTAAAAAAGAATATGGCAAACCGGTATTGTTTGCAGAGTTCGGAGCCGATGCCTTTAACGCCATTACCAATCAGGAAGACCAGACATCGCAATCCTATTATCTTTTAAACGACTGGAAAGAAATCTATCAAAATGCTGCGGGTTTAGGCAAAGCACAAAACGCGTTGGGAGGATTTACATTCCAGTTTAGTGACGGTTGGTGGAAATACGGGCAAACAGCTGATTTGGATGTCCATGACACCAATGCATCATGGTCAAGCGGAGGCTATTTGAGAGATTACGAACAAGGCCAAAATAATATGAATGAAGAATGGTTCGGAATCTGTGCCAAAGGGCCAACCAATGCAAAAGGTTTTTACGAATTATATCCGCGTTCTGCGTACTATGTGTTGAAAGAAGCCCATAAGTTTAATCCATATGCAGCAGGCGCTTCTTTAGCCAGCGTCAATAATCATTTTGACAATATTCAGGTTATGGATGCAACTTTACGGGCACGAGGCGACAAAGCGGCCCTTGACAGCCAAAAAGGCGGAAAAATAAGGCTGAGCAAATTGACAGCGGAATTCACGACATTCAGCACCGGCGGTTCATTGATTACCACGCCTGATACGGCTGACCCGAATAACACGGAATATCCGGATAAATTGGGCTTTGACAATATGGAATCGTTTTATGTCGGGGTTGAAGGAAATCCGGCCAGTAATATGAAAGCCAATGTTGAGTTCAACATTTTAGGTAATGTAGCATCAAACCCTATCGACCAGATTTTTTACGAAAACCGCGGGCGCCCGGTTACTGTAGAAGGGAATAATGGCGATGTCCGATTTGATTCAAACAACAGGGTTCAGGTTTATCGTGCAAGTTATTCCTGGAACCACAAATTATTCAACCTAAACGGATTTTACAGAACGGGCCATTACCATTGGGGTTACGAAGGCGATTTCTTTGGGTTGTATCCTGAAGCCAATTATGGCCCTTCAATAGATATTTATAACGGTGTTGCACCATCGGGTTTTGAAATGGAAGGCAAAAAATATTTCAGCGGATTTAAACTCGCATTCGGGCCGCAACTTTGGTGGGGCGCAAATCCGGCAGTATTGCTTAAATACTCAAAGAACATCCGCAAATTTAACGTAACAGGAATTTTCCATGAAGATTTGGCACAACAAACGGACACCGAAAGTTCATTCGCGATCCCGCAACCTAAAACAAGACGTTTAACACTTGACATAAACAGGAAATTCGGAAAATTCGGGGTTGATGTCGGCGGAATTTGGGCCGGATCTCCGTTGAACGGAAGGGAATATCAGTTTGTGAGAGGCGAAGGTGCAAACGAGCAGGTGTATCAAAGCACAATCGAATCGAAAGACAATTGGGGTGGAAAAGCAAAATTCACATACACCGGGGGAAAATTCAACTGGTACGGACAAGCTGCGGCAATGGGATTGGTAGCCAACGGAGGCGCCGATTATACGCAGACATACACTGGCTGGCGATTGAAAGACAGCGGCAGCGGCAACCAATACAACTTTTTAAGCGGATTGACATACTCGATCGGGAAACTTCAGATCGCACCTAACTTCCTATATCAAAAACCGCTTGAAGGACCAATCGATGCCAGTGCTCCGGCACCGGGAAGACCAAGAAATATCCTCGACGATCCGTTCGTGGTAAGAGCCAATAGAGAGCAGACTGCTGGAGAAATTTTATTCACATTCGATCAAACTCCGGGTACCTGGATGTACGATTGGGACAACGACCGCACAGAAGACGCGAAATTCGCGGTAAGCGCCGGATTCGTATACCGTCATTATCCTACTTCACAAGATGCCGCGATAGGAATCTTGCCAGACGGAAGAACAACTTTCGCCTTCGATGGCGCGGCACCTGCAAAAGATTTATATGAAATCAACGCGAGGTTAGTATCAAAATGGAGCAAGGATTTTGGTTTCATTGCCAATATTTATACAGGCGATGCCCAGGCAAACGGCAGCGATGCAAGGACAATCCATCGTTACGGCTTGGATCTGCGCGCCATTTACAGACAAGTCAAATTGGCCACTTTTGTTAAAATAAACGATTGGGGACCATACGATTACCACCGTGATTACAATCTGACTTACCCACTTCAATTAATGGCAGATCTTTCTATCGGAATAGACAAACCGGATTGGTTCGTTTTGCCGGGAACCCGAATCGGAATTCGCGGGACATGGAGATCACTTGACCAATATTCGCCAAGATACAACCCAACTCAGATTTTGGACGCATCGGGAACTTGGGTTCCTGATCCGACAGCCATAGGCTTTCCAAACGGAAACGAGTGGGAAATCAGAACATATGTTCTTATAAACATCATCAATTAAAAAAATTGAAATATTATGAAACCAAATTTTAAAATCTTGGCAAAGCAACTGTTCTTATGGATATTTGTATTTGCCGTGTTTAGCTGTGAAAATGACCCCAATGATTATGAGTCGGCTTCTTATTCAAAAAATCCTGAAGTATTTATAGATACTTTTAGCGCCGGGCTTAACTTTTCATCATATGGCGGAGCCGTGGCGAACGCTTTTCAGGTCGACCCAGACGTTGCTTATAATAATTCTGCCGCTTCCATGCGTTTCGATGTCCCGAATGTAAATGATTCTTCTGGTTCTTATGCCGGAGGTTCCTTTTATACCACGGTAGGAAGAAATTTGACAGGATATGACGCTTTGACTTTTTGGGCAAAAAGTACGGTCGCCGCTACAATTGACGTGGTTGGATTCGGAAATGATTTCGGTGACAACAAATACCAGGCGTCCATCTCGGGGCTGCAGATCAGTACAGTATGGAAAAAGTATATTATTCCTATCCCTGACCCGTCTAAGCTCACTGTCGAAAAAGGGATGTTTTTCATTTCCGAAGGCCCCGAAAACGGTAATGGCTATTCCTTTTGGGTAGACGAAGTTAAATTTGAAAAACTCGGAACAATCAATCCGCAACAGCCTAAAATCCTGAATGGTGAGGATGTGGTACAAAATGCTTATGTAGGAGTAACGAATACCATCGACGGATTGGCGTGCGCGTTTAATATGCCAAATGGAATAAACCAAGGGGTGAATGTAACACCGGCATATTTTACGTTTACTTCTTCAAACGAAGCGGTTGCAACAGTCAATGAACTGGGAATTGTCAATACGGTTGGCGCCGGAACGGCTGTAATTTCCGCAACAGTAAATGGGGTAGAAGCGCTAGGATCTTTAACCATTAATTCTTCGGGAACATTTGTGCATGCGCCTACGCCAACAGCAGATCCGGCAGATGTAATTCCTATTTTTTCCGATACCTATACCAACGTACCTGTTAATTATTACAATGGTTTCTGGGAACCTTACCAAACAACCCAATCGGCTGATTTTGCGGTAGCTGGCGATAATGTGCTGAATTATACCAACTTTAATTTTGTAGGCATAGAATTTTCAAGCCCTACGGTGGATGCTTCAGGAATGTCGCACCTGCATGTAGATTTATACATC